>JAABQG010000032.1 GCA_011391595.1 Hydrogenophaga sp.
CTCAGCCCACCACCAGCCGCGACGCACCGGCCGGCTCGATGCGGCCTACCACGGCCGCGCGGTCGAACCCGTGGCGCTGGAAGATCGCCAGCACTTCATCCAGCGTGTCCGGCGCGCACGACACCAGCAGGCCGCCGCTGGTCTGCGGGTCGCTCAAAAGGGCCTGGTCCGGCGGGGCGAAGCCGGCGGGCAGCGAGACCTCCGCGCCATAGCCGAGCCAGTTGCGCCCGGAGGCGCCCGTGACCATGCCTTGCGCGGCGAGGTCGCGCACGCCGCTCAGCAGCGGCACGTTGGCCCAGTCGATGTGGATCGTGCAGTTCGCCCCGCGGGCGATCTCCAGCGCGTGGCCGGCCAGCCCGAAGCCGGTGATGTCGGTCAGCGCGTGCACGCCGTCCAGCGCGGCCAGGTCTGGGCCGGGGGTGTTCAGCTGGGTGGTGGTGGCGATCATCTGCGCATAGCCTTCGGCGCCCAGCGCGTCTTTCTTCAGCGCGGCCGACATCACGCCCACGCCCAGCGGCTTGCCCAGCACCAGCACGTCGCCAACGCGCGCATCGGCGTTGCGCTTGACGCGCTTCGGGTGCACCAGGCCCATGGCCACCAGGCCGTAGATGGGCTCGACCGAGTCGATCGTGTGGCCGCCCGCGATCGGGATGCCGGCCTCGCGGCAGACCGAGGCGCCGCCGTCCAGGATCTTGCCGATGGTCTCCAGCGACAGCACGTTGATCGGCATGCCCACCAGCGCCAGCGCCATGATGGGCGTGCCGCCCATGGCGTAGACGTCGCTGATGGCGTTGGTGGCGGCAATGCGGCCGAAGTCGAAGGGGTCGTCGACGATCGGCATGAAGAAGTCGGTGGTGGCGATGAGCGCCTGCTCGTCGTTGAGCTGGTACACCGCCGCGTCGTCGGCGGTCTCGATGCCGACCAGCAACTCCTTTGGGATCGGCATGTGCGCCGTGCCCTTGAGGATCTCGGACAGCACGCCGGGCGCGATCTTGCAGCCGCAGCCTCCCCCGTGGGAGAGCGAGGTCAGGCGGGGCTGGGTCAGGGGGGCGGTGGGTGTGTTCATGGTCATGCCGCGTGCCGAGCCGCCTCAACGAAGGCATGCGCCCCCTCGGGGGACAGCGAACAAGTGTGAGCGTGGGGGTTCATAGGTTCTCCAGAATCTCGTGAATCAGTTGGTGCAGATGGCGTTGCTCGGCGGCGGGGTCGAACAGCGGGGCGCGCCGGGCACATTGGTCGATCGATTGTCTCAGGTCGCCCGCCGGCGCGTGTGACTGGGGGTTTGCCAGCCCGCCGGCGCAGCGGCGCAGTCCTTCGGCCAGTGCCGCGGCGTCCCCGTGCGGGAAATACCCTGCGTAGTCGTCCCCCAGCATGCCGACGTTGCCCGGCACGCGTGAGGCCAGCACCGGCGTGCCGCTGCGCACCGCTTCCATGATGACGTGGGCGCCGCCTTCCATGCGGCTGGCGTGCACCAGCACGTGCGCGCGCTGGATGCGCCGGCGCACCGCCTCGTGCGGCAGGCCGCCGAGCCAGCGGTAGTTCGGGCATTCGGCGGCCGTGGCCCGGGCCTGCTCGCCCAGCGCGGGGTCGAGCGGGTCGCCGATGTGGTCGATCAGGATGCGGGGCTCGTCCTTGAGCAATCGCGCCGCGCGCATCAGCGTCTCGGGTGATTTTTCTTCGCGCAGGTGGCCCACCATCACGGCGCGAAGATGGCGGCGGGTCTTGGGCAGGGTCTGGCGCGTGGGGGTGGACTGGAAGATCACGCGGGCCTTGCCGCGCAGCGCGGCGGGCAGTTCGTCGGGCCCTTTTTCCTGCAAGACGACCAGGCGCTGCGCCAGCCCCAGGGACTGCTGCGCCAGCGCGTCGGTGTGGATGTCGCGGTACAGGTCGGTGCCCGTCAGCACCAACACCAGGCCCCGGCCCGGGTGGGTGGCGGCCCAGGCGGCAATCGGCGCGGCCGAGCGCCGCGCGTGCAGGGCGATCATCACGCTGTCCTGCGCGGTGTCACCGTCGGGCCAGTCGCGCACGATGCGGGTACGATAGTTCGGTGTCAGCATTTGCTGCCAACGCTGGGCGGTCTGCCAGTTGCCATTGTTGGCATCGGCCAGCGCCGGGCTGACGATGACCACCGAAACTTTGTTCATGACGGGTTTATAGCGCGATGACGATGCCCCTGCCTTCTGACCGACCCCTCTGGCGCGCCGCCATCGCCGCGCGCACTGGCGGCCGGGCCCTGCTGGCGCAGGCGCTCAGGGACAGCCGCGCGCGCACGCTGGCGCTGTTCGACGCCTATGAAGCCGCCTTGCGCCCGGTGGGCATGGCCGTGCCGTACGACACGACGCTGAACCCGCCGCTGTGGGAGCTGGGCCACATCGGCTGGTTTCAGGAGTGGTGGCTGGCGCGCAACCCCGAGCGCGCCGCCGGGGTGTTGGCCGATCCCTCCTGCCCGCGCTTGCCCTCGCGCCTGGCGGGGGCCGATGGGCTGTACAACTCCAGCGAGGTGCCGCACCCAACGCGCTGGCACCTGCCGCTGCCCGACGCGGCTGCGACACGGGCGTATCTCTTGGCCACGCTGGACGACAGCCTGGAATTGCTCGCCCACAGCGATGAAACTGACGAGGGGTTGTATTTCCACCGGCTGGCGCTGTTCCACGAAGACATGCACGCCGAGGCGGCCGTCTATATGGCGCAGGCGCTGGGCATTGCGCTGCCGACGGAGGCGGCGCGGGTCGGCCCGCCGGACGCGGCCGACCCGGCTGAAGCGGGCTGCCAGGTGCCCGCCTGCCGCTGGACGCTTGGCAGCGCCGCCGATGAAGGCTTCGCCTTCGACAACGAACTCGGCGCGTATCCGGTGACGCTGAAGGCTTTCGGAATCGACGCGGCGCCGGTGTCCTGGGCGCGCTACCTCCCGTTTGTCGAGGCCGGCGGCTACCAGGATGCACGCTGGTGGTCGCCCGAGGGCTGGCAGTGGGTGCAGGAGGCAGTGCAGCGCCGGTCCCTGTTCGGCCAGCGAGCGGGCAAAGGCGCTGCGGGCACGGGCCCGGGCCTGCCGCGTGACCTGCGCAGGGACGAAGGCGTTTGGTTCCATCGGCGGTTTGATCGCTGGCAGCCGCTGGCCCTGCAGAGCCCCGCCGTGCACCTGAGCGCCTACGAGGCCGACGCCTGGTGCTGCTGGGCCGGCCGCCGACTGCCGACCGAGGCCGAGTGGGAGTGCGCTGCGATGACGCTCGCATCTGCGCAGCCGCCATTCCAGTGGGGCCGCGTCTGGGAATGGACGGCCAGCGCGTTCGAGCCTTTCCCAGGCTTCGAGCCGCACCCGTACCGCGACTATTCGGCGCCGTGGTTCGGCACTCGCCGCGTCTTGCGCGGCGCCAGTGCGGCGACTTCGCCGCGCATGGCGCACTCGAAGTACCGCAATTTCTTCACTCCGGAGCGCAACGACATCTTTGCCGGCTTTCGCAGCTGCGCGGCAAGCCCCGGGACGTCCTGAAACCCTGTTTTGAGGGATTTTTGGCACATCCCCGGCGTGGGATGGTCACAGATTGCTATCAATAGCGAAGTCACCAGTCTCTTCGACCTGACCTCAGGCCTGCGCCCAGAACACGGAAAACCAGTCTTTTGCATCCGTCCAGACCTGCGTGCCCTGAAACCCGGCGGCGCGCAGCAGTGCCTCGAAGTCCGGCACCTGCCATTTGTACGAGTTCTCGGTGTGGATGCGCTCGCCTCGGGCGAAGCGGCGCTCGCCGCCGGGCCAGCGAACCGTCACGGACCGCAGCGCCTCCAGGTGCATCTCGATGCGCGATTCGGCCGCGTTGTACAGCGCCACATGCCGCCAGTCGGCCAGGGCAAAGTCGGCCCCCGCCAGGCGGTTGATGCGCGGCAGCAGGTTGCGGTTGAAGGCTGCCGTCACGCCCAAGGCGTCGTCATAGGCGGGCTCCAGCACGCTGGCGGTCTTGACCCGGTCCACGCCGATCAGCAAGCCGCCCCCGGCGCCGCCGCGCGCGCAGGCGCCCTGCACGTCGCGCAGGA
Source organism: Hydrogenophaga sp. (assembly GCA_011391595.1). Lineage (GTDB taxonomy): Bacteria > Pseudomonadota > Gammaproteobacteria > Burkholderiales > Burkholderiaceae_C > JAABQG01. The sequence continues at coordinate 4,030 of JAABQG010000032.1, forward strand.
GGCGCAGCGCCTCGTCGGGCGTGAAGTTGCCGATGCTGGAGCCCGGGTAGAACAGCACCAGCGGGGCCGGGTCGCCGCCGTCGCCGGCTGACAGCGCCTCGGCCGGTAGCGCCAGCGACAACGAGAAGTCCATGCCCACGCCGACCATGTCCAGCGCCGGATGTTGCCGCTGCAGCGCGGCCAGCGCGTCGCGCAGGTAGTCCACCGAAATGTCCACTGCCACGTAGCGCTTCGGCTTGAACACCTCGAACAGCCGCGCCGCCTTCTGGCAATTGCCCGCGCCCAGGTCCACCAGCGTGGCGCCTGCCGGCACGCGCACGGCCATCTCGGCGGCGTGGGCGGCGAAGATGCCGGCTTCGGTGCGCGTGGGGTAGTACTCGGGCAACTCGGTGATGGCGTCGAACAGGCGCGAGCCCAGAGCGTCGTAGAGGTACTTGGGCGCGGTGAAGGCGGCGGGCGCCCTCAGGCCGCGCAGCAGTTCGTCTCGCACCGCGGCCTGGTCTTCGTGGTGCAGTTGCACGAAGCGCGGGGTGCGGGGCGGCAGGGCGTGCAAGGGGACGGGGGAGGGGGCTGAAACCATGGTGCAATGTAGCAGGCGCTGCGCCAGCAGGGGATTGGCCTTCTGGGGTGTAATCCGGTTTGGTTTGTTTGTAACTGCCGGAGTCTTTGCATGTCTTCTTTTTCCGTTTCCTGCGTCGTCCGGTCGTTTGCGGCCTTGGCACTTGTCGCCTTCGCCGGCCACGCCGCCGCCCAGGCCGTGTTCAAGTTCACCGCCATTCCCGACGAGTCGCCGACCGAGCTGGCGCGCAAGTCCGCGCCGCTGGTCAAGTACCTGGAGAGCCGCCTGGGCATGAAGGTCGAGTTCACCCCGGTGACCGATTACGCGGCTTCGGTCGAGGCGCTCGCCAACAAGCAGGTCGACATGGCCTGGTTCGGCGGCTTCACCTTCGTGCAGGCCAATGTGCGCTCGGGCGGCAAGGCCTTGCCGCTGGTGCAGCGCGCCGAGGATGAGACCTTCAAGTCGGTCTTCATCACCACCGACCCCGCCATCAAGACGCTGGCCGACCTGAAGGGCAAGAACGTGAGCTTCGGCTCGCAGTCCAGCACCTCGGGCCACCTGATGCCGCGCAGCTTCCTGCTGGAGGCCAAGGTGGACCCGGACAAGGACTTCAAGCGCGTGGCCTATTCGGGCGCGCACGACGCCACGATTGCCGCCGTGGCCGCTGGCAAGGTGGACGCCGGCGCGCTGAACATCTCGGTGTGGGACAAGTTCGTCGCCGACAAAAAGGTCGACACCAGCAAGGTGCGCGTGTTCTACACCACGCCGTCCTACTACGACTACAACTGGACGGTGCACGCCGACATGCCGGCCGCGCTGAAGGAAAAACTGTCGAAGGCCTTCCTGGACCTGAACCCGGCCACGCCCGAGGGCAAGGAAATCCTGAACCTGCAGCGCGCCACGAAGTTCGTGCCGACGAAAGCGGACAACTACAAGGGCATCGAAGCGGCTGCCCGCAGCGCCGGCTTGCTGAAGTAAGCCCCACGGCCGGGCCAGGGCGCCAGGATGGAATGGACCAAGTTTCATAGCAGACAATGACCATTCGACGCTGGGCTGCGGCTCATTTTTCATGAAAATTGCGCTGCAATCCTGTTTCGGCCGCCACCCGGCGGCGCGTGATGGTGCGCCGGATGCACTGCGGTCGCTGAGCCTCGAAATCACTGCCGGCGAGCAGGTCGCGGTGATCGGTCCCTCGGGCGCCGGCAAGACCACGCTGCTGCACCTGCTGGCCTGCGCGCTGGCGCCATCGGGTGGCGCGCTCGCCCTGGACGGCCGCGATCCCTGGACCCTGCCGCGTGCCGACCTGCACCGCTTGCGCGGCCAACTGTTCCTGGCGCCGCAGGTGCCGCCGCTGCCGCCGCGCCAGCGCGTGGTCACGGCCGTGCTGGCCGGGCGATTGCCGCACATCAGCCTGTGGCAGAGCCTGCGCAGCCTGTTCTACCCTACCGCGATCGCGCAGGCCGATGCGGCCCTGGCGCGCTTCGACCTGTCGGACAAGCTGTTCGAGCGGGTGGACCGGCTCTCCGGCGGCGAGCGCCAGCGCGTCGGCCTGGCCCGCGCGCTGGTGGCCGATGCTTCACTGGTTTTGGTGGATGAACCGCTGTCTGCCCTGGACCCGATGCGCGCCGCGCAGGCCATCGCCTCGCTCACGCAGGCGGCGCGCGAGCGCGGCGCCACGCTGGTGGCCACGCTGCACCATGTGGAGATGGCGCTGGCGCATTTCCCCCGCATCATCGGCCTGCGCGAGGGCGAGCTCGCTTTCGACCTGCTGGCCACGCAGGTCACGCCGGAGCGCCTGCGCGCGCTGTACGCGCAGCACCTGGACGAACTGACGGGCCCGGCCCCCGAAATGGTGGAAGTCCCCGCCGCGGGTTCGCCGCCGGTGGTCATGCATTGCCGCTGAAGCGCCCCAGCAGCTTTTCATGAGCGCGTCGAGCCTTCCGTTGAAACACCCCGAGCGGCGCGACCCCGCCTGGCTGGGTCGCATGGCATGGGCGGCGGCCGCGCTGGTGCTGCTGTGGCCCTTGCTGGTGCTCAGCGAGTTCAAGCCCTGGGTGCTGCTGGAGCCCGGCAGCCTGAAGCCGACCCTGCGCTTTCTCGGCGACTTTTTTCCGCCCGCCCTGAACCCGGATTTCCTGGCGCTGGTCGCGCGCGAGACCTGGCGCACCGTGGCCATGGCCACGGCCGGCATTGCGCTGGCGCTTGTGCTGGCGGTTCCGATGGCGCTGCTGTCGGTGCGGGTGCTGTCGGTGTCGGGCCTGACCGGGCGCATGGCGCTGATGCCGGCCGTGCTGCGCCAGGCGGTGCGCGCCCTGCTGATCGTGTTGCGCAGCGTGCCGGAGCTGATCTGGGCGCTGGTGTTCGTGCGCGTGGTGGGACTGGGCCCCACGGCCGGCGTGCTGGCCATCGCGCTGACCTACGGCGGCATGCTGGGCAAGGTCTATGGCGAGATCCTGGAGAGCGGCGAGGCGCATGCCACCACCAGCCTGCTGCGCAACGGCAGCGGCCGCCTGCAGGCCTTCTTTTACGGCCTGCTGCCGCAGAACGGCGCCGAGCTCACCAGCTACACCGTGTACCGATGGGAGTGCGCCATCCGCTCGTCCGCCGTGCTGGGCTTCGTGGGGGCGGGCGGACTGGGCCAGATGATGGATTCGTCGATGAAGATGTTCAACGGCTCCGAAGTCGCGACCATGCTGCTGGTGTTCATGGCCCTGGTGGCCCTGGCCGATCGGGCAAGCAGCGCATTGCGCAGGGCGTTGGGCTGAAGCCACCATGACACCCGGGACATCCGCCGCCAACGAGCGCTTCAGGCTGCCGCCGCCGCTGTTTGACGCGCGCTGCCGGGCCTGCTGGTGGGTGGCCGGGCTGATCGTGCTGACGGTTCTGAGTTTCTGGACGCTGGACCTGCAGTGGGGCAAGTTCCTGTCCCTCGACGCCGCGCGAAAGATGGGCCGCTTCCTGGGCGAGCTGCTGGCGCCCGAGACCCGCGCGGCGTTCCTGAACAAACTGCTGCCGGCCACGCTGGAAACGCTGGCGATGTCGGCGCTGGGCACCCTGCTGGCCGCAATGCTGGGCCTGGCGCTGGCGTTGCCCGCCAGCCGCACGCATGCGCAGGACCGCGCGCGCTGGCGGGGGCTGACGCGCCTGGTCCTGAACGCGCTGCGCAGCATCCCAGAGCTGGTCTGGGCCGCGCTGCTGCTGATCATGGCCGGGCTGGGGCCCTTTGCCGGCACGCTGGCGCTGGCGCTGCACACCAGCGGCGTGCTCGGGCGCCTTTTTGCCGAGGCGATCGAGAACGCCCCCGAAGGCCCGGCGTTCGCGCTGCGCGTGCGAGGCGTGGGCGAGGGCAGGGTGCTGCTCTACGCGACCCTGCCCCAGGTGCTGCCGCAGTTGATGAGCTACACCCTGTACCGCTGGGAAAACAACATCCGCGCCGCCGCCGTGCTGGGCGTGGTGGGCGCCGGCGGGCTGGGCCAGATGCTGGCCTTTCACATGGGCCTGTTCCAGATGGGCGAGACCAGCTCGGTGCTGATCGCGATGATGGCGCTGGTGGCGCTGGTGGACGCGGCCAGCTACCTGGCGCGCCGCCTCATGTCGCGCTGAACGATCATTTCTTCGCCTTGGCCGCGGCGACCTGCGCGGCGAGCTCTTCACCGGTCTTGTAGTGCGGCACCTTGAACACCAGGCGCTTGCTGCGCTGCCAGAAGCTGTTGCTGCCCTTGACCTCGTCGTTCCAGTATTTTTCGGCGAGCTTCAGGTTGCCGGCCTCGTCGAGCTCGAACCCGTCCTTGGACCCCTGGCCCCCAAAGATGTAGAGCTTGCCGTCGATCATCTTCCAGGTGTCGGCGTCGCCGCCCCAGGGGATGCCGTAGACCAGGCCGTTGGCGCAATAGCCGCCGTATTGCGGCAGGTAGCGGGCCGGCGCCTTGTCAAACAAGGCCTTGTTCGCCGCGCTGGCAAAGCGGAAGGTGACGCCCTCGTAGTTGCTCTTGAACTGCGGCGAGCCCTGCACATATTGGTTCTGCGTGAAGTAGGCCACTACGTCCGCGCCTTTGAGGAACAGGCGGCTGTCCACCTCGTCGGGCACGGCATTGACCGGTTGCAGGGCCGACGGAGGGTTCTGCGCGTTCATCGCGCCACAGCCGGCGAGCGACACGACCAGGGCCAGGATGGCCACCGTGCGGGCGGAAATCGGGATCAGTTTCATGGGGAAGACTCCGTTGAAAGAACAGGGGGAAGGCGGGCCGGGGTCGCCAATGCCGCGCGGTCACGCTCAGGACGGACCGGATCCGCGAGCGGTTCATCGGCCGGTCCCTCGGCATAGGGGGCGGGCCAGCCGAGCAGCGCGCTGGCTTTTTCGCAACGCGCGCGCAGGTCGGTGGCGTCCGCGCCACCCAGGTGCAGGATACCGTAGCGGTAGCTGCCCAGCCACTTGAAGTCGCGCACCATGGACCCGCGGGGTTTGGGGAACTCGAACAGCAGTGCATCGGGAAAGGCGGCGCTCAAGGCGGCACGCTGCGCCACCGTGGGCATTGCCGGCACGGCATCGGCGGAGAACGCGCGGTACACGAAGCTGGACGCCGCCCCATCCGAAGGGGCCGCGCCGGGCAGGCTGGCCGGGTCGTGGCCATGCGCCAGGGCCAGCGCGATCCGGTGCAGGTCCACGCCTTGGACGCGGGCATGAATGTCCGAGAGCTGGGCAGCCATGCGCGGGTTGAACTCGATCACGGTGAGGCGGCCGGTCGTCGGGTCGTGGAAGAACTCCATGTTGAACAGGCCATGCGTGAAGCCGACGGCTGTCAGGAAGCGGCGCGCCACGTCGAGCGCGCGCGCCTGCAGCCGCGCGTCGAGCCGGCTGGGCGCATCGAAGCGCATGAAGGCCTGCGTGCCCGGGTACATGACGGCATCCACCACACCGATGGCCCGCACCTCGCCCTGCCAGACATAACCGTCGAGGTTGTACTGCGGCGCGCTGACCGGTTCCTCCAGCAGCAGGCGGTGCGCGCTGCCGGTGCCCGGCAGGCGTGCGTGCAAGACGCGCTCGAACGGTTCCACCAGGTGGCGAATGATCCACAGCTCCCAGGCGCCAAAGCGGGTGTGGTGCTGAAGTTCCTCGCGGTTCGCGACGGTGCGCGCCAGCACGGAAAAGGCCGCCTTGACCGGCTTGACGAAGGCGGGGTAGTCCAGCCCGTCGGGCGGAGCCTCGCCATACCGGGCAGCCAGCGGGGCAAACAGCGGATTGGCCTCGGGACAGACTTCCTGCAACACGCGCCGGGCGTGCAGCTTGTGCTGACAGGCCAGCACGGCTTTGACTGGCGTGCCCGGCCAGCCCATGCGTTCGGCCAGCAGCGCGGCGGCGAGCGCACCGAACTGCTCATGGCTGGAGGTGACCGCCTGCCAGCCTTCCCGGGGTGCGCGGCGGGCCAGGCGTCCAACGAAGTGGTTGAGGTCGAACCAGGCCAGTTGCAGGTTGTCCGGGAAACTGAACAGGTCAAAGCCGGCGCTCGCGGTCGGCCAGTGCGACGCGTGGCGTGCAAAGCCGTCGCGGTCCCAGTCAAAATTGAACAGGACCAGCGTGGTCCCAGGGAGCTCAGGCGCTGTCATGAGGCGTAACGGGCGACGAATTTGCGGTCGATACGGTCCTTCCAGTGCCAGACCCAGCGACCTTCAAAACTCAGCTTGCCCCACGAAGCGATGGCATAACGGGCGCCGCAGGCCAGCAGGTTCAAGGTGCGCGCCGGCGGGGTGTAGGGCACCAGGGGCTGGTCTTGCAGCGCCGCGCGCAGGTTGGTCAGCAAGGGTGGCCCGGCACGCACCGCGTACACACCGCTGCGCGGATGCGGTGCGTCAATTCGGCTGGCCACGTCGCCCGCGGCAAAGACATGCGGGTGGCGGAGGCTTTGCTGGAAGGCGTTCACTGCCAGGAAACCCGCATCGTCCAGTGCCAGCCCGCTGCCGGCCAGCCACCCCGGCGCCTGTGCGCCGACGGCCAACAGGGGGGCATCGCACGCCAGACGGGCGCCGCTGGCCAGCAGGACTTCACCGGGGCCCACGCCCGTGCACGCATCCGGCAGGATCGTGATGCCCAGGCGACGCAGGGCCTTGATCACGCGCATCTGGACGTTGGGCGGGTAGCTCGTCGCCGGCGCAGCGCCGCCGGTCACCAGCGTCACACGGCTGCCCGCCGGGAAGCCCGCGCCGCCCAGGGCATGGGCGGCGGCCATGGCGAGCTCCAGCCCGGCCGCGCCGGCGCCTACCACGGCAAGGTGAATGGGGCGGCTGCGACCCATCGCGGCCACCTGGGGCCAGAGCTGGCCAAAACCTTCGATCGGGCGTACGAACAGGGCGTGCTCGCGCGCGCCGGGCATCAGCGCTTCCATCTTTTCGCGGTCCATTACCGGGCCGGTGTTGATGCTGAGCCAGTCCCAGGACAGGGTCTCGCCGCTGGCCAGCGTGAGCATTTTTGAGTCGGCATCGAGGGCCACGCCGCTGGTCGGGAAGTAGCGTGCGCCGCAGCGTGCCAGCAGCCCGTCCAGCGGGATCATGCACTGCTCCAGGGTGTAGTGGCCCGCCACGAAGCCCGGCACCATGCCGGAGTAAAGCTGCCGGGGGTAGGGCGCAATGACGGTGAGGTGCAGGTCGGTCGGGCGGCTTTGCGCCAGGCTGTGCAGCACGTGCACATGGGCGTGGCCTGCGCCAAGCAGAACCAGTTTCTTGAGTCCCGATTTCGAGGTCATGGCGCGAGTGTGACATCCCCGACGTAGCCCAGGCTCTTGCCGCCAGTGTTGTCGGAATCGGCGCCGACCGCAATCGCGATCAGCGGCGGCACGCTTGACACCTCGCGGCCGAAAGCCATCAGGAAATCCTTCGACAACCGCCGCTCGTGGCTCACCCAGCGGCCGGGCGGTGTTTCGGCACCATTGACCACCAGGTAGCGCACCCGGGCCGAGAAGGCGTTGGGCAGCAGCGTCCCCGCGGGCAGCGTGGCGTCCCAGACATAACACAGGCTGGCCGACGGCAGGTTCTCGCCGCTTACCGAACGTGCAATGCGCATCAGGGTGCGCTCCGTCAGCGGCAGGCCATCCAGCGGCGTGTCAAACAGCGCGCAGACCTTGAGTGCCGCGTCGTCGCCCGCCTTGGTGCGCAGGTCGGCCCCGACCAGCGGGGTCGCCAGCTTCCAGCGCCAGCGCAGCACGGCGTCCGCGCCCGGCGCGTGGCGGGGCAGGTCGTGCACTGCCGAGCCATAGGACTTGTCGGTGGCAAGCGACAGCACTGGCGCGCCGTCCTGCGGGCTGATTTCGACCCGCGCCAGCGGCACCTTGTTGCCGGGCAGGCCCACCACGCGCCAGGGCGCGGGTGGCTTGCTGCCCGTGGCACTCGAAAACGGCACCAGTGCGGGAACGGGCTCGGCCAGCGCATTAGCGGCCCAGATCGTTAAGAGACCAGTCGTAGTCCAGATACGTGATGGTGGCATTTTTTTCCCTGATTTTCTGTCGGTCCGCCGGCGCGTCGGCCAGCAGGTCGGCATGGCGCGCGAACACGTCGGCCACTTGCCTGAAACCCTTGTGGCCTTTCTCGAAGTCGTCCTTGAACCACTTGAAGATCAGGCTGACCTGCAGCTTGCCGTCGGCGTAGCGGTTGCGCGTGCGGTCGCCCAGGAAGCGGCGCATGCCGTCTTCGAGCTGGGCTTCGAGCTTGGCCGCGGTGAAGGCCTCGGGACGCAACGCCGGACAGCCGATGCTGGCGCAGACAATGGCGGCGTGGATGCGCGGGTCGGCGTAGTTGGGGCGCAGCTGCTCGTGCTCGATCCAGTCCAGCGTCCGGGTTTCGCCGAGCAGCGTGAAAAAACTCTTCTTCCAGGGGCTTTGCAGCAAAGAGCCGAGGTCCTTGATGGAGGCGAGGTCGGGGTACTTGCTCAGGATCAGCTCGATGGTGAAGCCGTTGTAGGCGTTGATCAGGAAGGCCATCTGCTGTTCGCGCGGCCAGCCGTTGAAGGTGGCGCGCGGCACGGCCGACCAGGCGGCCAGCACCCGGCCCAGCTCGGCCCGGTCCGCTTTGAGGCCGCGGTAGTTCACGCGCGACTGCCGGTTGTCGGGCAGCCATTTCACGTGCCGGGCCAGCAGGGCATCCCAGCTGGCGTCGGCGGCAGCCAGAGCGGCATTTTCTTGCCCGAATGAAGCTCTTCCCAGCGTCAGAAGGACCAGTCCTGCTATGGATTGAATAGTGATTCGGCGGCTCGGGTTCATTTCAGCTGCGTTTCCAGTCATGGTACCGGCGCACCCATTCGAGCAGGCGAGCCGGCTGGTGCGCGCGCTTCCACTCGCCGGCGGCGTATTTGTTGGCCTCAGCCAGCGTGGGGTAGGTGTGGATGGTGCCGAGGATCTTGTTCAGCCCCAGGCCGTGCTTCATGGCCAGCACGTACTCGGCCAGCAGGTCGCCCGCGTGCGTGCCGACGATGGTCACGCCCAGGATCCGGTCCTTGCCCGGCACGGTGAGCACCTTCACAAAACCGTGGGCTTCGCTGTCGGCGATGGCGCGGTCCAGGTCGTCGATGCCGTAGCGCGTGACCTCGAAGGCGATGCCTTTTTCGGTGGCCTCCTGCTCGTTCAGTCCGACGCGCGCGACCTCGGGGTCGATGAAGGTGGCCCAGGGAATCACCGAATAGTCGACCTTGAACGACTTCAGGCCGCCAAACAGCGCGTTGACCGCCGCGTACCAGGCCTGGTGCGCGGCCACATGGGTGAACTGGTACGGCCCGGCCACGTCGCCGGCGGCGTAGATGTTGGGGTAGATCGTCTGCAGGTATTCATTGGTCTCCACGGCCCGGTTGACGGGAATGCCGAGTTCCTCCAGGCCGTAGCCGCCCAGGCGCGCCACCCGGCCCACGGCGCAGATGAGTTGATCGAATTCGAACCGCTGCTCGGTGCCCGCGTGGTCCACGACGATGAATTTCTGATCGCCCTGGCGCTCGCAGCGCAGGGCCTTGTGGCCGGTCAGCACCTGCACGCCGTCGGCCTGCAGCGATTCGAGCGCCAGTTGCGAGACCTCCACGTCTTCGCGGATCATGATGCGCGGCGCCATTTCGATCTGCGTCACCTGCGCGCCCAGGCGCTGGAAGCTCTGCGCGAGTTCGCAGCCGATCGGGCCGCCGCCCAGCACCACCAGCCGGCGCGGCACTGCGTCAAGTCTGGCAAAGGCGTCCCACAAGGTGTCGCTGGTGACGTAGCCCACATCGTCCAGGCCGGGCAGCGGCGGCACGAAGGGGCGTGCGCCGGCGGCGATGACGATGGCGCGGGTGGTCAGGGTCTGGGTGTTGCCGTCGTTCAGCGCGATCTCCACGGTCCAGGGGTTGACGATCTTCGCGTAGCCTTGCAGCACCTCGACACCCAGGCCGGTGTAGCGCTCGACGCTGTCATGCGGCTCGATCGCGGCGATGATGTCATGGATGCGCTGCATCACGGCCTTGAAGCTGAACGCGGGCGCGCTGTCCGACAGGCCGTAGTGCGCGCCATGGCGCATCTGGTGCGCCAGCTTGGCGCTCTTGATCAGCGCCTTGCTGGGCACGCAGCCGTAGTTGAGGCAGTCGCCGCCCATCTTGTGCGCCTCGACCAGCGTGACCTCGGCCTTCACCGCCGCGGCGATGTAGGCGGTGACCAGGCCGCCCGCGCCGGCGCCGATGACGATGAGGTTGCGATCAAACGTCCTGGGCCGCACCGCGTTCCAGCGCGCATAGACCTTGCGGCGCTGCACGATGGCGAGCACTTTCTTCACGATCAGCGGCAGCAGGCCCAGCAGCACGAAGGAGCCAATCAAGGCCGGCGACAGAATGGATTTCAGCGAATCGATCCGGGCGAGCTGCGTGCCCGCATTCACATAGACCACCGTGCCGGCGGCCATGCCGACCTGGCTGACCCAGAAGTAGGTCCAGGTCTTCATGCGCGTCAGGCCCATCAGCAGGTTGAGAACGAAGAACGGCATGACTGGAATCAGCCGCAGCGTGAACAGGTAGAAGGCGCCGTCGCGCGTGATGCCCTTGTCGACCTCGGCCAGCTTGGCGCCGAAACGTTGCTGAAGGGTGTCGCGGAACAGGTAGCGTGCGGCCAGCATGGCCAGCGTGGCGCCTAGCGTCGAGGCGAACGACACGATGACCGTGCCCCAGACCAGGCCGAAGACGGCACCGCCCGCCAGCGTCATGATGGCTGCGCCCGGCAGCGACAAGGCCGTGATGGCGACATAGACGCCAAAGAAGACCAGCGCCACCAGCAACGGGCGCTGCGCGTGCAGGTCGGCGATGGCGCCCTGGCTTTCCTTGATGTAGGTCAGACTGAAGAAGCGGCCCAGGTCGAGCGCGAAGAACGCGCCAATCCCCGCCAGAAGCACGAGCGCGATAACCAATTTGCGTGAGTTCAAGGTGTCCTTTGATGGGGTTCTGCGATCTTGGTCGGAGTCTGCCGCGCATTCTTACAAAAAAGACAGAAGTGTGCGGTGTAAGGAATGCCCCGCCCGAGCGACCAATGCAGCAAGGACTAAAGGCCACATCCGTCACGAGCCCGCCGAAATCGAACAGAATCTTTGTTTTGGCTTGTTTTTCCAGTTTGCGGTGTTTTCGCCAAACCAATCTCTGCGCAAGGAATAGACCCTATGACCCAGGCCCTTGTGGGTGTCATCGGAGGCAGCGGCCTCTACCAGATGGATGCGCTTGAAGGCGCGCAGGAGCAGGTGATGGACACGCCGTTTGGCGCGCCCTCCGACGTCCTCGTCACCGGTCGGGTGCACGGCGTGCCGGTGGTTTTTCTGGCGCGGCATGCACGCGGCCACAAGCTGTTGCCCTCCGAGGTGCCCTACCGCGCCAACATCCATGCGATGAAGCAGCTGGGCGTGAGGTATCTGCTTTCGCTGTCTGCCGTGGGCTCGCTGCGGGAAGACTTCCTGCCGCTGGACATGGTGCTGCCCGACCAGTTCATCGACCTGACCCGACGGCGCGACAGCACCTTCTTTGGCCAGGGTGCCGTGGCTCATGTGTCGATGGCGCAGCCCGTGTGCCCGGCGGCGGCAGGCGCGCTGGCCCGCGCGGTGCGCAGCGTTCTGGCCGGCGAGGGGGTGGATGCAAAGCCGACGCTGCACGAGCGCGGCACCTACGTCTGCATCGAGGGTCCGCAGTTTTCAAGCGGGGCGGAATCCCACTGGTACCGTTCCATGGGGGCTGGCGTGATCGGCATGACGGCCATGCCCGAGGCCAAGCTGGCGCGCGAGGCACAGATCGCCTACACCACCCTGGCCATGGTCACCGACTACGACTGCTGGCACCCGCGCGAGGCGCACGTGAATGCCAACATGGCGCTGGAGAACCTGTTCAGGAATGCCGGTCGAGCCCAGCGCATCGCGGCCGAGACCATCCGCCTTCTGGGCGCCGAAAGGCCTGTCAGCGAAGCCCACAGCGCGCTGAAAAATTCGCTGATCACCCAGCCCGATGCCATGGCCCCCGAGGTGCGCGCGCGCCTGGCGGACCTGCTGGTTTGATCGCCTGACACCATGACCACTGGAACTGCACCCCTTCGCCATGAACGCCACACTGCCGCTGCTTGAGAAAACCCTGTTCCCGGCCCTGACCCGAGGCCGCCTCGACACGCTTCAGGTCAATCTGGGCTACCGCTGCAACCAGAGCTGCCTGCACTGCCACGTGAACGCCGGGCCGAACCGCACCGAGATGATGGACGACGCCACCCTGGCGCTGATCCCTCAGGTGCTGGCGGCGCGCGGCATCGGCACGCTGGACCTGACCGGCGGCGCACCGGAGCTGCACGAGGGCTTTCGGGACCTGGTGCGCACCGCACGCTTCCACGGCGTGCGCGTGATCGACCGCTGCAACCTGACCATCCTGTTCGAACCGGGGCAGGAGGGACTGGCGCCCTTCCTGGCCGACCAGCAGGTGGAGGTGGTGGCGTCCCTGCCGTGTTATTCGGCGGCCAACGTGGACCGCCAGCGCGGGGACGGCGTGTTCGACAAGAGCATCGCCGCGCTGCAGCAGCTCAACGCGCTGGGCTATGGTCAGCCGGACAGCGGCCTGGTGCTCAACCTGGTCTACAACCCGCAGGGCGCCTCGCTGCCGCCGGATCAGCAGACGCTGCAGGCCGACTACAAGCGGGAACTGTTCGACCATTTCGGCGTCGTGTTCAATCACTTGTTGGCGCTGGCCAACATGCCGATCAAGCGCTTTGGCTCCACGCTGGTCTCCAAGGGCACTTTCGATGCCTACATGGACCTGCTCAAGGGCAGCTACCAGCCGCAGAACCTGGCTGGTGTCATGTGCCGCAGCCTGGTCAGCGTGGACTGGCAGGGCTGGCTCTACGACTGCGACTTCAACCAGCAGCTTGATCTGCCGCTGGGCACCAGCGGCGTGCGCCGGCATCTGCGCGACCTGCTCAAGGTCGACCTTGCGGCCCAGCCGATTCGCGTGGCCGGCCACTGCTACGGCTGCACCGCCGGGCAGGGCAGCAGCTGCGGCGGCGCGCTGGCGCATTGAGCGCTCGGGCCTGAGGGGACACCGACGATGGCGCCAACCCTTAACCTGTCGCCGCTGGTCATCGTCATGCCCGTGCTGAACGAGGCGCAGGGCATCACCGCGGCCCTGATGGCCCTGGCGCCGCTGATCGCCCGCGGTGCGCGGGTGGTGGTGGCCGATGGCGGCAGCAGCGACGACACGGTGGCGCGCGCGCGGCGCTTTGAAGGCGTCGAGGTGATCCAGGCCTCCCGCGGGCGCGCAACACAGATGAACGCCGGGGCACAGGCGGCAGGCGCAAACGGCATCCTCCTTTTCCTGCACGCCGACACCACCCTGCCGCCCGATTCCGACCGCCTCGTTACTCAGGCGCTCGCCGAGGGCCGCCAGGTCTGGGGCCGTTTTGACGTGCGCATTGCCGGGCGCTCCCACATGCTTGCGATGGTGGCGGCCTTGATGAACCTGCGCTCGCGCTGGAGTGGCATTGCCACCGGCGATCAGGCGCTGTTCATGACCCGCGCTGCGTTTGATGCCACCGGGGGCTTCCCCGCGCAGCCGCTGATGGAGGACATCGAGATGTCGAAGCGCCTGCGCCGGCTGTCGCGCCCGGCCTGCCTGCGCCAGCGCGTCACGACCTCGGGGCGGCGCTGGGAGGCGCGCGGCGTCTGGCCCACCATCGTGCTGATGTGGCGCCTTCGCTGGGCCTACTGGCGCGGCGCGTCGCCGCAGGCGCTGGCGCGGCGGTACGAATGACTGAAGCGCTCCGCATCGTGGTGTTTGCCAAGGCGCCCCAGGCCGGATTGGCCAAGACCCGGCTGATCCCGGCGCTGGGCGCGATGGGTGCCGCCCGGCTGGCGCGGCGTTTGCTGGACCACGCGCTTGCACAGGCGCTCGGTCCGGATGTCGGCCCGGTGGAGCTGTGCATGAGCCCCGGCCCGGACGATGCGGCGTGGCAGGGCATCGCACTGCCCGACAAGCTGCTGCGTACCGATCAGGGCGAGGGCGACCTCGGCGCGCGCATGGCGCGTGCCGTGCGCCGCGTGACGGCCGGCCCTCACGGCCAGCCCATTGTGCTGATGGGCACCGACTGCCCCGGGCTGACGGCGGGGATCATTGGCGAGGCCGCAGCACAACTGGCGCATCACGACGCGGTGATGATCCCGGTGGCCGACGGCGGCTATGTGCTGCTGGGCCTGCGGGCCGAATGTCCTTCGGTCTTCAGCGACATGGCCTGGAGCACGTCCATCGTGGCCGCCGAGACCCAACACCGCCTGGCCGCGCAGGGCTTGAGTGTGTGGACCGGCCCCACGCTGCACGACATCGACGAGCCCGCCGATCGGGTCCATCTGCCTGCTGGATGGCGTTTTTATGATCAAAATGGCTTCATCCCAACATCAAATGGACATAGTCAGCTATCAATACCGTAGTTTCTAACCGTCGCACAACCATGAACAACACCCCTGCCACCCTCGATCTCGTCCAGGACTACTACGGCCGCCAGCTCCAGGGCACGACCGATCTCAAGACCAGCGCCTGCTGCGACATCAGCGCCGTGCCCGAATGGCTCAAGCCGCTGCTTTCTCGTATTCACCCCGAGGTGCTGTCGCGCTACTACGGCTGCGGCCTGGTCACGCCGCCGCTGCTGAAAGGCTGCCGCGTGCTCGACCTGGGCTGCGGCTCGGGGCGCGACGTGTACGCGCTGGCGCAGCTCGTGGGGCCGCAGGGCGAAGTGGTCGGCGTGGACATGACCGACGAGCAACTGGCCGTGGCCAGGGCGCACCAGGCGCACCACGCGCAGGCCTTCGGCTACGCCAACGTGAAGTTTCTGCACGGCTACATCGAGCGGCTGGACGAACTCGGGCTGGAGCCGGGCAGTTTTGACGTGATCGTCTCGAACTGCGTGGTCAACCTTTCGCCCGACAAGGACGCGGTGCTGGCCGGCGTGCAGCGCCTGCTCAAGCCCGGTGGCGAGTTTTACTTCTCCGACGTTTACGCGGATCGCCGCGTGCCGGCGGCCGTGCGCAACGATACGGTGCTGTATGGCGAATGCCTGGGTGGCGCGCTGTACTGGAACGACTTCGTTCGACTGGCGCAGCGCCACGGTTTTGCCGATCCGCGTCTTACCGAAGACCGCCCGCTGGTGGTGACCGACCCCCTGCTGGCGGCGCGCACCGGAAACCTGCGCTTTTTCTCGGCCACCTACCGGCTCTTCAAGTTGGACGCGATGGAGTCGGCCTGCGAAGATTACGGACAGGCGGTGATTTACCGCGGGACGATTGCGCAGCACCCCGGACGCTTCGTGCTCGACAAGCACCACGACATGCAGACCGGCAAGGTTTTTCCGGTCTGCGGCAACACCTGGCACATGTTGCACGGCACCCGCTTTGCCCCGCATTTCGAGTTCATCGGCAGCTTCGACAGCCCTTACGGCATCTTCGAGGGCTGCGGCACCAGCCTGCCGTTTGATGACGCGGCGGCCCTCGGTGCGACAGGCCCCGGAGCCTGCTGCTGAGGGCGCCTCTTGCCGGGCTGGGTCTGGAGGTGCTTGGCCGGTGTGCCTCAGGCGGGTGCCAGGCCCGCGCGCCGCAGCAAGGGCTTGACCAGCGCGCTATCCAGCGACCAGCGTCCCACACCAAATATCGCCAGCGCCGCCAGCAGCACGCCCCAGGTGATGTGCTGTTGCAGGGCGGCGGGTGCGATCTCGCTCAGGCTGATCACCGCGACGACGTTCATCACCGACAGGCCCAGCGCCGCAAAGCGTCCGCCCAGGCCGAGCAGCAGCAGGACGGGCAGGAGCAGTTCCCCGCCGGTGCCTAGCACGGCCGCCACACCGGGCGAGAGCAGCGGCACCTTGTATTCGTCGCCGAACAGGGCGAGGGTGGTCTCCCAGTCGCGGATCTTGGTCAGGCCGGAACGAAAGAAGACTTCCGCGACATAGCCGCGGGCCAGCAGGGCGGCCAGCGGCTGGGCGCTGTCCAGAAGATCGGTGAGGCGGGTCCACAAGGACAGGCATCGCTGCAGGAGCGGGTTTGCGGACATGGTGAATTCCTCGGTTTCCGGGGTTTGGATGAGATTTGGAAATGGTCTGCGGCGGCAATGCGCCTGGGCGCAACACCGGGCGCCGGTGGCGGCATCGTCAGGGGGCGGATCCGGGTTCCGAATCCAGCGGATCGGCGCCGAGCACCACACCCTGGGTCACGGCGCCGGGGAGCCAGGCGCCCATATCGAAAGCGGCATCGGCCTCGAGCGCGTCATTCAGGCTGGCCAGCAGCGACCGGCGTTGCAGCAGGGACACCAGCAGCGCCGCCTCGGCGGTCGTGCAGGCCGTAACCAGCGGGCGCAGGGCCTGTCGCCACACCACAGCGTTTTCGGGGTCGTGCGCCTGGACCCGCGCGGCGGCCACTGCCAGCGGCGGGTCGTCATGCAAGTGCGCCGTCACCAGGCTGGCCACCGGCCATTCGCTGGCCACCACCGCCGTGCCCGGGGCCAGCCGCAGGGTGAAGGTGTCGGGATCGGCCTGGGTCAGCAGCGCGAACGACGCGGGATCGGCGCCGGCATCGGGCGCGCCCGCGGCGCGGTGCAGCGCCCACTCCACGCGCGCCACGTCAGCCAGGTAGGGCACGTCGGCCAGTTGCGGGTTGGGTTCGACGAATTCAGCCAGGGCCTCGCCCCAGCAGGCCAGATCGCCGCGCACGGGCGGATGACGGTGCCAGAGTTCGCGCGCCATCGTGGCAAAGCTGTCGTCGCCCACCAGCGCCGCGACCACGGGGTAGATGGCCCACAGCGAACGCTCGGCCAGATCGTGGCCGTTGGCCTGGTAGGCGCTCAAACCCCGCGCCCAGGGCGCCAGGACCTGGCCCTTGAGGCCTGTCAACGCTTCGGCGGCCTGGGCACTGCCCGGCAGGGCCAGCAAGCTGCAAAGCAGGGCCTGTTGTTGCTGGGCCAGCGCGGTCATGCCAGCGCCTCCAGGGGCGCGATGGCGCTGCCAGGGGTGGGCCGCATCGCCGATGTGGCGGCTTCGCGCGCCCGCGCCGCCTCGTCGAGCAGCACGGCCAGCGGCGGCACGCCGGTGTCCCACTCGATCAGCGTGGGCACCGCGCCAAAGCGCGCGATGGCGTGGCGGTACAGCGTCCAGACCGGCTCGCTGACGCGGCTGCCGTGGTCGTCGATCACGATGTCGCCGCAGTGGATGTGGCCGGCCAGGTGGATTTCAGCCACCGTCTCGCCAGGAATCTGGTCCAGCCAATCGCGGCAGATTTGCAGCGGCTCGCCGGGTTCCCCCAGCAGCTGCGCGTTCAGCGCGTTGACGTAGATATTGTTGACGTCCACCAGAAGCGTGCAGCCGGTGCGCTGAACCAGGGTGGACAGGAAATGGGTTTCGCTCATGTCGGCATGCTGCCACCGCAGGTAGGCCGACAGGTTTTCCACCGCGATGGGACGCCGCAGGCGGTCCTGCACGCGCTGCACGTTGGCACACATCACGTCGAGCGCCTCGTGGCTGAAGGGCACGGGCAGCAGGTCGGCGGCATGCACGCTGGCCGCGCTCGGCGTGCCGTCCACGCCGGGCAGGGTGCCACGCGCAAAGCTGGCGTGATCGCTGACACGCACCGGGTGAATCGCGTGCACCAGCCGCTCCAGCTGGTCCAGGTGCCAGGGGTCAATGCCGCCGGCCGAGCCCAGCGACAGGCCGACGCCGTGCAGGCTCACCGGGTAGCGGTCGCGGGCCTCGCGCAGCACGGCCAGGGCCGCGCCGCCGGGCGCGAAGAAATTCTCGGAATGGACTTCGATGAAATCCAGCGCCGGCTGCCGCTGGAGCAACTCGGCGTAATGGGGGTGCCGCCACCCGATGCCCACCGCAGGCGCGCTGGGGGCGCGATCTGAGGCGGGCTGCGGGGCGGCGGACTTCATGATGCGCGGTCTCAGACTTTCTTGGCGGCCATCTTGGCTTCGTCGGCGGTCATGCCCTTCATGGTCTTGCAGGTGCCCTTGGCCACGTATTTCCACTCGTCCTTGGCCATGTCCACCTTGGACTGGCCGGCGCACGAATGCGTGCCCGACAGGTTGGCGCAGTCGTTCTGGCCGGCCTTGGCGATGCCGAAGCATTTCTCCTTGCCGGCATCCTGCGCCATCGCGGGCGAGGACAACAGGGCCAGGGACATCAGGGACGTGGCGGCGGCGGCGATCATGGCGCGTTGGTTCATTTGAAAACTCCTTGAGACAGGTTGATGAAGGTCAGGGTGAGAAAACCAGAAGGCGGTCTGCGGGAAAAGGCAAAACCATCTGCGGGTTGTGGCTTGGTCATTCGGCGAACCCGGTTCTTACAGTCGTCGAAAAATTTTTCAGAGCAGGTCGGCGATCTTGTCCCAGGCTTCGGCGGGAATCCGGCCTGTGTAGGTCTCGACCAGCTTGCCGGATTTGTCGAGCAGCCAGGCGGTGGGCAACTGGGCGGGCCGCGGCGCGTTGCCCTTGTAGGCCGGGTTGCCCGACCAGAGCGCCGCAAAGCGCTGGCTGGCGGGCACCATCGTAGCGACCAGCCTCTCGTAGTCCAGGGCGTCCTGCTCGCGCCGGTCGAAACTGATGCTGACCAGCTCGAAGGGCTTGCCAGCCCAGCCCTGGGCGTTGGCGCGCAGCTCCGGCATCTTGTCGCGGCAGACCGCGCAGTCGGTGGACCAGAACAGCACCAGCACCACCTTGCCGCGCAAGGCGGCCAGGTCGAACGGGGCGCCGGTGAGGGTCCTGCCCTGGATCACCGGTGTTTCTCCGGCCTGCAGGGCCAAGGCGGGAAACGGCGCGAGGGCCAGTGACAGCCCCAGTGAAAGCAGGGTCCGGGGGATGAGGGATGGGTGCATGGAAGGCTCCGGTTTCACGATGAGGGCCTGGCTTGGTCGCACGGCCGGCTTTTTCCTTACACTTGCACACCCTATGCCCATCCCAGACGCCGTCCCGTTTGACCAGCAGGTCGCCTCGCACCGCGACTACCTGTTGCGTTTCGCCCGGCTGCAGTTGCGCAATGAGGCCTGGGCCGAGGACGCGGTGTCGGAGACGCTGCTGGCGGCGCTGAGCAAACCCTTATCGTTTGCCAACCGTTCGCAGCTCAAGACCTGGCTGGTCGGCATCCTCAAGCACAAGATCATCGATGCCTTGCGTCACCATGGTCGCGAAGTGTGCGTGGGCAGCGGCAGCGAAGACGAACAGGCCGACCCGCTGGAGTTCATCGCCTTCAAGGCCGACGGGCATTTCGGCGAGAGTCCGGCGGAGTGGGGCAATCCCGAGCAGGACCTCAGCAGCCGGCAGTTCCTGGAGATCCTGGAGGCCTGCGCCAGCAAGCTGCCCGCCAGCCAGGGCCGGCTGTTCCTGATGCGCGAGTGGCTGGAGCTGTCCAGCGAGGAAATCTGTAAGGAACTGGACCTGACCGCGACCAATCTCTACGTGCAGCTTCACCGCGCCCGCCTGCGGCTGCGCGAATGCCTTGAAATGAACTGGTTTTCCCATCCCCGGCCCACCTGATGTCTTCGTACCCTTTCAAACGCACCTGCAAGGAGGTTTCCGCGCTGCTCATCGCGCGCGAGGACCGTGATTTGCCGGTAGCCGACCGCATGGCCCTGCGCCTGCACATGGCGATGTGCAAGGCGTGCCCGCGCTTCGAGCGCCAGGTGCTGACGATGCGCAATGCGATGAAGCAGTGGCGTCAGTACGCCAACGACGCGGGCGACGAGCGCTGAACCAGGCCGAATGGGCCCGGCACCACGCCGCGTTCATGACAGCAGGGCCTGGGCAAATTCGCGGGCGTTGAAGGTCTGCAGGTCTTCGAGCTTTTCACCGACACCGATGAAGTAGACCGGCACCGGCTTCTCGCGCGCGATGGCGCAAAGCACGCCGCCCTTGGCTGTGCCGTCGAGCTTGGTGATGACCAGGCCCGTCAGCGCCAGCGCCTCGTCGAAGGCCCTGACCTGCGCCAGCGCGTTCTGGCCAGTGTTGCCGTCGATGACCAGCAGCACCTCGTGCGGCGCGGTGGGATCGGCCTTCTGCACCACCCGCTTGATCTTCTTGAGTTCTTCCATCAGGTGCAGTTGCGTCGGCAGGCGCCCGGCGGTGTCGACCAGAACCACGTCACGGCCGCGCGCGCGCCCGGCGCTGACCGCGTCGAAGCTCACGGCGGCCGGGTCACCGCCTTGCTGGCTGATGATCTCGACCGTGTTGCGGTCGGCCCAGATGGCGAGTTGTTCGCGCGCGGCGGCGCGGAAGGTGTCGGCCGCGGCCAGCAGAACTGTGGCGCCCGAGCTGGCAAGGTGGCTGGTCAGCTTGCCGATCGAGGTGGTCTTGCCCGCGCCATTGACCCCGGCCACCATGATCACGGTGGGTCGATGCTCGCCGATCACCAGGGATCTTTGCAGCGGCATCAGCAGCGCAGCGATGGCCTCGGCCAGCAGGCCCTTGACGGCGCCCGGATCGGTGGTTCTGGCTTCCTTCACGCGACGCTTGAGATCGGCCAGCAGGTAGTCCGTGGCCTTCACGCCGGTGTCGGCCAGCAGCAGGGCGGTTTCCAGTTCCTCGTAGAGCGCGTCGTCGATCTTCGTGCCGGTGAACACCGTGGCGATGCTGGAGCCGGTCTTGCGCAGGCCGAGCTTGAGCTTGTCCAGCCAGCCTTTGCGTTCGGTCGCGGGTGCGGCGGCGGGCGGCAGAGCCTCGGCAGGCGCGGGCACCACGATTTCGGGTGGCGGCGCCATGGCGGGGCTGGGTGCGGGCGCGGGCGCCGGCGTCGGCGTGCGCTCTGTCACACTGTCGGGCACGGGAACCGGAGCCGGCGGCGGTGCCACCGGCCCTGCCGATTCGGCGGCGGCCACCACCGGCCCAGCGGCTTTCGGGTGGGCCGCAGCCTCTGCAGCCGGGACAGGTATCGCGACGACGGGCACCGCGGCTGCCGGCGCGTCGCCGGCCGGATCGGCCAGCGGCGCGGGCGGCACGGCCGGAACCGGGGTCTTTTTCTTGAAAAAACTGAACATTTTGGGGTTTCTAGAATCAGTCCCATTCTATGAAACGATTTACACACACTGCGGCTCTGTTCCTGGGCCTGACCATCGGGGGTTCGGCCCTGGCACAAAGCCCTCCGTCAACGGCCACCCACCAGACGCCCGCCGGCAGCGCTTCGATAAGCCAGTTCAAGCTGGCGAACGGCCTCACGGTCATCGTCAAGCCCGACCGGCGCGCCCCGACCGCAGTGCACATGCTGTGGCTTCGCGTGGGGGCGATGGACGAGGTCGATGGCACCAGCGGCGTGGCGCACGTGCTGGAACACATGATGTTCAAGGGGACGCCCACGGTGAAGGCCGGCGAGTTTTCACGCCAGGTCGCCGCGATGGGCGGACGTGAAAACGCCTTTACCTCGCGCGACTACACCGGTTATTACCAGCAGATTCCGGCCGACCGGCTGGCCGACGTCATGCGACTGGAGGCCGACCGCTTCGCCCACAGCCAATGGGCGGATGAAGAGTTCGGGAAGGAACTCGAGGTCGTCAAGGAGGAGCGGCGCCTGCGCACCGAGGACAAGCCGCATGCCTTGCTGTACGAAAACCTCAATGCGACGGCGTTCATGGCCTCACCGTACCGCCGCCCCGTGGTCGGCTGGATGAGCGACCTGGACGCCATGACCCCGGCGGACGCGCGGGCGTTCTGGCAGCGCTGGTACATCCCGGCCAACGCCGCCGTCGTGGTGGCGGGCGACGTGGAACCTGAGCGAGTGCGTGCGCTGGCCGAGAAGTACTATGGATCGATCCCCGCGCGCATCGTGCCGCCGCGCAAGCCCCGCGAGGAACCGCAGCAGAAGGGCCTGCGCCGCATCGACTTCAAGGCGCCCGCCGAACAGGCCTACGTCTCGCTGGCATTCAAGGTGCCGCGCCTGACAGGCCTGGAGGCGTCACCGGACAATGACGACGCGATGGCCCTGACCGTGCTGGCGGCGGTGCTCGATGGCTACAGCGGCGCGCGGCTGGACCGGGCGCTGACGCAGGGCCCGGACCGGCTGGCCGACAGTGCGGGGGCCGGCAACGGCCTGATGGGGCGGGGTCCGCAGCTGTTCACGCTGGACGGTGTGCCGGCGCCAGGCAAGACAACGGAGCAGGTGGAGGCCGCGCTGCGCGAGCAGGTTGCCCGGATCGCGCGCGACGGCGTGAGCGAAGCCGAACTGAACCGCGTGAAGACCCAGTGGGTGGCCAGCGAGGTCTACAAGCTCGATTCGGTGATGAACCAGGCGCGGGAACTGGGCAGCAACTGGGCGCTGGGTCTGCCGCTGGACGCGGGCGAGCAACTGATTGCGCGCCTGCGCAAGGTCACCGCAACCCAGGTGCAGGCCGTGGCCGCGAAGTATTTTGGCGATGACCAGTTGACCGTGGCCCTGTTGCGTCCCCAGCCCTTGAACGCCGACCGCAAGCCGCGCACTCCGCCGGCAGGCGCTCGCCATTGACCGGGGCAGCGCATGAATACTCTGAAAAAGATAGCTGTGAAAGACCTTCTGACGCTGGCCTGTGCCATTTTTTCCCTGAATTTTGCCCATGCCGGCATTCCCATCCAGCATTGGAGCCAGCCCGGCGGTGCGAAGGTCTGGCTGGTCGAAAGCCCGGCCATTCCGATGGTGGACGTGCAGATCGACTTCGACGCGGGCGGCCGGCGGGATCCGGCGGATCAGGCGGGGCTGGCCAGCGTCACGGCCGGCATGCTCTCCAAGGGCGTGGCAGCGCGGGGCAGCGAGGCGGCGCTCGATGAAAACCAGCTGGGCGAAGCCTGGGCCGACCTCGGGGCTTCGTTCAGCGCCAGTGCCGGCAGCGACCGCATGAGTTTTTCGCTGCGCTCGCTGAGCTACCCCGACCTGCTGGAGCGGGCTGCGATGCTGGCGGCACGCCAGATCGGCGAACCTTCGTTTCCCGAGCCGATCTGGCAACGCGACCGAGAACGCCTTTCCGCGGCGATACGGGAAGCCAACACGCGCCCGGCCACGGTGGCGGGACGCGCCTTTTCCAAAGGCGTCTACGGCGACCACCCCTATGGCTTCGAGATGACCGAGGCCACGCTCGCGCGCATGGACGTGGCCGACATGCGCAAGCTGTACGCACGGCTGATCGCACCTTGCCGCGCGAAGGTCAGCATCGTCGGGGCGCTCGACCGGGCGCAGGCCGACGTACTGGTTACAAAACTGTTGTCGCGCCTGCCCGCCGGCGACGCAACTGCCTGCGCGCCGCTGCCCTCCGTCCCCGAGGTGGCGCCTTTGACCGCGTCGCAGGAGCGCCGCATCCCGTTTGATTCGGCCCAGGCGCATGTGTTCATTGGCCAGCCAGGGCACAAGCGCGACGACCCGGACTTCTTTGCCTTGCTGGTGGGCAACTACACCCTGGGCGGTGGCGGCTTCGTGTCGCGCCTGACGACCGAGGTGCGCGAGAAGCGCGGCCTGAGCTACAGCGTCTACAGCTACTTCTCGCCAGGCCTGCACGCCGGGGCCTTCATGGTGGGCCTGCAGACGCGCCCGGACCAGGCGGAGCGGGCGCTGCAGGTTTCGCGCGAGGAGGTCGCAAGGTTCGTCGCCGAAGGCCCGACGCCGCAGGAGCTGAAAGCCGCCAAGGACAACCTGATCGGCGGCTTCGCCCTGCGTATTGACAGCAATCGCAAGCTGCTGGACAACGTGGCCAACATTGCCTGGAACAATTTGCCGCTCGACTACCTGGACAGCTGGACCCGGCAGGTTGAAAGAGTTACCGCGGCCGACGTTCGGGCAGCATTCGCACGCAAGTTGCAGCCCGAACGCATGGTGACGGTGGTGGTGGGCGGCGCAACCTGACGGGGGCCATGTCGAAGCGTTTTCCGCAGGCTGCAGGGGGGGCTTGGGCCGGGATGGGGTATGGTCTGGTCCACACCACCCGAGGGCCTGTGCCATGAATCCCAACGTTGACGAACTGCTGCAACGCATGCAGGGACTGCGCGAGGAGCTGGAAGCCGAGTTCAAGAGGAAGCGCGAGGAAATCGAGTTCGTCATGCAGGGCAAGCGCTTGCACTTTGCCGAGGAAGTCCAGCAGCGCCAGCGCCTGTACCGCATCGGCCTGCTGCGCTACCTGCGCGATGCGCGCTGGCTGGTGTTGCTGACCGCGCCGGTGATCTATTCAGGCTTTGCCATCTTCGCGCTGATGGACCTGTTCGTCACGCTCTACCAGGCGCTGTGCTTTCCGGTCTATGGCATCCCGAAGGTGCAGCGGCGCGATTACCTGATTTTCGACCGCACCGACCTGCCGTACCTGAACGCGATCGAACGGTTCAACTGTTTCTACTGCTCTTACGGCAACGGGGTGGCGGCCTACCTGCGTGAGGTGGCGGCCCGCACCGAACAGTACTGGTGTCCGATCAAGCACGCCCGCCGCGTGCTGGGCGCTCATGACCGCTACCCGGATTTCTTCGAGTTCGGCGACGCCGAGAGTTTTCGCCAGGGACTGGAGCGCCTGCGGGCGCAGCATGCCCACGAGGCCAACGACCTGTGACGTGCCGCCTTGCGCGCGGGCTTGCGCGACTCAGGAGTCAGATGTGCGCGATGATGCGCGGCGCGTGGCGCATGTGCAGCGACAAGCCGAGGGCTTCCATGTGGTTGCCGTTGCGCGCCAGAATGGTGTGGGCCAGCGGCAGGAAGTGCTCTTCCTCGAAGCGCGCATGGGCCAGGTAGCTTTCCACCAGGTGCTCCACCCCGGCCACGTTGAGTTCGCTCGAGTGCCCTTTCGCCACCTTCTTCAGTTCGGGCTCCAGCTTGGACCACGCGGCCTCGACGGTGCGGTGCTCCGCGGTCAGCTGGTCCACCATGACCCGCACACGGTCGCGTTCCTCACCCTTGACGGCGCTGGCCAACACGGCGGGGAACAGCTCTTTCTCTTCCTCGGAATGGTGCTCGTAGACGGCATCGCGAAAGAACCCCAGGGTTTGCTCGGCGATCGTGCGCGCACGGGCTGCGGGCGCCAGTAGCGCCGGCAGTTCGCCAAAGGTCTTCAGGTGCGAAATGATGCCCGCGTGGCAATTGGAAAAATTCAGCAAGGGGGCATCGCTGGCTTCGTCAATCGGTGGGGTCGGCGTGTGGTTCATGATGGGTCACCTCGTTGGGTGCGGTCGCCGGCCAAATGGCGGTTTCCGCGAAACTTGTGGGCTCAATATAGCAAACGATGCCGGCCGCCTGCGCATGAACCCGGTCGTTTCTTGATCCACGTCATTTGTTCAGCCGTCGGCTTGACCCAGGTTCAGCAGGGCTTGCGCGAGCAGGTGCGCCACGCTGACCGCGTTGGTCGGGTGGGGGATGGTGTCAGTGCTCCAGATGTCGCCCACGCCCGCCTGGCGCATCATCCGCAGCGCCTCGTCGGACAACAGGGCGTGGGTCACGGCGCTGTCCACCGTCCCGGCGCCAGCGGCCAGCAACAGCCGGGCCGCCTGCGCCACGGTGTGTCCCGTGCTGGCCACGTCGTCGAGCAGCACCACCGCGCGACCGGCCACCGGTACCGGTGGAAGTTCAACTTCCACCGCATGATCGCCGTGGCGCATCTTGGCGCACACGGCATGGTCGAAGCCGTGGCGTGCGGCCGCCTGGGCAATCCACTGCGCGGATTCGCCGTCGGGTCCCATCAGCAGCGCGCCAGGGCGTCGCTGCGCAACCAGGTCGGCCAGCAGGGGCGCGCCGCTCAGGACGATGGCCTGTCGCGCCGGGACTGCCTCGGTCAGCGTGGCCACACGGTGCAGGTGGGGGTCCACCGTGATCACGGCGTCAAACAGATCCGCCAGGAAACGCCCGACGATGCGCTGGCTGACGGCTTCGCCCGGGCGGAAGGCGATATCCTGGCGCATGTAGGCGAGGTAGGGCGCCACCAGCGTCAGATGGCGGGCGCCCAGTGTCCGGGCGGTCCGGGCGGCCAGCAGCAGTTCCACCAGCTTCTCGTTCGGATGGTCCAGGGTGCGCAGCACCACCACCCTTTCAGGCAGGGTGTCCGGCAGGCGCAACTTGATCTCGCCATCGGGAAAGCGGTGACGCTCCACCCGCGCGAAAGCCAGGCCGGAGGCTTCAGCCAGGCGCGAAGCGGCGGCGTGCTCTTCGTCGAAATACAGCAGGATCGCGGGCGGGTTCATCAGAACTCCACGAAGACGTGCGGCACTTCGTCGGCCCGGCCGATCGTGAAGCCGCTGGAACGCGTGCTGGCGAGCCGCGCAAACTCCAGGTCGGCAGGATAGCCGGCGTGGACCCGGTAGAGCACGTCGCCCGCGGCCACCACGTCGCCGAGCTTGCGGAAAAGATCCACGCCGGCGCCGGGGACCTTGGGGGCGCCGGCCAGGCGGGCCACCCGCGCGATCTGGAAATTGTCGATGCCTGCCACGACGCCGGAACCGGCGGCGCGCAACTCGAAAGTGAGCGGGCCGAGTTCCGGGCGGTTGTGATCGAAATTCCGCGTCCCCTGCGCTGCAATGATGGCGTTCATGCGGGCCAGGGCCCTGCCGGAATCCAGAATGTCGCGCGCAATGGCAAAGCCGTCGCCGCCGCGCACGTCCGGGTCGCACTCGATCAGGCGGCCGGCCAGGCGCAGCGCCTTCTGGCGCAGGTCGATGGGCGCGCGTGGGTCGTTCTGTAGCACCCGCATCACGTCGCGCGCCTCCAGCACCGGCCCAATGCCACTGCCGATGGGCTGACGGCCGTCGGTGATGACGACATCCAGCGCGATGTGCATGCGCCCCGCCACATACTCGAACAAGCGCCGCAGGCGTTGCGCCTCGGGCATGGAGCGCACCTTGGCCGTGGGCCCGATAGGGATGTCCAGCACCAGGTGGGTGGAGCCGGCAGCGATCTTCTTGGACAGGATGGAGGCCACCATCTGGCCCGGTGAGTCGATCGACAGCGGCCGCTCAACCGAGATCAGCACGTCGTCGGCCGGCGACAGATCGGCCGTACCGCCCCAGGCCAGGCATCCCCGGTGGTCGCGCACGATCTGCTCCAGTTGCGCAAACGGCAGTTCCACATTGGCCAGCACGGCCATGGTGTCGGCCGTGCCCGCCGGCGAGGTGATGGCGCGCGACGAGGTCTTGGGGCACAGCATGCCGTGCGCGGCCACGATGGGCACCACCAGCATCGAGGTCCGGTTGCCGGGAATACCGCCGATGCAGTGCTTGTCCACCACCAGCGGCTCGTGCCAGTCGAGCTTGCGCCCGCTGGCCACCATGGCCTCGGTCAGGAAGTAAACCTCCTCGCGGTCGAGTTCGGCGCGGTTGCAGGCCACCACGAAGGCGGTCAGCTCGATCTTGGAGTAGTGGTGGCTGGCAATGTCGTGCACGATGGCATGGAAGTCGTCGCGATCCAGCCGCTCGCCATCGATCTTTCGGAACAGCGCCGCCATGGACGCCGCAGGCTCGGCCTGGGAGACGTAGGCGGTATGGCCGTCCTGCACGCCGAGCTGCGCAAAGGCATCCTCGGACAGTCCCAGCTCCTGGCAGCTGACGATGGTCGTATCGTCGACCACGTTGACGGTCGCCAGGATGTGCCGGCCGTTGGCGTGCACTTCGATCTTGGACAGCGCCTGAAAACCCTCGGCGCGGTACACGGCACAGTCGCGGTGCAGATAGGCCACGTTTTCGCGCCAGGTGTCGATGGCCACCCGACGCAGCGCCAACGCGGGCGCCAAGACCGGTTCCGGGGGCGCTGGCGCCGGGTCGGGAAGTTCAATTTGTGCAGGGCTCATGGTGCAAGCCTACCGCGAACACGCATGGCCGGCCAGTGACGGGCGTCAAGCAAACGGATCGAGGATCGGTTTAAGCTTGCACAGTAGCCGCGCAAAGTCCTGGTGGGCGGGCCAACCCGGAGCCTGAAACCTCATGCCAATCTCGAACCTGACCCCTGACGACCTCCGTTTCATGGTCGACCCTGCCACACTGGGCTTTGCAGACACTGCCGAGCTGTTGCGTGAGCCGCTGCCCTGGATCGGTCAGGAGCGCGCGGAAACGGCGGCGCGCTTCGGGCTGCGCATGGAACAGGCCGACTACAACCTGTTCGTGCTGGGCGAGGTCGGAAGCGGGCGTTCCTCCTTGCTGCACCAGGAAATGCTGTCGGTCGCAGCCGGTCGGGCGGTGCCGCCCGACCTCTGCTATCTGCACAATTTCGACGCCCCGGAACGCCCACGCGCTCTGCGCATGCCCGCCGGGCAGGGGCGCCAGTTCCGCCAGCTGATGGCAGCCCTCAACCGGACACTGCAGGCCGAAGTGCCCAAGCGGCTCGAAGGGCAGGAATTCAAGACCAGCAGCGAACAGATTGAGAAGGCGCACGCGGCGCAGGAGGCGGCGGCATTTTCCGAACTGGCGGCTTTCGGCGAGGCACGCAGTTTTGCGTTGCGCCGTGAAGATGGCCACCTGGTGTTCACCCTGCGCGGCGAGAACGGCCAGGCCTTGACGGAAAAGGAAGCGGCGGAGTTGCCCCGCGAGCGGCGCGCCGAATTCGACCGCGCCGAGCAGGAGCTGCACGCGGAGATCAATCGTTTTCTGGACAAGTCCAGCGCCAAGGAGCGTGTCCTGAACGAGGCCCTCACGGCGCTGCGCCGGCAGGTGGTCAAGCCGATGCTGGAGCGCGAGCTCCAGGCGATTCGCGTTGGCCTGAAGAAGCAGATCAAGGATGCCGTCAAGCTGGGCGCCTACCTGGACCAGGTCCAGGCCGATGTGCTGGAAAACATCGAGCTTTTCCAGGTGTTCGAGCCTGACGATGAAAGCCGCCAGGAGGCGCTGGACACGGTGCTTTCACGCTACCGGGTGAACCTGGTGGTCGATAACGACGGTATGACTGGCGCGCCTGTGATCGTCGAGAACAACCCCTTGTTTCGCGCCCTGTTCGGCAGCATCGAGTACCAGTCCGAGAACGATGTGCTGGTCACCGATTTTTCGCGCATCCGCGCCGGCAGCCTGCTCAAGGCGCACGGTGGCTTTCTCATGCTGCACCTGCGTGACCTGCTGGCCGATCCACTGGTCTGGGAAAAGCTGCGTCGCTTCCTGCGCAACGGGCGCCTGCAGATTGAGGAGCCGGGCACGGCACTGGCCGCGCTGGGCGCGGTGTCCCTGGAGCCCGAGGCAGTCGATGTGCGGGTGAAGATCGTGCTGATCGGCGCGGTGGAGCACTACTACGAGCTGCAGGAGGGCGACCCGGAATTTGCCCGGCATTTCCGCGTCAAGGTGGATTTCGCGGAGAGCTTTGCTGGCACCGAAGCGACACGGCACGCCACCGGCATCTTCGTGGCGCAGGTGTGCCAGCGGCTGGGCCTGCCCCATTTCACTGCAGCCGCCGTCGCGCGCCTCCTGGAGGTGTCCCACCGCGAGGCCGATGACCAGACCCGGCAGAGCGCCATCTTTGCGCGAACCGAGGCCCTGGTGACCGAGAGCGCCTCCCTGTGCCTGGCGCGGCCGGGCGCGCTGGTGAGCGTGGCGGACGTCGAGTCCGCCCTGCATGCGCGCGACGCCAGGCACGACTACATGGCGCAGCGGCTGCGGGAATCCATCAGCGAGGGCGACCGGCTGATCTCGGTGCAGGGCAGCACCGTCGGGCAGGTCAATGCGCTGACGCAGGTGGACCTGGGCGACGCCCGCTTCGGTTTCCCGGTCCGGGTCACGGCCCGCACCTTCGCGGGACACGAGGGGCTGGTGAACATCGAACGCGAGGTGGACTTGTCCGGCCCGATCCACGACAAGGGCGTGCTGATCCTGGGCAGTTACCTGTCGGCATCGTTTGCCCCCATTGCGCCGCTGGCGCTGAGCGCCTCCATCGTGTTCGAGCAGGAGTACCACGGGGTGGAAGGCGACTCGGCCTCCTGCGCCGAACTGTACGTGCTGCTGTCCAGCCTGTCAGGCCTGCCACTGCGTCAGGGCCTGGCGGTGACCGGCGCGGTCAACCAGCATGGCGATGTGTTGCCCGTGGGCGGACTCAACGAAAAAATAGAAGGCTGGTTCCGCGTCTGCGAGCGCGCCGGGCTCGACGGCACCCAGGGCGTGCTGATCCCCGAACGCAACCGCCGCCACCTGATGCTCGACCGCGACATCGTCGACGCCGTGGCCCGCGGCCTGTTCCTTGTGCATGCCGTGGCGCACGTGCGCGAAGGCATCGAACTGCTTACCGGCCAGCCTGCGGGGCTGGCCGACGACGTTGAGGCCTTTGCCGAGGGCAGCGTGTGGGCGCGCGCGCAGCAGACCCTGCTGGACTATCGGCGCGCATGCATGCGGACGGGGCACGGCGCCTTCGGGCGCAGTGGACGGGGGCCTCGCGGGCATTGATGCCATGCACCGTCATCCCGTTTAAGCTTGCGGCATGAGAAAACAGATCCCCGACACCCCTGCGCCTGCGCCCGCCAAGCCGCGTCGCCTGGAAGGCCACCCCTCGCACGAGATCCGCATCATCGGTGGGCTGTGGAAGCGCACCCGGCTCAAGGTGGCCGACCGGCCCG
The DNA here is from genome assembly GCA_011391595.1 of Hydrogenophaga sp. Taxonomy (GTDB): domain Bacteria; phylum Pseudomonadota; class Gammaproteobacteria; order Burkholderiales; family Burkholderiaceae_C; genus JAABQG01. The sequence goes on from JAABQG010000032.1 coordinate 34,556, forward strand.
GTCTGCGGCCCACCCCCGACCGCGTTCGCGAGACCCTGTTCAACTGGCTGGGTCAGGACCTGAGCGGCTGGCGCTGCCTGGACGCCTTTGCCGGCACCGGCGTGCTGGGCTTCGAGGCGGCTTCGCGCGGCGCGGCGCAGGTGCTGATGGTGGAGCACGATGCCGCGCTGGTCACGCAGCTCATGGCGTTCAAGACCCGGCTCGGCGCAGCGGCGGTCACCCTCGTTCGCGGCGACGGGGTGATGGCGCTGAAGAAGGCCACGCCCGGCACGCTGGAGCTGATCTTCCTCGACCCGCCATTCGACTCGGCGCTGTTTGAAAAAGTCCTCGCCGCCGCAGCACATGCCGCATCGCCGGACGGTTTCATCTACCTCGAAGCGCCCAGTGCCTGGACGGACGAGGCGTTGCAGCCGTTCGGGTTGCGACTGCACCGCCACCTCAAGGCCGGCGCGGTGCACGCGCACCTGCTGGTGCGCCTGGCCTGATGCGTCACCTGCCGGTGCGCATCGCCTGATTTCGCATCTTTCGCTGCCCGCCGTATCATCCCGCCCAAACGAGGAGAGTTCCCCATGACCTGCAGCGTGCTCGCCGTCTACCCCGGCACCTTTGACCCCATGACCCTGGGCCATGAAGACGTGGTGCGCCGCGCCTGCCAGTTGTTTGACCGCGTGATCGTGGCGGTGGCAGCGGGTTATCACAAGAAGGCGCTGTTCAGCCTGGAAGACCGTATCGAGATGGCGCGCGAGTCGGTTAAACGCTACCCGCAGGTCACGGTGGAGAGTTTCTCGGGGCTGGTGCGCGACTTCGTCGTCGCGCGGGGCGGCAAGGCCATGGTGCGGGGCCTGCGCGCCGTGACCGACTTCGATTACGAGTTCCAGCTTGCCGGCATGAACCGCGCCCTGATGCCAGACGTCGAGACGGTTTTCCTCACGCCGGGCGACAAGTTCCAGTTCATCAGCAGCACCTTCGTGCGCGAGATCGCGCTGCTCGGCGGCGAGGTCAACAAGTTCGTCTCGCCGCATGTGCTGGAGCGCCTGCAGGAAAAGGCACGTACCGGCGTCAAGCCCTGAAACGCTGCAATTTCAGTAGCTGACTATGACCTGGCGACGGTGGGTTGATGCCATTCTGATTGCGAAAAACTAGATTTCCGCGCCTTCCACGAGGAAGCGCACCCGCCGCAGGCCCTGCCACTCGTCGGCGTCCAGCCGGAAGGCCAGTTTCACGCGGGCGGGCAGCGGATCGGTGTGGCCGAACCAGATGCCGTCCACCGGCTGGCCCTGGTGCTTGAGCTTGAGCGAAAGGTGCTTCTCCCCGACCAGGCGTTGCGAGACCACTTCGACCTCTTCGCTGAAGGTGGGCGCCGGAAATCCCTGGCCCCAGACCTCGCGCTGCAGTGTGTCCACCAGGTCGGTGCGGCGGTACTCGGGGGCCAGCGGGCCGTCGGTCTCGAGCCGGCGCGTCAGGGTGGCAGCGTCGAGCCATTCGCGGGCGACCTGACTCAGCGCGGTGTTGAACACCTCGAACTGGTCCGCTGCAATCGTGCAACCCGCTGCCATGGCGTGGCCACCAAAGCGCAGCAGCACGCCGGGATGGCGCTTGGCGACCAGGTCCAGCGCGTCGCGCAGGTGAAAGCCGGCGATCGAGCGGCCTGAGCCCTTGAGTTCTTGGTCCTTGCCCGGCGCGGCGCTCGCGGCAAACACGAAAGTCGGGCGGTGCAGCTTGTCTTTCAGCCGCGAGGCGACGATGCCGACCACGCCTTCGTGGAACCCGGGATCGAACACGCACAGGGCCGGCGGCGCCTCGAAATCGCCATTGACGCCCTCGGCCAGCAGCGACTCGGCAATCAGGAAGGCCTGGTCGCGCATGCCGCCCTCGATCTCGCGGCGTTCGCGGTTGATGCCGTCCAGCAGGCGGGCCAGTTCGTCCGCGCGAGCCGGGTCGTCGGTCAGCAGGCATTCGATGCCCAGCGTCATGTCCGACAGGCGCCCGGCGGCGTTGATGCGCGGGCCCAGGGCAAAGCCGAAGTCGAAGGTCGTGGCTCCATTCGCCTTGCGCGCAGCGGCGGTGAACAGCGCGGCCATGCCCGCTGGCAAGGCGCCGGCACGCACGCGCCTGAGGCCTTGCGCGACGAGGCGGCGGTTGTTGGCGTCGAGCTTGACCACGTCGGCCACGGTGCCCAGGGCCACCAACGGCAACAGGGCATCCAGCTTGGGTTGACTGGCGGCGTCAAACACCCCGCGCTGGCGCAGTTCCGCGCGCAGCGCCAGCAGCACGTAGAACATGACGCCGACGCCGGCGATGGATTTGCTCTCGAAGGTGCAGCCGGGCTGGTTCGGGTTGACGATGACGTCGGCCAAAGGTAGCTCGGCCGCTGGCAGGTGGTGGTCGGTCACCAGCACCTGGAGGCCGAGCGCGCGCGCTTCGGCCACGCCTTCGATGCTGGCGATGCCGTTGTCCACGGTAATCAGCACGTCGGCGCCGCTGTCCTTGACGCGTTTCGCAATGGGCGGGGTCAGGCCGTAGCCATCGACTACGCGGTCAGGAACGATGTAGCCGACGTGTTTCGCGCCGAGTCCGCGCAGGCCGCGGATGCCGACGGCGCAGGCGGTGGCGCCGTCGCAGTCGTAGTCGGCCACGATGCACAGTCTCTGGTCGGCGGCGATGGCGTCGGCCAGCAGCACGGCGGCCTCAGCCGCACCTTTCAGGCCCGAGAGCGGCAGCAGGCGCGCGAGGCCGTCGTCCAGCTCGTCCCGGGTGCTGACCCCGCGCGCGGCAAACAGTCGCGCCAGCAAGGGGTGCACGCCGGCCTGCTCCAGCGCCCAGGCGGCGCGAGGAGGGATGTCGCGGACTTCAATTTTCATAGCAAACTCAGGCGCATCGACGCTGGCTTTGTGCCAAAAAACCTTGAAATTCCCTGAAAAAATCCCTGTGGCGCGCTTGCATAGGTCTGGAAAGCGCGTTCGCCGCACAGCGTGAGCCGGACGGGCTGGCCGCCCTGCACGGCTGTCAGCAGTGACTGGCACGGCCCGGCGTCCAGCTGCTGCCAAGCCTGCGCCCAGGCGGCCCAGTCCTGGCGCAACGCCGCGTCGCGCAGGTCGGTGGCCACCTTCGGCAACTCGGTGGGCGCCGGGGCATCGCCACCCAGCGCGCCGGCACCGCTGACCCAGAACGAATTCACGGGTGGCAGGCCTTGCTCGGCGCGCTCGTCGTTCACCGGGTGGGTGTAAAGCAGCATCTGCATCTCGCTTTGCAGGCGGTGCAAGCTGCGCGCCTGGGGCGACTCGGGCATCCAGGCCGCAACGTCGCGGCCACTGACACGGTCGACCGATGCCGTGGTCAGTTCGCGAAAAAGCTCGCCGCGCGCCAGCCAGCGGCCGGGCGCATCGAAGCGCAGTTCAAGGCCGTCTTCGGCGAAAAAAGGCGCCATCGCCGCCAACAACGTGCGCGAGTGATCCTCGGCGAGGTTCAGTGCCGCCGGGTCTTGCATCAGCATCTGGTCCATACCGACTTTCCAGTGGCACGGTGAGATCCAGGCCCAGGCGTCCAGTCCGGGTGCGCCGCCGCCCTGGCGCAGCTGGTGCGCCGCCCACGGCGTGCGGCCGGGCCCGGCGTCCAGGCCCAGGATGCGGGCCAGCGCCCGCTCGTGGGGCGGCTCGGGGGCTATTTCGTCAACGCTTTCGGCGGGCGCCGCCTGCAGCCGGTCCAGCAGAGCCTGCAAATGGGGCAAGCGCAGCGCGGTCAGCGCGTCCCGGGCGGCGGGTGCGCTGCCCGCCGCAAAGGGAATCAACAGGTGAATGGGGTCGGCCATGGTCGGTATTGTCCGGGATGGCCGGCCCGGACCGGCGCCAATGCCACAATCCCCCCTGTTTCCATTCCCGATCGGCCCATGCAAATTCCCTATGAACTGATTCTCGGCTGGCGCTACACCCGCGCCGGGCGCGCGACCCGGCGCAATGGTTTCATTTCCTTCATTTCGGGCGTCTCCATGCTGGGCATTGCATTGGGCGTGGCCGCGCTCATCATCGTCCTGTCGGTGATGAACGGCTTCCAGAGAGAAGTCCGCGACCGTATGCTGGGCGTGGTGTCGCATATCGAGATCTATGCGCAGGGCGGTGCCGCCTTGCCGGACCTGGAGAAGACGCTGGCCGAAGTCCGCGCCAACCCGAACGTGGTGGCCGCCGCGCCTTTCATCGCCACGCAAGCCCTGCTGGCGCGCGGCGAGGACATGAAGGGCACGCTGGTGCGCGGCATCGACCCGGTGCTGGAGCCCGGCGTGACCGATCTCGCGGTGGAGCTGAAAAGCACCGGCCTGGCGCGCCTGGTGCCCGGCGGCTTTGGCGTGGTGCTGGGGATCGACCTGGCGCGCAGCCTGGGCGTGCGGGTGGGCGATCCGGTCACGCTGATCGCCCCGAGCGGCCAGGTGACGCCGGCCGGCGTGGTGCCGCGCCTCAAGCAGATGACCGTGGTCGGCACCTTCAACTCGGGCCACTACGAGTACGACTCGGCGCTGGTGATGATGCACCAGGACGATGCTGCCAAGATCTTCCGGCTCGAAGGCCCCAGCGGCGTGCGGCTGAAGCTGCGCGACCTGCACCAGGCGCGCCAGGTGGCCGACCAGCTGGCGGCCAGCCTGTCGGGCGACTTGCTGATCCGCGACTGGACGCGCCAGAACCGCACCTGGTTTGCCGCGGTGCAGCTGGAAAAACGCATGATGTTCATCATCCTGACGCTGATCGTCGCGGTGGCGGCGTTCAACCTGGTCAGCACGCTGGTCATGACGGTGACCGACAAGCGCGCCGACATCGCCATCCTGCGCACGCTGGGAGCCAGCCCGGGCAGCATCATGGGCATCTTCGTGGTGCAGGGCGCGATGGTCGGCGTGATCGGCACGCTGGCCGGCCTGCTGCTCGGCCTGGGCGTGGCCTTCAACATCGACGTGATCGTGCCGGCGCTCGAAAACCTGCTGCACGCCAGTTTCCTGCCCAAGGAGATCTACCTCATCAACCACATGCCGAGCGACCCGCAGCGCAGCGACATCCTGCCGATTGCCATCATCTCGCTGGTGCTGGCCTTCCTGGCCACGATCTACCCCAGCTGGCGCGCCAGCCGCGTGAACCCGGCGGAGGCGCTCAGATATGAATGAAGCCCCCACGCTTGTCGCTTCGCGTACTGCGCTGCCCCCCGAGGGGGCCCTGATCGGCTTGGGGCGGCCCGGCGCCGATCAGCCCATGGGCGAAGTCGTGTTGCAAGCCACTGCGTTGACCAAGCGTTTTTCCGAAGGCCGGCTCGACGTCACGGTACTGCAGGGCGTCGACCTGCAGGTGCATGCGGGCGAGACGCTGGCCATCGTCGGCGCGTCGGGCTCGGGCAAGAGCACGCTGCTGCACCTGCTGGGCGGGCTCGATGCGCCCACCAGCGGGCGGGTTCGGCTTCAGGGCCAGGACCTCTCGACCCTGTCGCCAGCGCTGCAGGGCGGGCTGCGCAACCGTCACCTGGGGTTTGTCTACCAGTTCCACCACCTGCTGCCCGAGTTCAGCGCACTGGACAACGTGGCCATGCCTCTGTGGATTCGCCGGGATTCGCGCGCGAATGCGGCGCAGGTGGCCGAAAAAATGCTGGCGCGGGTGGGGTTGAAGGACCGCATCCATCACCGCCCGGCCGAGTTGTCGGGCGGCGAACGCCAGCGCGTCGCCATCGCGCGCGCCCTGGTCACGCAGCCGGCCTGCGTGCTGGCCGACGAGCCCACCGGCAACCTGGACCGCGTCACGGCCGACGGCGTGTTCGAGCTGATGCTGGAGCTTGCCCGCGAACACGGTATGGCCTTTGTGGTCGTGACCCACGACGAGACGCTGGCCGCGCGATGTGGCCGGCAATTGCGCCTGGTGCTGGGCAAGCTGTCTGAGGCCCGGGCGCTGGAGGCACACCCATGAAGCTCCCGAAGTTCCGCATGGCCGAGAAGTCGCTGTTTGCGATCCTGCTGCGCTCGCCGTGGTGGATCAGCTTGGCGCTGGCCGGCGCCATCGCGCTGGTTTCCAGATTCGCCCTGCCGGCGGAGATGTTCTGGTTCGGCGCCATGGGCGGCTTCCCTTTCCTGGTGATCGCCGTCATGGCCGCGCGAAAGCAGATGAACGAGCCCAGCGCGGCGCGCGTGCAGCAAACGCTGCAGGCCGCAGGTGCCCTGTCCTGGCGGGATTTCTCGGCGGCGCTGGAAGATGCCTGGCTCAAGGAGGGCTACACCGTGAACCGGCGCCACGGGCGCGAGTCGGGCGGCGCGGACTTCGCGATCCACAAGGCTGGCGCGACCACGCTGGTCAGCGGCAAGCGCTGGAAGGCCGCCAGCCTGGGGGTGGAGCCACTGCGCGAGTTGCACGCGGCCATCGGGCAGGCCGAGGCCCGCGACGGTGTTTTCGTCGCGCTAGGCGATGTGACGCCACAGGCCGCAAAATTCGCCAGGGAGAACAGCATCCGCGTCCTGCAGGCGCCGGAACTGGTGAAGCTGTTGCGCAACACCCGGCTGGACAGCGCCTCCCGCGCCTGAGCGACCGTCGGACCGCTTGCTGTCGTTGCGCCCGCATCGCGCCGTCCGGGTTAGCGCGCGCCTGGCGGTGGCTTCACAACGCGCTTTGGCGGGATTCCGAGGGCCGCCCGGGCCAGTTCATCGGCCTCGCCGTTGCGGTGGCGCGGTATCCATTGCAGCTTTGCGTGGTCGAATGTTTTCAGCAGTGCGCGGGTCTCGTCGAACAGCGAGGCCAGGCGTGCGATCGGCTTCGTCATCCCGTCGCCGAGTTGCTCCACCACGACGCTGTTGTCGCAATAGGCGAGCAGCGCTGTCGCGCCGCGATTCCGCAGCTCGCGAAGGGCCGCCAGCAGGGCCTTCAGCTCGGCTTCGTTGTTGCAGCCTTTCGAGTGGGTCGCCTGCGAGAGGGTGTGACGGGTGCCGTTGGGTTCGATGATCACCGCGCCGATGCCCATGCGGCCGGGGTTC
>JAABQG010000033.1 GCA_011391595.1 Hydrogenophaga sp.
GCAATTCTTGGCTTCCAGTTCGTTTTCCAAGAACTTCTCGCTATATGGCGAACGGGTTGGCGCCCTGTCCGTCGTCACCGCCGGCAAGGAAGAGTCAGCTCGCGTGATGTCGCAGGTCAAGCGTGTTATCCGCACCAATTATTCCAATCCGCCCACCCATGGCGGCGCCCTGGTGGCTGGCGTGCTGGCTTCCGCCGAGTTGCGCCAGATCTGGGAAGCCGAACTGGCCGTCATGCGTGACCGGATCCGCGCCATGCGCATCGGTCTGGTCGACGCACTCAAGGCACAGGGTGTCGCGCAGGACTTTTCCTTCGTGGCTCAGCAGCGCGGAATGTTCTCCTACACCGGCCTGACGGCAGCCCAGGTCGAACGCATGAAGGACGAATTCGGCATCTATGCCGTGTCGACCGGCCGAATCTGCCTGGCAGCGCTGAACACCAAGAACCTTGATTACGTCGCCAAGGCAATCGCCGCCGTAATCAAGGCCTGAAATCGTTCCCTGACGAAGGCGAAGGCGAGGGCGAGGCGCAAGCCTCGCTTTTTAATTTTCCGCTGCCAGATTTAGCTACCGGACACTGACCGCCTGCAGATTGGGCAGCGTTCCGCTGATTTTTATCGGCACTGTTCGTGGCGCTGCCGCCCCCTGCATGGTCACCGTGAGGTTGCTATCTACCTGGCGGTCACGGGTGACAAGGAACTGGCCAGTCGCGGCAAACAGTTCCGCATTCATCGACAGATCGCGCCCGACAACCTGACGCGGATCAATCGTCATTTTCACGGCCAGGCGATCGAACCGGGTGGTCCCGGCGCGGACCGGCGCCCCCGGTCCGCGCCGGGCTGCCTCGCCGAGATCGATCCCGTTCAGGGCGCCGCGCAACACGAATGCATCCAGCGTGGCATCCGCATTGGCCCACAGTGACTGCCAGGTTTTCCCGGCCCCGCGCAGACGAAGAATGCCCATCAGCTCGCCCTCGAGCGCCACGGCCGGCGCAAAATGCACTGTCACCTTGCGACTGTCGAGGCGCTCCAGCGTCGCATCGCCCGCCATGACCAGGCCGCTGCTCCAGTCAAGCAGCCAAGTGCCCCGCAGCACGCCACCTAGCGCGTGCATGTCGAAACTTTGAACGATCAGTTTGTCTTTCTTCAGCAGACCTTTCGCCTGCACCGACTCAAGCGTCAATGCCGATTCCTCGGTTGGACGCCAGCCTACCCCTTCGATCGCAAGAAGCGCCCCATCGGGGGTTGCCTGCGCTTCGATACGTAAGCTGCGGTCGACAGTCTGCAGCGAAGCCTTTTCAATCCGTCCATCACGGTCGAAACTCGCCTCACCGACCAATTCGCCAGAAACCAGTTGCCCGGCAGCGATCGACAAGCCATCGAAGGCGACAGTCTTCAACAATGCTTTTTGCTTGTTCCGTACCTGAGCATCAGCAGGTGTCGACAACGACATGAGATGGTCGGTAACAATCCTGGCCCCCGAAACCTCCACCCGCGCCAGACTGTGCACGCCTGATCCAAGCATGGAATACGGTTCAAAAACACGAATCTTCTCGATCGTGGATTCGCTGCCTTCACCGATGCGAACCTTGGACAACAACAGGAACGGCTGCGGCAGAATGTTCAAACGAACATCGCCAACACTGACCGGCACCCGCCAGATTCTCGCCAATTCCGCCTCGATATCCGGTTTGAATCGGGAATAGGGAAAAAACAGCAGTGCCGTCAGCACAAGCAGGCCCAACGCAATCGAGCCAATCAGCACCCATATCAGACGGGAGCGCCCAGGTTTCGTGACACCCTCGTCTAGCGCTTGCACATCAGCATCAGATTGGCCTCCGTTGGCGGAAAGTACGGGTTTTCCGAACGAGGAGAAATTACTGGAGGCATTGCCAGAATCAATCTGGGGCTGCGACTTGGAGCCCAGGGTCGAAGCCCCGGATACCACGGCAGCCTTGAGCCGGTCCACGCGCAACCTGCTCTCCTGCCAGACCGATACGGCCTCAAGGATCGGCGCGATGAAACCGCCCTCCTCAAGTTCCCGCAACGAACGCTCGACCATTTTCGGGTCGCCGAGCTTGGTGCCGAGTTCTGCGACACTCAGCTTTCCATCTACCTGCACCAGCAGCATGCGCAGATTGCGTTGAACTACTCGAGTGCTTTGACGAACAGCCTCGTCCCCAATCGGGGTTTTTGCGTAAACTGAATTTTGATCCATGGGGAGAGAATGATTTTTTGCCAGTATAGCCTGCATTCGCTTGACCGACCCGCCTTTAGCGACTAACATGCGCGCCTCTGTTCCTCGATAGCTCAGTCGGTAGAGCGCCGGACTGTTAATCCGTAGGTCCCTGGTTCGAGCCCAGGTCGGGGAGCCACTTAAAAGCCTTATGGCTAATGGAAGACCTGCTACTCTATCGGTAGCAGGTCTTTTTCTATTGGTGGTCGCGGGTCTTCAGGGTAGCCACTACTGTGAAGCCAGGGTAATCCCACCAAGAAGCGTTCGGCCCCCGGCGCCTCGGACAGGTCGCCAGTCTTCTGGCTTGGTCGCATCCCTCAGACAACGGCCACGAGCGATCAGGGTAAGGTGACCCCAAGTGTCAGCATGATCCCGGCACCGCCAAACAACACGAGTTCACTGCAGACCCGGTTGAAGCAATAGCCCATCGACGGAACAATAGCCGGCGCGACGCCGGAGCTGTTGAACGGGATCTTGTTTTCGTACGGCTCTTTATAGCCGTGGAGCGCACCTGCAGTGATCTTGAAATAGAGCGGCTGCAAGCTGTCGAACGGCCGCACGAGCCAGCCCCCATAGACATACTGAGAAGGCTGACCAAATGAATTCTTGAAAAATGCCGCGCCAGCCAGCCACTGCCCGGTGGCCGCGAAACTGTTGAAGCGCCATTCGCCATTCACCAGGTCTTGTTGATTGACGTGTTCAGGGGTTGGTGAAAAGTGCACGGTTGCGACACTGGTCTGAAAATAAAAGCGGTCTGTGCGCCACGGTTCTGGTGCCGACCACGGTGACGCCTCGGCAGAAGGCACCTCAGGCGCTGGCGCTTGGGCAATTGAAGGCTTGACAATCCCCACGCCAAAGCACAGGACCAACGCAACACCCGCGAGCCGGCTTGATAAGAAAACGCCAACGGGCTGCCTCCGTCCCCCACCGCACTGATTCACGACACCCATGAAAATCGCCCAAAAAAGGGTGAGCCTACCATGGGACGAAGCAATCCTGTCGCCTGGCCACGCATGCAGTTGGCTTGCCTGCTGACGGGCGCCAGAATGAAACGATAAACTGGTGTTCCCTTCGTGCAAACAGCGGCGTTGACCGTCAAACGAATTTCGACCGATGCAACATACGCATCCCGAGCCCGCCAGCCTGCCTTGGCTGGAGCCGGGTGATGAATTCCCCCCGCTAACGCAAGCCTGGGGAAAAACAGACCCTGCACCCGGTTTGCTGGCGGGTGGCGGGGCATTGGACGTGGATACGCTGGTGCGTGCCTATTCCGCCGGCGTATTTCCATGGTTCAGCGCAGGCCAACCGATTCTTTGGTGGAGCCCTGATCCGCGAATGGTCTTGAAGGTGGAGGACTTCACTGTCCACCGCTCGTTGCGCCGGACGCTGAAACGTTTTGCCGCCGATCCTCGCTGCGAAGTTCGCATCGACACGGCATTTGCAAGGGTGATCAAAGCCTGTGCGCAAAGTCCTCGGCCGGCCCAGTCGGGGACATGGATTGTGCCGGACATGGTAGCGGCCTACAGGCAACTGCACGATGCAGGATGGGCGCACAGTGTTGAAACCTGGGTGAGTGGAGAACTTGTGGGCGGTCTTTATTGCGTGGCCATTGGACGGGCCGTTTTCGGAGAGTCGATGTTCAGCAGCGTCCCAGACGCATCCAAGATAGCGTTGGCCGGTCTGGTGGCTTTCTGTCGCCATCACGGCATCACGATGGTAGATTGCCAGCAAAACACCGGCCACCTCGCGACGCTGGGCGCCCGTGAAATACCTCGTTCCGTGTTTCTTGCGCATGTCCAGAGCGCCTCCAGCCTGACCAGTCCGTCGTGGCGGTTTTATCCTGAGTTCTGGGCGGAAAGCCTCCACCATTCAGCCGGCCCAAAGTGACGCATCTCAAAGATCTACCGCTCCAGACTTTGCAGTTCTATGCGACTGCGGCCTATCCGTGCAGCTATCTGGAGGGAAGGATGGCACGCTCGCAGGTCGCCACACCGAGCCACCTGATCCACAACGATGCGTATTCCGGCCTGGTCCTCAACGGCTTCCGGCGCAGCGGCATGTTCACCTACCGACCGTATTGCGACGGCTGCAATGCCTGCGTTCCGCTGCGGGTCATTGCCGCCAGGTTCCAGCCCGACCGAAGCCAGCGGCGCACCTGGAAACGCCACCAGACGCTGCAGGCCCGGGTTCTCAAATTGTGTTTCGTGCCAGAGCACTATCAGCTGTACTTGCGCTACCAGACCAGTCGCCACGCAGGCGGGGGCATGGACCACGACAGCATTGACCAGTACACCCAGTTTCTTTTGCAGAGCCGGGTCAACTCTCGCCTGGTGGAGTTCCGGGAGCCACCGATTGATGGTGCGGCTGGCGCCTTGAAAATGGTTTCCATCCTGGATGTCCTGAACGACGGGCTGTCGGCGGTTTACACCTTCTACGAGCCAGAGGGTCAAACGAGTTATGGCACCTACAGCGTGCTCTGGCAAATTGACCAGGTGCGGCACTTGGGACTGGAACATCTTTATCTGGGCTACTGGATCGGCGAGAGCGAGAAAATGAATTACAAGGCCCGCTTCAAACCCGCAGAAGTGCTTAAGGGAGGGCACTGGGATCCGAAGCTTGAAAGCGAGTAACGCGTCCCCTCTGCACAATAGCGGAAAACTCGATTTCACCAGATAAAATCTGCGGAAGTACCCTACCGCACACCTATGAGAAAAACCGAACCAGGCGTTACCGTCACTCCGACGATTCAGGTTATCGAGCGGATGTTTGCATTGATTGACGTGCTCGCCTCAAGGGAAGAGGCCATTTCCCTCAAGGAGATCAGCGCAAAGACGGGGCTGCACCCCTCTACCACCCACCGGATTCTCAACGACTTGGCGACCGGCCGCTTTGTCGATCGGCCCGAAGCGGGCAGCTATCGGCTGGGCATGCGACTCCTTGAACTGGGAAATCTCGTCAAGAACAGGCTTGATGTGCGCGACGCCGCATTAGCGCCGATGCGCGAACTGCACAATCTGACACAGCAGCCAGTGAACTTAAGCATGCGCCAGGGTGACGAGATCGTCTATGTCGAACGCGCTTACAGTGAACGTTCCGGCATGCAGGTGGTACGTGCCATCGGCGGGCGGGCTCCGCTTCACCTTACTTCCGTTGGAAAGCTTTTCTTGGCCGCCGACGATCCGCAACGAGTGCGTGCCTACGCAACCCGTACCGGCCTGGCAGGTCACACCCGCAACAGCATCACTCAACTTTCCGCCCTTGAACGGGAGTTGTCAAAGGCGCGGCAGTATGGCATCGCACGGGATAACGAGGAGCTTGAACTCGGCGTCCGCTGCATGGCAGCCGGCATCTATGACGATCAGGGCAAACTGGTCGCAGGACTGTCCATCTCCGCGCCCGCAGACCGACTTGATGAAGGGTGGCTCAACAAACTTCAGGCCACCGCAAATGAAATCTCGTACGCGCTCGGATACAGGGGAAACCCGCCTGCGTAAGATTCAACTGCGAACCTGAGGGACCTCAGCCACAGTTGCGGGATTGCTCTCGATCCAGCGTCGCACGCGTTCCGCATCGGCCAGGCGACTGAACTTTCCCGTCGAATCCAGAAATACCATGATCAATTTGCGCCCGGCCACTTTGGCCTGCATCACGAGGCACTGTCCCGCCTCGGAGATATAGCCCGTCTTCTGCAGGCCGATGTCCCATGAGGCGCTCTTGACCAGGCGGTTGGTATTGTTGTATTGGAGGGTGCGGCTGCCGACCTCCACCTCATGACCGGGGGACGTAGACAGTTCGCGCAACTTCGGATCCGTGTAGGCTGCCGCAACCAAGGTGGCCAGATCTTTTGCACTCGACTGGTTTTTGCTGGAAAGGCCCGTCGGCTCCACATACCGCGTGTCTTTCATACCCAGGGACTGGGCACGCGCATTCATCAGACCCACAAACGCCGAAAGCCCGCCCGGATAGGTCCTGCCCAAGGCGTGGGCCGCGCGATTTTCGCTTGACATCAACGCCAGATGAAGCAATTCGCCGCGGCTTAACTCGGTGCCGACCCTCAACCGCGAACGACTTCCTTTTTCAGTGTCAACGTCGTCCTGGCTGATGACGATCATTTCAGTCATTGACAGCTTCGACTCGGTCACAATCAAGCCCGTCATCAGCTTTGTCAACGAGGCGATCGGCAGCACCGCCCGATCATTCTTGCTAAAGAGCACCTCACGCGTATCCTGGTCGATCACCAGCGCGACGCTGGACTTGAGATCAAGCGGATCGTAGGCACCGTGCAAGCCCGCCATCTGCCCAAAAGAAAGCTTTGCCGGAACCACCGCCTGAACGCCCGCCCGCTGCCTTTGGCTTGCAGACACCTTGACGCCCTTGCGCTGGCTCGCAACAGCCTTCTTCTTCCCGGTACTTTTTGCCGTGCTGCTGCTCGAAATGGATTTTCCGTCGACTGAATTCCTGGACATGGCAGCGCCGGCAGGGGCCGATGACAGGAGGATCATGGCGAGACTGACAGACAGAAGTTGCAGCAAACTATTCATGTTTCTGGACCGGGACAGGATCAATTGGGTTGGCAAGGCAAGACTCCAGACGCTGAAAGCGACTGTCGAAGTGTATCCAAATAGAAAAAACCGCGCAATATCAAATACTTGCACGGCTTTCCTAATGAAACACAAATGTTATAAGTGTTTACCCTAGCCTTGGGCAGCTACTCTGTCAGCTTTACTTTGCAACTTGTTGAGAGCATGCAGATAAGCCTTGGCAGAAGCCACCACAATGTCAGGATCTGCACCGACGCCGTTGACAACCCGGCCACTGTTCTGAAGGCGCACCGTCACCTCCCCCTGACTCTCGGTTGACCCGCTGATCGCGTTGACCGAATAGAGCACCATCTCTGCGCCACTTTTCACATGGGTTTCAATGGCCTTTAAAGACGCATCGACCGGTCCGTTGCCGTCTGATTCGCCTTTGACCTCCTTGCCTTCGACAGTGAAGACAATGGTCGCGTGGGGGCGCTCGCCGGTCTCGCTGTGTTGCGAGAGCGACACAAATCCGTATTGCTCCTTCTCGTTCGTCACGCTTTCATCGCTGACCAACGCCAGAATATCCTCATCAAAGATCTCGCTTTTTCGATCGGCGAGCTCCTTGAAACGGGCAAACGCCGTATTGATCTCGGACTCGCTGTCCAGGCTGACCCCCAGTTCCTGGAGGCGTTGCTTGAAGGCGTTTCGGCCACTCAGTTTGCCAAGGACAATCTTGTTGGCTGTCCAGCCAACATCCTCTGCCCGCATGATTTCATACGTATCGCGGGCCTTCAAAACACCGTCCTGGTGGATGCCAGACGCATGCGCGAATGCATTGGCGCCGACAACTGCCTTGTTCGGTTGGACCACGAAACCAGTGGTCTGGCTGACCATGCGGCTCGCCGCAAGGATATGCCTAGTGTCGATCCCTACTTCGAGGTTGAAGTAGTCTTTTCGCGTCTTTACGGCCATGACCACCTCCTCAAGGGAGCAATTGCCGGCGCGCTCTCCCAGACCATTGATGGTGCACTCCACTTGGCGGGCGCCACCGATCTTTACCCCCGCCAGGGAATTGGCAACGGCCATTCCGAGGTCATTGTGGCAATGCACCGACCAGACGGCCTTGTCGGAATTCGGAATGCGCTCGCGCAAGTCCTTGATGAAGTTCCCATAAAGCTCAGGAATGGCATACCCCACCGTGTCGGGGACGTTGATCGTGGTCGCGCCTTCGGCAATAACGGCCTCGAGAACGCGGCAGAGGAAATCCGGATCCGATCGATAGCCGTCCTCAGGGCTGAACTCGATGTCGTCCATCAGGTTGCGCGCAAAGCGGGTGGCCAGCTTCGCCTGTTCAAATACCTGATCAGGCGTCATGCGCAGTTTCTTTTCCATGTGCAGGGCACTGGTCGCAAGGAACAGGTGCAGGCGCCCCGAGTTCGCCGGCTTTAACGCCTCTGCAGCACGAGAAATGTCCCGGTCATTGGCGCGTGCCAAGGAACAGATCGTTGAATCCTTGATTACCTCCGCAATGGCTTTGACACACTCGAAATCACCGTTCGAACTCGCGGCAAAACCGGCCTCAATGACATCGACGCGCAGGCGTTCAAGCTGACGCGCGATGCGAAGCTTTTCGTCCCGCGTCATGGACGCGCCAGGAGATTGCTCGCCATCACGCAAGGTCGTGTCGAAAATGATCAACTTGTCAGCCATTTGATAACTCCTGTTTCATCGAAGCCCGCAACCTGGAAAACTGGACGCACAAAACAAAAGGCCCGTTGCGGGTGCATACGGGCCTTTGTGGAAATCGTGCGCGTGCGCTACCGTCTCCGCCCGTTGGGGTGTAGCAGTAGTGCCAGCAAATCTGAATTCATGATTGAACTTTAGCACAACCTGAGACGTTGCGACATTCCGGCCCACATGAATTTCAAATCACTTGTGCAGACCGCGTTCATCCGGCTCGTCAGTAGACGTGCTGATGACACTGGTCTGAACGCCCTTGGTCTTGCGCCAGCCATAGACCAGGTAGCCGCTGATGCCGTAAACCACGAACAAGCCAAACAGCACGGCCGCAGGATGGATCGTGATCACCGCGATACCTAGCGCGATGAGGACAATCACGATAAAGGGCACGCTTCTCTTCATCTGCACGTCCTTGAAGCTGTAAAACGGCACGTTCGTCACCATCGTCAACCCCGCATACAGCGCCAGGGCAAACATGGGCCAGGCAACGGCCGGCCCTTCTATCCCTGCCTCGGTCATCAGCCAGATGAAACCGGCAACCAGGGCTGCGGCTGCAGGAGACGGCAGCCCCTGAAAATACCGCTTGTCCACCACAGCGGTATTGACGTTGAAACGTGCCAGACGCAAGGCCGCGCAGGCGCAATATACGAATGCGGCGACCCATCCCCATCGCCCCAACCCTTTGAGGGCCCATTCGTAGGCAATCAATGCGGGCGCCGCGCCGAAAGACACCATGTCGGAGAGCGAATCCATCTGTTCGCCAAAGGCGCTCTGCGTATTGGTCATGCGAGCAACGCGACCGTCCAGACTGTCCAGCACCATGGCGCAGAAAATACCGACAGCTGCCTGATCGAACCGGTCGTTCATTGCCATGACGACGGCGTAAAAACCGCCAAACAAGGCTGCAAGGGTAAAGAGATTGGGCAGGATATAGATGCCCTTGCGCCGCTTTCGGATCACCATGCCTTCTGGGCTACCGACGTCATTTTTTGTCTCGCCATGCATATTATTGGTCCAATTCCAGCGTGGAATCGTCGTACGACGCTATTAATTTATTAACATCCAACGCTTTGGGGATTCCGGCCGAACAGGACTCGGACCTCGCCCACGCTCCCCGACAAACGCCAAAAACACACCACGCGCAATGATCTCAGCGTGACCAATCGAGCGATACGAGTGTATGCCAGTCAGGGTGGTCTCCACAAAAACAGGCAAGGCCACCGGAGTGGCCTTGGATAGGTTCGCGACCGGCAATACGTCAGTTGCGCGTCTGGTCCACCAATTTGTTCTTGGCAATCCAGGGCATCATCGCGCGCAATTGAGCTCCCACCACCTCGATCTGGTGTTCGGCGGTCAGCCGGCGGCGCGCCGTCATGCTGGGGTAGCCGGTACGGCCTTCCAGAATGAACATCTTGGCATACTCACCGGTCTGGATGCGTTTGAGCGCATTGCGCATGGCTTCGCGGCTCTGGGCGTTGATGACTTCGGGACCCGTCACGTACTCCCCGTATTCAGCGTTGTTCGAGATCGAGTAGTTCATGTTGGCGATACCGCCTTCATAGATCAGGTCCACGATGAGTTTGAGTTCGTGCAGACACTCGAAGTAGGCCATCTCTGGCGCATAGCCTGCTTCGACCAGGGTCTCGTAACCCATCTTGACCAGTTCGACCGCACCACCGCAAAGAACAGCCTGCTCGCCGAACAAGTCGGTCTCGGTTTCTTCCTTGAAGTTGGTCTCAATGATGCCGGCCTTGCCGCCGCCATTGGCCATGGCGTAGCTCAACGCCAGGTCGCGCGCCTTGCCAGACTTGTCCTGGTGCACTGCCACGAGGTGGGGCACGCCACCGCCCTGGGTGTAGGTGTTGCGCACCGTGTGGCCAGGCGCCTTGGGCGCGACCATCCAGACGTCCAGATCGGCGCGCGCCGTGACCTGGTTGTAGTGCACGTTGAAGCCGTGGGCGAAGGCCAGCGAGGCGCCTTTCTTGATATGGGGCTCGACGTTGTTCCGGTAGACATCGGCAATCTGCTCATCGGGCAGCAAGATCATGACCACGTCGGCGGCCTTGACGGCGTCGTTGACTTCCAGAACGGTCAGGCCGGCCTTGCCAACCTTGTCCCATGAGGCGCCGCCCTTGCGAAGGCCGACAACGACCTTGACACCGCTGTCGTTGAGGTTTTGCGCATGGGCATGACCTTGCGAACCATAGCCGATGATGGCGACAGTCTTGCCCTTGATCAGGCTCAGGTCACAGTCTTTGTCGTAGAAAACTTTCATGGGGTTGCTCCATTGGAATTGATGAATAGATCCGTTCGTCGCGAGCCTGTCGAAGGGCTCCCGGCGCCCCGGTTGAGCGGGGCATTCGACAGGCACAGCCCGAACGGGCAAAGGCTGAACCTTGAGAAAAAATCAGACGCGCAGGATTCTCTCACCCCGGCCAATTCCGCTGGACCCCGTGCGCACAGTCTCCAGGATGGCACTGCGGTCGATGGCTTCCAGGAAAGCATCGTTCTTCGACTGGTCGCCAGTGAGTTCGATGGTGTAGCTTTTCTCAGTGACATCGATGACGCGGCCCCGGAATATGTCGGCCATGCGTTTCATTTCCTCGCGTTCCTTGCCCACCGCACGAACCTTCACCATCATGAGTTCGCGCTCGGTGTAGGCACCCTCCGTCAGATCGACCACCTTGACCACTTCGATCAGGCGGTTCAAATGTTTGGTGATCTGCTCGATCACCTCTTCGGATCCCGCAGTCTGGATTGTCATACGCGACAGGCTCGGGTCCTCGGTCGGCGCAACCGTCAGGGATTCGATGTTATAGCCACGGGCCGAAAACAAGCCAACCACCCGGGACAAGGCGCCCGGTTCGTTTTCCAGCAATACTGCAATGATATGTTTCATGATGAGATTCCTCTTTTCGCAGCCCTCCCCCGCGCACGGTAATGCGCAGGCTTGGCAGGCAATAGATTCGTCAATAAATGGTTGATCGGATTGGAAAAGGTGGGCCTTCGTGCGGCACCACCCGCCCTGGTGGTTTTCAGAGATCTTCCGACCCGAGCAACATTTCCGTGATGCCCTTGCCAGCTTTCACCATCGGGAACACGTTTTCGGTAGGGTCGGTGCGGAAGTCCATGAACACCGTGCGGTCCTTGAGCTTGCGGGCTTCGCGCAATGCGCCTTCGACGTCCTGCGGACGCTCGATCAGCATGCCCACGTGGCCATAAGCTTCAGCCAACTTCACGAAATTGGGCAAGGCGTCCATGTAACTGTGGCTGTATCGGCCGGAATATTCAATTTCCTGCCACTGGCGCACCATGCCCAGGTACCGGTTATTCAGCGCAACGATCTTGATCGGCGTGTTGTATTGCAGGCAGGTCGACAGTTCCTGAATGCACATCTGCACCGAGCCCTCGCCGGTCACGCAAAACACTTCGCTTTCTGGGCGCGCCAGCTTGATGCCCATGGCATAGGGAATACCAACGCCCATCGTGCCCAGCCCGCCTGAGTTGATCCAGCGCCGTGGTTGGTCAAAGTGGTAGTACTGGGCGGCCCACATCTGGTGCTGCCCGACGTCCGACGTGATGTAGGTATCGGCGTCCTTGGTCATGTTCCAGAGCGTCTCAACCACGTACTGCGGCTTGATCACGTCCTTGTTGCCGCGGTCATACGCGAGGCAATCCCGCTTGCGCCAGCCTTCAATCGTGTCCCACCACGCGCCGAGCGCGTTGGCATCGGGCTTCAAGGACCCCTCGCGGATCATTGTGATCAATTCCGTCAGGACATCCTTGACGTCGCCGACGATCGGCACATCCACCCGGACGCGCTTGGAGATGCTCGACGGATCAATGTCGACATGAATGATCTTGCGCTCGTTCTGAGCGAAGTGCTTCGGGTTGCCGATCACCCGGTCATCGAATCGAGCCCCGACCGCCAGCAACACATCGCAGTTTTGCATGGCGTTGTTCGCTTCGACGGTGCCATGCATGCCCAGCATGCCCAAGAACTTGCGGTCGGATGCGGGATAGGCCCCAAGGCCCATCAATGTGTTGGTGCAGGGATAGCCCAGCATGTCCACCAGCGTGCGCAACTCCTGTGTCGCGTTACTCAGCAACACGCCACCACCGGTATAGATATAGGGCCGCTTGGCTGCCATCAGCAGTTGCAGTGCCTTGCGGATCTGGCCCCCGTGCCCCTTGCGCACGGGGTTGTAGGAGCGCATCTCCACCGTTTCGGGGTAGCCGGTGTAGGTGGTCTTGTTGAAGGAAACATCTTTGGGGATATCCACCACCACAGGGCCGGGACGACCGGTTCGGGCGATGTGGAACGCCTTCTTCATGACCTCGGCCATGTGACGCACGTCCTTGACCAGGAAATTGTGCTTGACGATCGGGCGCGTGATGCCGACGGTGTCGCATTCCTGGAACGCATCCAGTCCAATCGCCGCTGTCGGAACCTGCCCGCTGATAATCACCATCGGGATGCTGTCCATGTAGGCCGTGGCAATACCGGTGACCGCATTGGTCACACCGGGACCCGAGGTAACGAGGGCAACGCCGACATCGCCCGTGGCCCGGGCGTAACCGTCCGCGGCGTGAACAGCGGCCTGTTCGTGGCGCACCAGCACATGCTGGATCGTGTCCTGCTTGTAGAACGCGTCGTAGATGTGGAGGACAGCGCCGCCAGGGTAGCCCCAGACGTACTTGACGCCCTCGGCCTGAAGGGCCTTGACGAGGATTTCCGCACCCCGGAGTTCCTGGGTGGGCGCACCGGCAGATGCCGCGGCTGCGGATGCCATTTCAGCTTTTGAGATTTCCATGATCAACCTTTGCGAATTTCTCTGACGAAAAACCTTGGGTGCCCCTTCGATAGCCTCTTGTGGAGTTACGTCGGAACTTGAGGCCACGGACATGGGCGTGCTGCTTGCTCCGCCGGACCGTGACCCGTTTGCTTTTTGATTTGCAGACCGCATTATCGCACTGCAACATGACCGATTGTGAAAAGCTGCTTGAATTCAGACTGCGGTGCCATAATCCGCGACAAAACAGGTCTGAGCCTGAAGTCGGCATCGTCGTGCGCTTCAGCCTCGCCGCTTCAACAACGAATCTTATCGCCGACTCGCCACCACGGTCTGAAACGCACTTGGCCACCGAACAAGAACTCAACGACTTCCTCAAGAGCGTCGAAAAGCGTGCATTCAAGCGGTCGGTGTACCACGTTCGCAACGAGGAAGCCGCGCTGGACATCGTTCAGGACAGCATGATGAAGCTGGCCGAACACTACGGCGACAAGCCTGTTGCGGAATTGCCCATGCTTTTCCAGCGCATCCTTTCCAATTGCACGCTGGACTGGTTTCGACGCCAGAAGACCCGGAACGCGCTTTTTTCAAACATGAGCGATTTTGAGTCCGCCTCGGATGAAGGAGATTTCGACCTTCTGGAAACTTTTTCAGGGGCTGAAGACTCGCAGCGAGTCGAGAGCGCGGAAGACAGCACCCGTCGCACTCAGATTTTTCATGAAATCGAGGCTGAAATAAAGGAATTGCCGGCGCGTCAACGCGAAGCCTTCCTGATGCGTTACTGGGAAGAGATGGACGTCGCGGAAACCGCGGCTGCCATGGGCTGCTCGGAAGGCAGTGTCAAGACACACTGCTCGCGTGCGGTTCAAGCCCTCAGCAAGGCGCTGATGGCAAAAGGGATACAACCATGACTCATTCGCTCCAACATCACGCTGAAATCCTTCAGGATCGCTATGCGCTGAAGCTGGCGGCCCGTCTTTCAGCGGGTGCGCAGGAGTTGCCGCATGATCTCTCTGAACGTCTGCGCGTCGCCCGCCTGCAGGCCGTTTCCCACCGCAAGGTGGCCCGGGTTACCCGGGCGCGACTTGCATCGCACGCGTCGAGTAACGGAAGCACGGCAACGCTTTCATTCGGCGACGAGGGCTGGAACCTGTGGAGCCGTCTGGCCTCGGCGTTGCCCTTGTTGACGCTGGTTGTCGGGTTGGTCACGATCAATGTAGTCCAGAATGACAACCGTGCCGACGAAGTTGCCGAAGTCGATGCCGCCCTGCTGACAGACGATCTGCCGCCCGCGGCCTATACCGACTCCGGCTTCATTCAGTTCCTCAAGACGGCCGGCCACCCTTCCGCGCCCGAGTGACGCAGGGACGGCAAAGACCGATGAGCACCGCGTCATATTGCGCAAGCTTATTGCTGGGCGCGGTTGCGACCGCGTCGGGAACGATTCCCGGCGCGTGGGCCCAACCCGCGCCAGCCTCAGCTGCGCCGCCCGCACCCAAGGCCGCGGTAGCGGCAAGTTCACCCACGCAGCGTGCCGGCAGCCCGCAACCCCTTCCACCGAAGGCCTGGGGCGAACTCTCCGCAGCAGAGCAAAAAGCCCTGAAACCACTGGCAGCGAACTGGAACAGCATTGACGAGGCTCAAAAGCGGAAATGGCTCGCCATCTCAAAGAATTTCAACACCCTGTCGCCGACCGAACAAGCCACTCTTCATAGCCGTATGAGCGAATGGGTGGCATTGAGCCCCAAGCAACGCACGCAGGCGCGCCTGAATTTTGCTGAAACGACCAAGCTTCCACCAGACGAAAAGCGTGCAAAGTGGGAGGCTTATCAAGCTCTGAGCCCGGAGGAAAAGAACAAGCTGGCGGCCAGCGCAACGCCCCGGCCACCCGGCGCCGCAACCGCCGTCAAGCCTGTTCCACCGCAAAAGCTTGCGACACCGGTCAACGCGAAACCACCCCGTGGCGGGGCCTCCGGGGTGGCGAGTGGAACCAAGCAGCTGGATCAGAACACCTTGCTGCCCCGCAAACCTGCAAGTCCCCCGTAGCGCGGCCAGATCTGGCTTCAATCCATAGAATGAGTGCGCCGGCGGGTTCTTCCAAGTCGTTGCAGCCAAACATGACCCAGCGCCCTTTCTCGCCCCTCGTCGCCCCTGGACTGCTGCGACGGATGGCCTGCTGGATGTATGAAGGCATGCTCATGTTTGGCGTGGTCTTCATTGCAGGGTATCTTTTCAGCACACTTAGCCAGACACGGCACGCGCTTGACAACCGGCTTCCCCTGCAGGCTTTCCTGTTCGTCGTCTTCGGCATTTATTTCACCTGGTTCTGGTCCCGGGGGCAAACCCTGGCCATGAAGACCTGGAACATCCGCCTGGTGGATCGAAACGGCCAGCCCGTGACACAAGCGCGTGCTTTTGCGCGCTACCTCCTGAGCTGGCTTTGGTTTTTGCCGCCCCTGGCTGCGTTAGCACCCTTCGGCCTGACCGCCGGGGAGTCGGTCGTCATCATTCTAGGTTGGGTGGCTGTCTGGGCGATACTGAGCCGCTTTCACCCCGAACAGCAGTTCTGGCATGATGCTCTCGCCGGCACCCGGCTGATCACATCTCCCCGTTGAACCGCAGGCCTGCGACCAACCCACTGATTGCATGAAACCCACTTTCTCTGTCTGTGTCTACTGCGGCTCCAAACCGGGTGCCAGCCCGGATTTCACCATCACGGCACGGACGGTTGGCCACTGGATAGGTTCCCATGGCGGGCAGTTGGTCTATGGAGGCGGAAAAAACGGACTGATGGGCATCGTGGCCGATGCGACCCTGGAGGCTGGCGGTCGCGTGATCGGCGTTATTCCCAAGGCGCTGGTCGAGAAGGAATGGGCCAATCACGACTGCAGCGAACTGCATGTGGTCGACACCATGCACGAACGCAAACGCTTGATGGCCGAACATGCTGACGCGTTCCTTGCCTTGCCTGGCGGCATTGGCACTTTCGAGGAGTTCTTTGAAGTCTGGACCTGGCGCCAACTCGGCTACCACGACAAGCCTGTGGGGCTGCTGAACATGGCCGGTTACTACGACGGCCTGATTGGGTTCCTGCAATCCAGCGTAAAGCAGGACTTCATGGGCGATTGGCAGATGGATCTGATCCGAATCGGAAGCGACCCGGAATCACTGCTTGGGGACCTGATACAGGCCTCCGGGCTCTCAGCAGCACCCCGCCTGGAAGACATCTGAGGACCTGCGCGCAGGTCCAAACGCATGGCTAGTCGGCGGCTCAGACCGCCGTCTCGTTCTCTTCCCCCGTGCGAATGCGCACCACGCGCTCGACCGAGGTGATGAAGATCTTGCCGTCGCCGATCTTGCCGGTACGGGCCGCCTTGATGATCGCCTCCACGCAGCGATCGGTGTCCGCATCGTTCACGACGACTTCCACCTTCACCTTGGGCAGGAAATCGACCACGTACTCGGCGCCCCGGTAGAGCTCGGTATGGCCTTTCTGGCGCCCAAAGCCCTTGACCTCGGTGACGGTCAGGCCTGTGACGCCGCATTCGGCGAGCGCTTCACGCACTTCCTCAAGCTTGAAAGGTTTGATGACGGCGGTGATCTGTTTCATGATTTTTCCTGCTTCAGGTCCATTTAAGCGCGAAATTTGCTGGTAATAGGATAACGCCAATCCTTGCCAAAGCTGCGATGGGTGACGCGAATACCCACCGCTGACTGCCGGCGCTTGTACTCGTTGAGCTTGATCAGGCGCGTCACCTTCTCCACATCGGCCCGCGCAAAGCCGCGCGCGACGATCTCCTCGATGCCCTCGTCATTCTCCATATAGTGCTCGACGATGGCGTCCAGCACCTCGTAGGGCGGCAGGCTGTCCTGGTCGGTCTGGTCAGGGCGCAACTCGGCGCTGGGCGGCCGCGTGATGATGCGCTCGGGGATCGGACTGGCGCCGGTGCCATAGGGGTCGTTTGCGTTGCGCCAGCGCGCCAGGCGGAACACCGCCGTCTTGGCCACGTCCTTGATCACCGCGAAACCGCCGGCCATGTCGCCATACAGTGTGCAGTAGCCCGTGGCCATTTCACTCTTGTTGCCGGTGGTCAGCACCAGGGAGCCGAGCTTGTTGGACAGCGCCATCAGCAAGGTGCCGCGGATGCGGGCCTGGATGTTTTCCTCGGTCGTGTCCTCCCTCAGGCCCACGAAATGCGGCGCCAGCGAGGCCTTGAAGGCCTCGAACTCGGGAAGGATGGAAATCTCGTCGTAGCGCACGCCCATGCGGGACGCCATCGCGCGGGCGTCGATCCAGCTGATGTCCGCGGTGTAGGGTGAAGGCATCATCACAGTGCGTACCCGATCCGGGCCCAGCGCATCGACGGCCACGGCCAGCACCAGCGCCGAATCGATCCCGCCGGACAGGCCCAGCAGCACGCCGGGGAAGCCGTTCTTGCCGATATAGTCGCGCACACCCAGCACCAGCGCATCCCACAGATCGGCGTCGAGCGAGCGCTCGGGCGCGACCGGCGCATCAATTTCGATAGCATCACTCGACCGCTTGACGCTGGAATAGAACAGGTTTTCCTCAAAACTTGGCGCCCGGCCCACGGTTTTCCCCTGCGCGTCGACGACGAAGGAATGGCCTTCGAACACCAGCTCGTCCTGCCCGCCGACCAGGTGGGCATAGACCAGCGGCAGACCGCTCTCCAGCACGCGTTCGCGCATCATCACTTCACGCTCATAGCCCTTGCCCACGTGGAAGGGCGAGGCATTGATCACCGCCAGCAAATCGGCCCCGGCCTGCCGGGCCAGTCGCGCCGGCGCCTCGAACCAGGCGTCCTCGCAGATCAGCAGCCCGACCTTGAAGCCCCCGGCCTCGAACACGCAGACCCCTTGCGCCGGAGTGAAATACCGCCGTTCATCGAACACCTGGTAATTCGGCAGTTCCCGCTTGGCGTAGGTCGCCACCACCACGCCGCCGCGCAGCACGCTGGCCGCATTGAGGCGGTCCTGCACCGCCACGCTGCGCGTGCGACGGTCGCCGCCCGTGGGGTGGCCCACCACCACCGTCAGGTCTTTCAGCGGGGCCAGCTCGCGGGCCACGGCTTTCACGGCATCATGGCAGGCGGCGACAAACGCCGGGCGCAGGAAAAGGTCTTCCGCCGCATAGCCGCAGATGGACAGTTCGGGCGTCAGCACCAGACGCGCACCTTCTGTGTAGGCGGTGCGCGAAGCGTCAATGATTCTTTGCGCGTTCCCGGCAAGGTCGCCCACCACGAAATTGAGCTGGGCAACACAGATTTTGAGAGTCATACAGGTGCTGAAAAAAGAGTCTTTTGATTATGTCACCCGGGTGTCGGCATCGCCGCTGGACGTGAATGCCCGTCAATGGGACCGCTTGCTGTGCGCGCAGGCCCAGCCTTCGCCCTTCATGGCCCACGCCTACCTTGCCGCGCTGCATACCAGCGGCAGCGCCGTCCCCGCCACTGGCTGGACGCCGCGCTTCATGACCCTGTGGCTGGGCGAAGAACTGGTGGCCGCATGCCCGCTTTACCTGAAAGCGCATTCCTACGGCGAATACGTGTTCGACTGGGCCTGGGCCAACGCCTACGCCCAGCATGGCCTGGCCTATTACCCCAAGGCGCTGGTCGCCGTGCCGTTCACGCCGGTGCCCGGCACCCGCCTGATGGCGAAGAACGAAGCGGCCCGCGATGCGTTGGTGCAGGCGCTGATCGCATGGTGCCGTGCGGAAAATCTGTCTTCCCTGCACCTGTTGTTCAGCGCTGCAGAGGACCTGGCCGCCTGTGAGCGCGCCGGCCTGATGCGGCGCGACACAGTGCAGTTTCACTGGACGAATGCGACTCCTGTTTCTGGGAACCCTGGCGCAGCCGCCCGCACATTCGGCAGCTTTGACCACTTTCTTGCCAGCCTGAACCAGGAGAAGCGCAAGAAGATCCGCCAGGAGCGCCGCAAGGTCAGCGAGGCCGGTGTCAGCTTCCGCTGGGCCAGGGGGCGCGACATCAGCGCCGCCGACTGGGATTTTTTCTACCGCTGCTACGAACGCACCTATCTTGAGCACGGCAATGCGCCCTACCTGAGCCGGGCCTTCTTCGAATGCATGGCGCGCGACATGCCAGAGAACTGGTTGCTCTTCGTCGGCGAGCGGGCGGGCCAGCCGATGGCATCAAGTTTGATAGCACTTAATGAACCATCGACGCTGGGTTCAGGCCAAAATCATTCAAAAGATAGCCTGGAAACAGCGGATTTCACCCTCCACGCAGCGACCAACCCCGACAGCGTCGCCTACGGCCGATACTGGGGCGCGCTGGAGCGCGTGGACTGCCTGCACTTCGAGGCCTGCTACTACCGGCCCTTGCAATGGTGCATCGAGCACGGCATCGGGCGCTTCGAAGGTGGCGCTCAGGGCGAGCACAAGATGGCGCGCGCCCTGCTGCCGGTCAAGGCCTCCAGCGCGCACTGGCTGGCACACCCCGCCTTTGCCGACGCAGTGCAGCGCTTCCTGGAGCGCGAAGGCCAGGGGATCGGCGACTACCTGGAGCACCTGGACGCCCGCAGCCCGCTGCGCAAGCCGGACGCCGCCTGATTCGCTAAGCGCGGAATGCTCAGGCGCGGCTCAGCAGCGCCGCCACGTGGTCGCCGATCGCCAGGCAACTGGTCAGCCCCGGCGACTCGATGCCGAACAGGTTGACCAGCCCCGGCACGCCGTGGTCGGCGGGGCCCTGGATCAGGAAGTCGGCCGCGGGCTCGTCGGGGCCGCTGATCTTTGGCCGGATGCCGGCATAGCCGGGAACCAGCGCGCCGTCGGGCAAGGCCGGCCAGTACTTGCGCACCTCAGCGTAGAACGCGTCGCCGCGCGCCGGGTCCACCACCAGATCCTCGGCCCACGCAACCCACTGCACATCCGGCCCGAACTTGGCCTGGCCGCCCAGGTCGATCGTCAGGTGCACACCCAGCCCGGCGGCCTCGGGCACGGGGTAGATCAGTCGACCGAAGGGTGAACGCCCCGACAGCGTGAAGTAGCTGCCCTTCGCGAAGTACGCCGGCGGTACCTGGCGCGGATCCAGCCCCTCAAAGCGCCGCGCCAGCGCCGGCGCATGCAGTCCGGCGGCGTTGACCACCGTGTTTGCGGCCAGCTCTGTGCCGTCATCCGCTACAACAACAATAGCTGCTTGCGACCGTTTGACGCTGGGAAAGACCCGATTTATTGCCGATTTCAGGGCCAGCAGGCCGCCCGCGTGCTCCAGATCGCCCAGCAGGGCCAGCATCAGAGCGTGGCTGTCCACGATGCCGGTGCTGGGCGACTGTACCGCCGCCACGCAGGCCAGTCGGGGCTCGAGCGCACGGGCCTGTTCGCCGCTGATCAAGCTCAGGTCGTTCACCCCGTTGGCCACGCCCTGGGCCATGATCCGGTGCAGATAGGCCACCTGGGCCTCGCTCGTCGCCACGATCAGCTTGCCGCAGCGCTGGTGGCCGATGCCGCGCTCGGCGCAGTAGGCATAGAGCTGGTCGCGCCCCTGAACGCACAGCCGCGCCTTCAGCGAGCCCTGCGGATAGTACAGGCCGGCATGGATCACTTCGCTGTTGCGCGAACTGGTGCCGGTGCCGATGGCATCGGCCGCTTCCAGCAGCATCACTTCGCGCCCTTGGAGGGCCAGCGCCCGCGCCACGGCCAGGCCCACCACGCCCGCGCCGATCACCACCACATCGACCCGATCCATCACTTCCCGCCTTTCAGTGGAGCCCGCTGGCGCCCGGGCTCATAACAGCCTCGCGAACCGTTCGATTCCGCCGTGAGCCACGGCGCAGCCTCAAAGCGTGCGCGGATCGGTCTGCAGCAGCCGATCCACCAGAGAGCGCAGATCGGCCTGCAGCGGCGCAAACCCGTCGGTCATGGCCAGCGTCGCCTCGTCCATGTAGAGCTTGCGGTTGATCTCAAGCTGCAAGCTGTGACGGTGCTCGGCGGGTCGCCCGTATCGCCGCACCAGTTCCACACCCTTGTACGGGTGGTTGTATTCGACGCGGTACCCCAGAGCACGCAGATGATCGCAAACCAGCCGCGCCAACGCCTCGCTGGACGTGGTGGCATCGCGGTTGCCCACCACGAAGTCCGCGTGCACCAGGCCGGGAAAATCGGTGGCATGGCTGGCTGCCACGGCGGGCATCGAGTGGCAGTTGACGTGGATGCTGTAGCCATGGCGAGCATGCGCCGCATCAATGGCCTGCTCCACGGCGGCATGGTAGGGCTGCCAGCAGTTCTGGATGCGCGCGTGGACCTCCGCCACACCCAGCTTGCGGTCGTACAGCGCCACGCCATCGTCGGTGCAGCGCCAGATGAGGCCTTTGCCCAGGCGCACTTTCGACAGCACGGCTGGGTCGGTGGCCACCGGCGCGGGCCACGGGCCGTCCAGCATCGTCACGTCCACCTCGCTGGTGTCGCGGTTTGCGTCCAGGTAGCTGCGCGGGAAGTGCGCCTCGATCCAGGCCACACCCATCGCGGGCGCAAAGCGGTAGAGCTTCTCGACATGGGTGTCCTCGGCGCGACGCAAGGTCGCACGGTCGCACACGGTGCCAAAGTCGTCCGGGTAGTCGGTGCCGCTGTGCGGCGAATCAAGCACCAGGGGCGCGGTGCCAGGCAGATAGGTCACGAAGGGCATGCAGCCATTGTGACGCAAGCACGACAGCCCGGCCACCCGACGCACGGCACACTGGCGGCTTTTCCCACGCACTATATTCTGGAGGCTCCATGGATCTGTTCAACCTCAAAGGCAAGGTCGCCATCGTGACCGGCTCAAGCCGCGGCATCGGCCGCTCGATTGCCATCCAGCTGGCCAAAGCCGGCGCCAAAGTCGTGATTTCGAGCCGCAAGCTGGCCGCCTGCGAGGACGTCGTGCAGACCATCCGCGACGCCGGGGGCGAGGCCATGGCGATCGCAGCCAACATCTCTGACAAGGCCCAGGTCGAGGCGCTGGTGGCCGAGACCCGCGCGGCCTGGGGCGGCATCGACATCATGGTCTGCAACGCGGCCACCAACCCCTACTACGGCCCGATGACCGGCATGAGCGACGAGGTGTTCGACAAGATCATGCGCAACAACGTGCTGTCCAACGCCTGGCTGTGCAACCTGGCCTACCCGGACATGAAGGCGAAGAAGGACGGCGCGATCGTCATCGTCTCGTCGATCGGCGGCCTGCACGGCTCCTCGGTGATCGGCGCCTACAACATCTCCAAGGCCGCCGACATGCAGCTGGCGCGCAACCTGGCCGTGGAATGGGGTCCGGACAACATCCGGGTGAACTGCATTGCACCGGGCCTGATCCGCACCGACTTCGCCCGGGCCCTGCACGAGAATCCGGTGCTCAAGGCCAAGGTCGAGGGCGAAACGCCCTTGCGCCGCATCGGCGAGCCGGACGACATCGGTGGCATCGCGGTGCTGCTGGCCAGCGCGGCCGGCCAGTACATCACCGGGCAGACGATCGTGGCCGATGGCGGGATGATGATCCGCTGATCGCTCGCCAGAATCACCTGATCAAGCCGACAAATTCTGTCTGATGATCCCAATGAACCACAGCGACTGATCAGCGATGGTCAGGTTGTCAGGATGCGGTGGCCCACCGAAGGCTCGGCCCATTTCGGTCACCCGGCTGCCAGCAGAAGTTGATCCAGTTTTTCGGCATCCAAACAAAACGCTCGGATGCCTTCCGCCAGTTTCTCGTTCGCCATGGCATCCTCGTTCAGGGCAAAGCGGAACCCGGCCTCGTCATAGCTCACCGGCTGCAGATCAAGCATTCGGGCGGCGGCCGCATCCAGCGCACGGCTCAGAGGCGCCCGAGTAGCGGCCAGGGTGGCCAGCAAATCCGGGCTGATGGTCAACAAATCGCAACCGGCGAGCGCCGTGATCTGACCCACGTTGCGAAAGCTCGCCCCCATGACTTCAGTGGCGATGCCCCTGTTCTTGTAGTAGTTGAATATCTGCTGTACCGACCTGACGCCTGGATCCTTGGCACCGGCGTTGTCGGCCTCCACCCAAGTGGGGCCAGCGGCCTTCTTGTACCAGTCATAGATACGCCCGACGAACGGCGAGATCAGCTGCACTTTGGCCTGACCGCAAGCCACAGCCTGGCAAAAAGAGAACAACAAGGTCAGATTGGTGTGAATGCCGCGGCGCTCAAGCTGTGCTGCGGCTTGAATGCCTTCCCAGGTGGCCGCCACCTTGACCAGCACCCTGGCACTCTGGATCCCCTGCGCCTGGTAAAGCGCGATCAGGCGTTCAGCCCGTGCGACGGTTGCCCCTGTATCAAAACTCAAGCGGGCATCGACCTCGGTCGACACCCGTCCGGGAATGAGTGCCAGAATTTCGCATCCAAAACGAACCAGCAGGCGATCGATGAGTTCGTCCAGCGGTCGATCGCCGTGCCGGGCCACCGTGTCGGTCAGCAGGGACTTGTATTCCGGCTTCTGCACTGCCTTCAGGATCAGGGAGGGATTGGTGGTGGCATCTTGCGGCAAATAGGCACCGATCTGCCGGAAGTCGCCCGTATCGGCGACAACGGTGGTGAACTGTTTGAGTGCGTCAAGTTGATTCATGAAGTTGAAATGAACAGTGTGTTTGGGGGGGGTTGAAGGTGCATTCAGCGCACGACGCGAAGCAAGCCAAACCTGATCAGAGTCTGTGATTTTGCCTCGTCCTTGAACGCCGCCAGGACATTTTGGACTGCGGCGCTATCCGCACGCCAATGCAACTGACCGCAACGGCCGACCAGACCGAAATCGTCAGGAAAGCGGCCTTCAGTTCGCGTCCCTTACGGGCGGTTGCGATGGCGCAGTCCCTGCACCTGGCAAAAAAAAGCCCCACAGCGTGGGGCTCTGGATCTGTGAACCGAGGCGCCTTGCGAAGATGCGCATCGATCGAACCACGTCAGCCCATGTGCAGGCCGCCGTTGACCGAGAAGTCGGCGCCGGTGGCATAGCCACCTTCGTCGGACGCCAGCCAGGCGATGATGGAGGCGATCTCGCTGGGCTCGCCCAGGCGCTTGACCGGCACCGTGGCGATGATCTGGGCCAGCACGTCATGGCGGATCGCCTTGACCATGTCGGTGCCGATATACCCGGGGCTCACGGTGTTGACCGTCACGCCCTTGTTGGCCAGCTCCTGCGCGAGCGCCATGGAAAAACCGTGCATGCCGGCCTTGGCCGCCGAGTAGTTGGTCTGGCCGGCCTGGCCCTTGTTGCCATTGACCGATGAAATCTGGATGATGCGGCCCCACCCTTTTTGCACCATCTCCGGCACAACCTGCTTGGTCACGTTGAACATGCTGTTGAGGTTGGTGTCAATGACTTCGTCCCAATCTTCGCGCGACATCTTCAGGAACATGCGGTCGCGCGTGATGCCGGCGTTGTTGACCAGCACGTCGATCGGGCCGTGTTCTGCCTTGGCCTTGCTGAAAGCCTCCACGGTGGAGTCCCAGCTGCCGACGTTGCCGACCGAGGCGTAAAACGTATAGCCTTCGGCGGCCTGCTCGGCGAGCCACTTGGCGTGGTCGCGCGTGGGGCCGCAGCCGGCGATGACCTTGAAGCCGTCCTTGTGCAGGCGCTGGCAGATGGCGGTTCCGATGCCACCCATGCCGCCGGTGACGTACGCTACTTTTTGATTCATGACTTGCTCC
This sequence comes from Hydrogenophaga sp., assembly GCA_011391595.1. Classification (GTDB taxonomy): domain Bacteria; phylum Pseudomonadota; class Gammaproteobacteria; order Burkholderiales; family Burkholderiaceae_C; genus JAABQG01. The sequence goes on from JAABQG010000033.1 coordinate 24,959, forward strand.
TCTGTTTTCTACAAAAATGATATCTGGTCGCACCCGCATACCGGGCGCCGCCCGCATTGTTAACCCTAACTCAGCGCTCCAGTGCGAGGGAAACCCCCATGCCGCCGCCAATGCACAGCGCGGCCAGGCCCTTCTTCGCGTCGCGGCGTTGCATCTCGTGCAGCAGCGTGACCAGAATGCGGCAGCCGGAGGCGCCGATCGGGTGCCCGATGGCGATGGCGCCACCGTTCACGTTCACCTTGGCCGGATCGATGGCCAGTTCCTTGTTCACGGCACAGGCCTGCGCAGCAAAGGCTTCGTTGAGTTCGAACAAATCCACATCCGCAACATTCCAGCCCGCGCGCGTCAGCGCCTTGCGCGACGCCGACACCGGGCCCATGCCCATGATTGCGGGGTCCAGTCCACTGGTTCCGAAGGCGGCGATGCGTGCCAGAGGCTTCAGGCCCAGAGCGGCGGCCTTCTTCGCCGTCATCACGACCACGGCGGCTGCGCCATCATTGATGCCCGAGGCGTTGCCCGCGGTCACGCTGCCCGTCTTGTCAAAGGCCGGGCGCAGGCCCGCCAGGGCTTCTGCACTGGTCTTCTTGTTGATGAATTCGTCGGCATTGAAGAGGATCGGGTCGCCCTTCTTCTGGGCCAGCGAGACGGTGACGATTTCGTCGTTGAATCGCCCGGCGGCCTGGGCCGCGGCGGCCTTGGTCTGGCTGGCCAGCGCCAGTGCATCCTGCATGTCGCGGCTGATACCATAGGCCTTGGCCACGTTCTCGGCGGTCACGCCCATGTGGTACTGGTTGTAAACGTCCCAAAGGCCGTCAACGATCATCGAGTCGATCATCTTCCAGTCGCCCATGCGCTGGCCGTCACGCGAACCCAGCAGCACATGCGGGCTGGCGCTCATGTTTTCCTGGCCACCAGCCACCACGATCTCGCTGTCGCCCCAGGCCACCGCCTGTGCGGCCAGCATGACGGCCTTCAGGCCGGAGCCGCACACCGCATTGATGGTCAGCGCCGGGGTTTCCCGGGCGACGCCCGCCTTCAAGGCCGCCTGGCGGGCAGGATTTTGTCCGGCCCCCGCCGCCAGCACCTGGCCCATGATGACTTCGCCGACCTGGTCCAGCCCGACGTTGGCACGGGCCAGCGCCTCACGGATCACGATGGCGCCGAGCTCGGTGGCCGGCGTCTTGGCGAGCGCGCCGCCAAACTTGCCGACGGCGGTGCGTGCGGCTGAAACGATAACGATGTCTTCCATTTTTTCAGTCTCCAGTTAAGTCAATCTCTTGATTTCAGGCCTTGGCCTTGACATAGCGGCCGGGCGCGGGCTCGATCGCCTTGTACTTTGTGCCTTTGCCGTAGCCTTTGGGCGCGGCAACCTGCTTGCCCGCATGGCCCTTGAGCCAGTTGGACCAGTCGGTCCACCAGCTGCCCGGCGCTTCCGTGGCGCCGGCAATCCACTCGCTGGCGGTCTTCGGGAACTTGCCGTCTTCGCGCGTCCAGTGGCTGCGCTTCTTGGCGGCTGGCGGGTTGATCACGCCGGCGATATGGCCCGAGGCCCCCATGACGAAGCGCTTCTTGCCCGGGAAGACCTGGGTGGAACCGTAGGAGCCGCCAATGGGAACGATGTGGTCTTCACGCGAGCCGTAGATGTACATCGGCAGATCGACCTTGTTCAGGTCGACCTTGACGCCGCAGACCGTGGCCCGCCCGGGCTTGACCAGGTTGTTCTCGAGGTAGGTGTTGCGCAGGTACCAGGCGTACCAGGGGCCCGGCAGATTGGTGCTGTCGCTGTTCCAGTAAAGCAGGTCGAACGGGGGCGGGGTTTCACCCTTGAGGTAGTTGCCCACCACGTAGTTCCAGACCAAGTCGTTCGGGCGCAGGAAACTGAAGGTGGACGAAAGGTCCTGGCCCTTGAGCAGACCACCCTTGCCCATCTGCATTTCGCGGTACTTGACGAAGTTGTCGTCAATGAACACATCCAGAATACCGGTGTCGGTGAAGTCCACCAGCGTGGTCAGCAGCGTCGCGCTGGCGGCCGGTTTTTCGCCCCGCTCGGCCAGCACTGCGAGCGCCGTGCTCAGGATGGTGCCGCCGACGCAGAAACCCAGCGTGTTGATCTTTTCGCTGCCCGTGATGTCCTGAACCGTGTGGATCGCCTTGATGGCCGCGTCCTCGATATAGTCGTCCCAGGTCTTGCCGGCCATCGACTTGTCGGGATTGCGCCAGCTCACCACAAACGTGCGATGCCCCTGGGAAACCGCGTAACGGATCACCGAATTCTCGGGCTGCAGGTCCAGGATGTAGTACTTGTTGATGCAGGGCGGTATGAGCAGAAAGGGTTTCTCGTACACCTTGGCTGTCAGCGGCTTGTATTCGATCAGCTGGAACAGTTCGTTCTCGAACACCACGGCACCTTCGGTCGTGGCGACGTTGCGGCCGACCTCGAAGAGGCTCTCGTCGGTCATGGAAACATGACCCAGCTTGATGTCGTTCAGCAGGTTCTGCATGCCCTTGGCAATGCTCTCACCTTTGGTGTCGATGGCCTTTTTCTGCGCATCGGCGTTCATGGCCAGGAAGTTGCTGGGTGCCGACGCGGCCATCCATTGCTCCACGGCAAACCGGATGCGGTTTTTCGTCTTGGCATCGCCCTCCACCGCTTCGGCGAGCCCCATGAGGGTGCGGGAATTGAGCAAATAGGTCGCGGCTGAAAAAGCCGCCATCGGGTTGCTGCCCCAGGCTTCGGCGGAAAAGCGGCGATCCTTGACCACCGGCGCTCCTTCGAGCCCCTGACTCCACAGCTCGGAGGCCTCCTTCAGGTATTGTTGCTGAAGTTCCTGCAGGCGTGCGGGCGACAACTGGACCTTAGGCGCACCCGGGAGCTTTGCCATCGCTGCCCCATCGGGCTGCAGGCCGCCCAGATCCATGTTCTGAAAGGACTGGAAGGCGTTCTTCCAGCTTTCGGCCATACTTTGCTGGAATTGCTCAGTGACTTGCGGCCAGATCTCGGTAGGTTCCACGTTCATGCTGTCTCCAAGTGCGTTCGAATTATTGGTAAAAACCCTGAGTATCTCAGGACTACCCCTTCAATATTCTGACATTTCGCTCATAAGCCTTTTACTCCATGTACATCGTTCCCATCGCCTGGTTGTATGTCGCGCTCATGATGGCAGTGGCCGAGGCCACGAACACCACCGGCACTGTGCTGGGCGGCATCATCACCTTCCTGCTGTACGGACTTGCCCCGGTGGCACTGGTCGTCTACCTGATGGGCGCGCCGGCGCGGCGCAAGGCGATCAAGGTGCGGGAGAAGGCAGAGTTGGAGCGGCGACACGCAGAAGCAGCCCAGGCCACCGTTGAAGACACGCCAAAGTCGGCCGCGCCCGGGCCCATTGCGAACCCTGCGCAAGAAGATCGTTGACGGACGAATCAAGCTCCCCCCCGTGCCAGGCGGCCGAAACCCGAAGTCGGTCAGGGCTTGAAGACGTCCCGGATTTCGATCTTGAGCTGGGAGGTGCCCACGGCGACCGGCCCGGTCTGCCCGGACAAATCTCCGCCTTGCGGCATCGCGTTGCCGCTCTTGCTGATTCGTGCAACCACGACGACGGTACCCGCCGCCGACAACGTGGCCGCTGGCGACATGGATGAACTGTCGTCCAGCGTGAAGGTGATCGGCAAGTCACTGACCTTCTTGCGCAGGATGGCCAGTGGCATGCCCCGGCCTTCGGCGGGCCGCGCAAGAACAAACACGGTATCGTCCGGTGAGGCCAGCTTGGCCAGCGCCGGGGCCAGCGACACGGTGCCGCTGACCGTCTTGCCGGACAGGGCCAGGGGCGCCTCTGCGGGGGCTGCCGGTGCCTGTGCCACGGGTTTGACGGCCGGCAACTTGCCCAGTTCCCGCGCCTCGACGATGCCGCCCTGCACCTGCTGGACGAAGACACTGTCGGCCGGGCCAATGGCAACGACCTTCTCCCAGTACTTGACGGCCCCGGCATAGTCCCCCGAGAGAAAAGCCGCTGTACCCGCCAGCGACAATCCCTTGAGGTTGTTCGGATCCAGTTTCAGGGCCTTGTCGACCCACTTCATCGGCTCGCCGGCCAGGCTGCGGTTGTTGTTCATGGCCAGGGAGTCGGCATAGTCCACCATCAGCGCTGCGTCATCACCGCGCAGGGCGATCGCCTTTTCGTACGACTGCATCGCCTCGCCATGCCGGCCCAGGACTGTGTAGGAACGGGCCAGCATGGCCCAGCCTTCCGGGTCGTCAGGGCGCTCTTTCATCCTTTCGGCCAGCTTGTCAACCAACGCGGCGATCTGCTCGACACCGGTTGTATGTGAACCGCCTTCAGCCTCGACGGGCTCCCCTCGCGCCGCGACTGCGGGCACGCCCGCCAGCAAGGCAGGCTCTCCCTTCCACGCATAGCCTGCGACCGCAAAAAGCAGGATGCCGCACGCCAATGCCACCCACGATACCCGAGAAAACGTTTGCGGTTCCCCCTGGGCTGCATTCCCGGAAATACCGACCGGCCTTGCGACGCCGCTGCCCGATTCCGCTGGCGCCTTGTCCTTGGCCGCATGATCAACCCGCATGACCTGGTCCACCAGGCGGCGCTCCAGTTCGGCCCGGCTTTCTTCATACTTCGCCGCCGAGAGCGTCCCACTGTCATGCAAGGCCTTGAGCTGCTGCAGTTTTTGTTTGAGATTTGAAATCGAATCTGTCATGGGAGTCTTTGCACGCTCACTTGGCCGGTTTGGTATCTGAATCAGCGACGAAGGGCTCTGCGTCCGGGTCGGGGTCGGGCTCGAATTGATCCGGGGAGAGCCGGCTGCGCCGCCGCAGGACCAGCAGCAAGGCGCCGAGGCCACCCAACAGCAGCAGCGCGGGTCCGAACCACAGGATGTACGTCGTGCCCTTCAATGGCGGGCGGTACAGGACGAAATCGCCGTAGCGGGCGGTCATGTAGTCGATGATCATCTGGTCGGAATCGCCACGCTTGAGCATGTCCTTGACCTGGTTGCGCAGGTCCACGGCCAGCTCGGCGTGGGAGTCGGCGATGGTCTGGTTCTGGCACACGAGGCAGCGCAGCTCGGTCGCAATGCGCAGCATGCGGGCCTCGAGCACCGGGTCTTCGGCTGCGGGCGCCGCCTCTTTTGCCTGGGTCCAGCCGGCCAGCAGTGCCAGGGTCAGGATCAGTATCCATCTAGCCATTGAGTTGCCTCACCAGGGGTTCGATCTTGTTGCGGATCACCTCAGGCGTCACCGGCCCGATGTGCTTCATCCGGATGATGCCTTGCCGGTCGACGACAAAGGTCTCCGGCACGCCATAAACCCCCCAGTCAATCCCCACCCGCCCGTCGGCGTCGAACAGCGAGGCGACATAGGGGTCACCGAAGCGCGCCAAGGTCTGTTGCCCCGCCTGGCGCGTGTCCTTGTAGTTCAGCCCGTAAATCGGGACCACCTTGCGTGCGGCCATCTCCACGAGATAAGGGTGTTCGTCGCGGCAGGCCGCGCACCACGAGGCCCAGACGTTCAGCACCCAGACCTTGCCGATCAGGTCTTCCCTGCGGATTCGCTGCCCAGGGTCGTCCAGGCGGGGCAGGTCGAAAGCCGGAGCGGGCTTGCCGATCAGCGGCGACGGCACTTCCCTGGGATTCAGGCCCAGGCCGACCAGAAGGAAGGCGACGAGTCCGAGGAAGATAGCCAGAGGAAGCAGGAACTTCAATTTCTTCATGCCGCCGCCCCCACCATGCTGGTCCCGGCCTCCTCCACGCGCTTGCGCACCCGGTAACGCCGGTCGGTCGCGGCCAGCACACCGCCCAGCGCCATGATCAGGCAGCCGCCCCAGATCCAGTCGATGAAGGGCTTGACATAGACCCGCACGATCCAGTCTCCACCGCCCACCGGCTCGCCCAGGGATACATACAGGTCCCGCGTGAAGCCGGTGGCAATCGCCGCCTCGGTCATCGGATTGTTCTGAACGCGGTACACCCGCTTTTCAGGCCGCATGTCGCGCAGTCGCTTGCCATTGTGGGTGACCTCGATCAGCCCCTGGGTGGCCATGTAGTTCGGCCCTGGGATGTCACGGGTGCCGCGGAAGGTGAAGGTGTAGCCGTTGACCGTGGTGCTGTCACCAATGGCCATCTTCACGTCGCGCTCGACCTGATAGGTCATGACCATCGAAACACCAATGCAGAACGCCGCCACCCCGAGATGGGCAATCATCATGCCGACCATGGCGCGGGGCAATTGCCGGGCCCGGCGCGGCGCTTCACTCCAGCTGGCACCGGCAGGATGCAGGCGCTCATACAAGTCCGTCAGCAGCGAGGTCACGATCCAGTAAGCCATGAACAGGCCGATGGTGGCGGCGAACGAGATACGGCCCGCCAGCCAACCAGTGGCCACGGCGACCACCACACTGGTACCCGCGGCCCAGCGCAGACGACGCGCGAGGTCGGGCAGGCTGGCTTCCTTCCAGCGGGCCAGCGGCCCGATGCCCATGAGGAAGACCGTCGGCACCATCAAGGGCATGAAGACAGCGTCAAAGTAGGGCGGTCCGACCGAGATCTTCCCCATGCCCAGAGCGTCCAGCAACAAGGGATACAGGGTGCCCAGCAGCACGGCACCGGTGGCGACCAGCAGCAGCACGTTATTGCCCAGCAGCGCCGTCTCGCGCGAGACCAGCGCGAAGCGGGCCCCAAGCCCGACCTTGGGCGCCCGCCAGGCGTACAAGGTCAGCGAGGCACCGACCGCCAACGTCAGAAAAGCCAGAATGAACAGGCCCCGACGCGGATCGGTCGCAAAGGCATGCACCGACGACAGCACGCCCGAGCGCACCAGGAAGGTTCCGAGCAGCGACAGCGAGAACGCCAGGATCGCCAGCAGCACGGTCCACGACTTGAAGCTGCCCCGCTTTTCCGTGACCGCCAGGGAGTGAATCAGCGCCGTGCCGACCAGCCAAGGCATGAACGAGGCGTTCTCCACCGGGTCCCAGAACCACCAGCCCCCCCATCCCAATTCATAGTACGCCCACCAGCTGCCCAGCGCGATGCCTACGGTCAGGAAGGCCCAAGCGGCCGTCGTCCAAGGACGCGTCCAGCGTGCCCAGGTCGCGTCGAGATTGCCACCGATCAGCGCCGAGATGGCGAAGGCGTAGGCCACGGAGAAGCCCACGTAACCCATGTACAGCAGGGGGGGGTGAAACACCATGCCGGGGTCTTGCAACAGCGGATTCAGGTCACGGCCGTCCGCTGGCACCGGAAACAGGCGATCAAACGGGTTGGAGGTCAACAGAAGGAAGAGCAGGAAGCCTACGCTGATCAGGCCCATCACCGCCAGGGTGCGGGCCACCACCGGAAGAGGCAGCTCCTTGCTGAACCGAGCGACCGCCCCGGTCCAGATTCCGAGCATGAGCACCCACAGCAACAGGGAGCCCTCATGACTTCCCCAGGATGCCGCAATACGGTATTGAAGCGGAAGCGCCGAGTTCGAATTCGTCGCCACATTGAGCACCGAAAAGTCATGCGCGACAAACGAAGCTGCAAGACACACAAAGGACAGGCTCACGAGGACCAGCAAAGCGTAGGCGCTCGGCCGCGCAGTCGCCATCCACGCGCGGTTGCCGCGCGCGGCACCCACCAGCGGCAGCGTCCCCATGACGATGCTGACACCGAGCGCGATCCACAACAGGAAATGACCGATTTCAGGAATCACGGCTTCTTCTCCACCACGACCGAGGCCGCCACCTTGCCATTGACGGTCGTCGCCTGCTTGAGCGCCTCAGCGGCCTCGGGCGGCATGTAGTTTTCATCGTGTTTGGCCAGCACCTCGCGCGCCTCAAAGACATTGCCCTTCATCTGCCCCTGGGCCACGACGCCTTTGCCTTCCTTGAACAGGTCCGGCAAGATGCCCTGGTAGACCACGGGCACCGACTTGGCGGTGTCGGTGACGACGAAGCTGACAGCTACACCGTCGCGCTTCACGCTGCCTGCCTCGACCAGGCCGCCGATCCGGAACGTGCGGCCGGTGGGCGCTTCCTTTGCGTCGACCTGCGTCGGCGAGTAGAAAAACACCAGATTGCTCTGGAACGCATTCATGACCAGCGCCGCCGCAGCGCCCACGGCACACAACACACCGGCGGCAATGGCCATCCTTTTATGACGAACTTTCATCTCAGTTTTCCTCTTCGACAGATTGACCGATTTGGCTAAGCGCCTTGCGGAAACGGTGCTGCGCCAGCAGGGGTTCGCCCACCATCAGCAGCAGCACCACGGCGTAAGAACCCCAAACGTAAAGACCATAGCCGCCCATGGCCAGAAACTCAGACAGACTGCCCCAGTTCATTTCGATGCCTCCCGGGCTTTCAGACCCATATCGATCACCCACTGCGCCTGACGCTCGCGCTCCAGCACGATGGCCCGGGTGCGCAGGAACACCACTGCAAACGAATACGCCCAGAACGCGATCGTCATCAGCAGCATCGCGTTGAGCATGGTGGCCGCCATTTTTGGCGCCGCGGTCATGCTGATGGTCGCCCCCTGATGGAGGGTGTTCCACCACCGCACCGAGAAGTAGATCACCGGCACGTTGATGGCCCCGATCAGGGCCAGCAAGGCGCCGGCATGGTCCGCCCTGCGCACGTCATCAATCGACTCGACCAGCGCCATATACCCCAGATACAGAAACAGCAGGATTAGTTCCGAGGTCAGCCGGGCATCCCACACCCACCATGTCCCCCACGTCGGCTTGCCCCACAAGGCCCCGGTCCAGAGCGCCAGAAAGGTGAACATGGCGCCGGTGGGCGCCAGGGCGCGGGCCACCATCGAGGCCAGCCTTGCGTTCGCGGCCCAGCCGAACACCGCCCAGCCGGCCATCACGAGATAGAGCACCATCGACATCCATGCGGCGGGCACATGGACGAAGATGATCCGGTAGGCGTCCCCCTGCGTCGCGTCGGTGGGCGCCACGAAGAAGCCCATGTAAAGCCCGGCGATGGCGAAAAGCGCCGCCGTTGCCCACAGCCAAGGCAGCAACTTGCCGGTCAGCCAATAGAACCGCGAGGGCGCGGCAAAGGTGAAAAGTCGGATCGAACGGCTCATTCCAGGCTCAAAGGTAAGTGGGTTGGCATCAGGATACCGAAATACGCAAAGCCGCCGCCGCCGCAGGGGGTGCCGCGACGAGCGACAGCAGCAGCAAGGCGCCCAGCAGCGACAGGTGCCCGGCCGGGGACAGGCCGGAATCCACCATGCCCACGGCGCCGGCACCAAAAATCAGCACCGGAATCGACAGCGGGAGGACCAGCAACAGGATCAGCACCCCGCCACTGCGAAGCCCCAACGTCAGGGCCGCCCCGATGCTGCCCAGCAAGCTCAGTACCGGCGTGCCCAGAATCAGGCCGGCCACCATCGTCAGGATGGCATCGGAGCGCATGTCGAACAGCACGCCGAGCACCGGCGCCGCCAGAATCAGCGGCAAGCCGGTCAGCACCCAGTGCGCCAGCGCCTTGCCCGCGGCGATCAGGACCGTGGAATGGCGCGACAGCAGCATCTGCTCCAGAGAGCCGTCCTGGTGGTCGCTGGCAAACAGCGTGTTCAATGACAGCATGGCCGCCAGCAGCGCGCAGACCCAGACCACGCCCGGCGCAATCTGCCGCAGGATCTGCGGCTCCGGCCCCACGCCCAGCGGGAAAAGGCTGGCGGCGACGATGAAGAACACGACCGGCAACAAGGCCTCGAAGCGCCGGCGCCCGGCCAGCTTCAGGTCGCGCCCGGCCACCAGCATGAAGACGCCCGCGCTCATGGTGGACCTTCGCCCTGACGGGCTGCGGTGCGAGCTTGCTTGGGGCGGCCCGGCGCGGCGCTCATGACACCGTGCCTGACTGCAGATCAAGCTCATGCACCACCGGCCCCACGAGGTTGAGCGGCAGGTGCGATGTCAGCAGCACGCTGCCCTGGCGCCCCAGATGCGCCGCCAGAAGCCGGTTGACCGCCTGGACCCCCTCGGTGTCCAGCGCGTCATAGGGCTCGTCCAGGATCCACAGCGAGGGCGGGCGTTCCAGCGCCAGCCGGGCCAGGGCCACGCGTCGGCGCTGCCCCTGGGACAGGGTGCGCACCACCGCATGCCGTCGATGGTGAATGGCCAGGGTGCGCAGGGCCGCGCGAATGACCTCCGGCTCGCTCTCGAGGCCGTGCAGGCGCGCCAGAAAAGTCAGGGATTCGGTGACGGTCAGATCGTCCTTGAGTGCGTTGGCATGCCCGATATAGACGCCGGAACGCCCCTCCCCCAGCGATACCGTGCCCGCATCCGGCCGGGACAGGCCCGCGACAATGCGCAGCAGGCTGGTCTTGCCGCTGCCGTTCTGGCCGCGCAGCCAGATCAGCTGCCCCGGCTGAACCGAGAAGTTCAGGTCGCGGAACAGCCATTCCTCGCCACGGCGGCAGGAAACGGCGTTTGCAACCAGCGATGGCTTATTCGAAGACGTAAGCAACTCCGGGGAAATGGAACACGGAACACAGGGTCCGGGTCTTGAAGGAAGATGGTGCAATCATTCAGGACATGAAACTGTTCGGATCGATGCCGGCAAGATCTGCCGGAACGTCCAGCCCCTCAAGCCCGTTGAACACGGGACCAGTCACGGGTCACGACGGAGCCTTTCATGCCTCTTACCTGTCGCATTTTAACGGGGGCGCGTCCCGACACCCGCCACCAAGGGTCAATGGATTGATACACGTCAAGGTTTTCATCGACGGCGCTGCCATTCCGACCGCCCGTTCCACGTTCAAGCGGCAGGGTTCGCGGCCTGTAGCCCGATCAACTGCCGCCTGATGCCGTCAGTCCGCCAGCCAGACGCAGGCCGCCATGCGCCCGCTCCCCCCCAGCGCGAGCGCATCCCGCCGGTGTGAAAAGTACCTGGCGCGGTTGCCGAAGGTGCACCAGGCCGGGCTGCCGTCGTTGCCGTAGATTGCAGTGACGCCGAGGCCGTTGAGCCGCTGACGCGCCAGGCCTGGCAGGTCCGCCAGGAATTTGCCTCCGCCCAGCGCCGTGAAACACCGCGCGGCCCGCGCGTCGGCGGCACAAAACGCGTCCCGCACCTCGGCGCCAACCTCGAACGCCTGCGGCCCGATGCAAGGCCCCAGCCACGCCAGGGTATTCGACGCTACTTTTTTCATAGCTGACTGTGACCTTTCGACGCTGGGAAAGTGCCAAAAAGACTTTGAAACCGACTCCAGCACGCCTTCCCCCCCCACCCCGGCCAGTCCGCGCCAGCCCGCGTGGGCAGCAGCCACCGCCGAGCCCTCCCGGTCGGTCAGCAGCACCGGCAGGCAGTCGGCCACCATGATGGTGCAGGCGACACCCGGGGCGGCGGTGACAGCAGCGTCCGCGATCGTCGCGTCAGGGGTGTCCGCGTCCAGGGTCGCCACCGCGATGCCGTGCACCTGTTGCAGAAATACAGGGCGCGCGGCGATCGCCTGCTGCAGCGCCCGCCGGTTCGTGGCCACGGCCGCCGGGTCGTCCCGCACATGGTCGCCCAGGTTCAGGCTGTCGAAGGGCGCCACGGAAACACCGCCCGCGCGCGTCGTGCAGACCGCGCGCACCCGTGCCGGCGCGGGCCAGTCGGGGATGATCCAGTCCGGATGAAAGCTCACATCGGGCCGCGGGTCAGGCTTCAAAGTCCGGGCAGGCCGAGGGCTGCGCCTTCTGGAAGGCCTCCCGCGCCATGCAGGCGTCGAACGCGGCCATGGTGCGCGGCAGGCCGTCGAAGTTCACGTCGAAACGCTTGCCGTTGAAGATCTGCGGCACCAGGCAGCAGTCGGCGAGCGTGGGCGATTCGCCGTAGCAATAGGTGGACACCGGCAGGCCCGCCGCCTGGCGCTGCACCTCGATAGCGGCCAACTGGCGCTCGAACGACTCCAGCCCGTCGCGCACCCAGTGGCGGTACCAGGTGTTCTTGGCATCCTCGCCCACTTCCAGCGTCTTGGTCAGGTACTTCAGCACGCGCAGGTTGTTCAGCGGATGGATCTCGCAGGCGATCGACTGCGCCAGCGCGCGCACCCGGGCCCGGCCCAGTGCGTCCTTCGGCAGCAGCGCCGCGCCGGGCTGGGTTTCATCGAGGTATTCGATGATGGCCATGGACTGCGACAGGCGCGTGCCGTCGTCCAGCTCCAGCATCGGCACCAGCTGGTCGGCCGACACAGCGGCGTAGGCGTCTTTCTTGTGGTCGCCCCGGGCCAGGTGCACCGGCAGGTACGCATAGGCCAGGCCTTTGAGGTTGAGCGCGATGCGCACGCGGAACGAGGCGGAGGAACGGAAGTAGTTGTAGAGCTTCATGGGAGGCCTTTGGGCTGGGTCATCGTTGCCTGCGAGGATAAACCCGAACCCGGCACACCCGCCCGGGGGCGCGACAATCGGCCCACGCCGGCCGCCTTGGTGCCCGGGCCGCGCGAAAGGAAAGCCCCGATGCCCACCCTGCCCCAGTCACCCCACAGAACGCTGACCGAGCCCAGCCGCCAGACGCCCGTTTTCGGCGAATTCGATGTCGTGGTGCTGGGCGGCGGCCCGGCCGGCATCACCGCCGCAGTGGCCGCCGCGCGAGCCGGGCAGCGCACGCTGCTGGTCGAGCGCTACGGCTTCCTCGGCGGCATGGGCACGGCGGCGGGCGTCACCAACTTCTGCGGCCTGCACGCCAAGGTGCACGGCGAGATCCGCCAGGTGGTGCACGGCCTGGCCGATGAATTGCTGGACCGCATGCGCGCCCTGAATGGGCTGAACGAGCCGCACATTCTGTTCGGCGGCCGCATCGCCGCGCAGGCCTATGACAACGCGGCCTTCAAGGTGGCCGCCGACGAACTGGTACTGGCCAGCGGCGCGCAACTGCTGTTCCACGCGCAGGCTGTGGGCGTGATGATGAATTCTGCCAGTGAAATCGGCGCGCTGCTGATCGAAACCCGCTCCGGCCGCGCGGCGGTGCTGGCGCGTTGCTTCATCGACTGCTCGGGCGACGGCGACCTGGCTGCCCAAGCGGGCGCCCCGTTCGAGAAAGGCCGGGGCGCGGACGGCGCGGGCGAGGACATGATGTACCCGTCGACCATGTTCCGCGTGCACGGCGTGGACCCGGTGCGCGCCGGCGACGCCTGGAACCACTTCGGCCGGCTGATGGACGAGGCCGAGGCCCGCGGCCGCAAATTCGCCCGCAAGGCGCCCATCATCCGCCCACAGAAGAACCCCGCCGAATGGCGCGCCAACGTCACCCAGCTCGCCAACGCCGACGGCAGCCCGGTGGACGGCACCAACGCCCTTCAGATCAGTGCGGCCGAAGTCGAAGGCCGCCGCCAGATCGTCGATTTCTTCCGCTTCCTGCGTGAATCCGCGCCCGGCTTCGAGAATGCCTACCTGCTGGAGATTGCGCCGCAGGTCGGCATCCGCGAAACGCGCCGCCTGATCGGCGCCTACCAGCTCACCGGCGAGGACGTGCTGCGGTGCGCCAGCTTCGAAGACAGCATCGGCGTGAACGGCTGGCCGATCGAGGAACACGCCGCCGGCACCGTGGTGTTCCGCTGGCCGCACGACCCCGCAGGCCGCGGCTACAACCAGCTCCCCTACCGAATGCTGCTGCCGCAAGGCGTGGACAACCTGCTGGTGGCGGGCCGCTGCGCCTCGATGACGCACCTGGGCCAGTCGGCCGCGCGCGTCTCGGGCGCCTGCTTCGTGATGGGCCAGGCGGCCGGGGCGGCGGCGGCGCTGGCCCATGAAGCCGGGGTACCCCTGCACGACATCGACGTCGGGGCGCTGCAGGCACGGCTTGAAGCCGGCGGCGCCTGGCTCGGGCGTGGCGGCGGGGTGTGAACCGCAGCCGCATCAAAATCAATAGCTATCAATGACCCTCCCACGCTGGAAAGTGTCATGAACACCGCATTTTTCCGGTCCTGGCCCTACATCACACCAGGGAGAAGCATCAAAATTTTGTCAGATAGCCGTCAGATAGCGATCTTATGCTGCACTGCAACATGCACACCTCACTCGCCATCCAGTTCGGACTCGAAGACCTGTTGGCCGACCTGCACCACGCACGCCGTAACCATGATCTTGGCCGGCTCGCCTTGCTGGCCTACTGTGAAGTCAGGGGCTGGGCGCGGCAGGCCGGCAAACCCGACATCGCCGAATGCGCCATGACGATGTTCACGGAAAACCCATCGGTCAGCAAGGAAGAGTTCCTGGCCAAGATCGACCGGCTCATCACGACCCTGGAACGGCAGCAGCAGTCGTACCAACAGTCCAGAGTCCAGTTTCCGCTCGCTGAAGCCGCTTCCAGCCAGTCTCTGGCGCGGTAACGCGCGCTTCGCCGAAAGACTGCGCTTTCGCCGCAATGCCGCCACCTTGGGCCGGCTGATCCGTGCCAGCGCCTCGGAGACTACAACTTCGATAGCAGATAGTGACCATTCCACGCTGGAAAGTTGCCATTTCCGCAGCGATTTCCTGCGAAAACAAGCCACAGCCCACCCGGACGCCGCCGCGTTCAGCGCCCGCCGGGACGACACCTTCGGCAGCATCGAAAAGCCGTCCAACCTGCAGTCCCGCGGAATCCTGACCCCGCAGGCGCACGACACCCGGAAGGCCGAAAGGCCGAGTCGGCTATAAATCGGGTTCGATCCCCGGCGTGGCCAGCGGGCGCAGCCAGCGCGGCGCCCCCAATGCCAACCAGCGGCCCACCAACCTGATCATGATGAAAGGCCTGGAGGTGCTCGGCGCCTCCATGGTGGTCGCCACCGTCAACGACCCGTCCCTGCGCGCGCCCCGGCTGGCGCGCATCCTGCAATGGGTGCAGGAAGGCCGCCGCAAGCCCCATGTGTCGCGCACCTACCCGCTGGCGGACTTCAAGGACGCCCTGCGGGCGAAATGGCAGGGCGAGGTGATCGGGGGCTGTGTGCTGCAGCCCTGAGGCGCGCGGTCAGCGGGTGCGGAATCAGTCCTGATTCGATAGCGGAGAGTGACCATTGCATGATGGGATACGGCCATTTTGTTCGAATTTTGAGTCTGTTCGACCAAAAGGCAGTGGGGC
Source organism: Hydrogenophaga sp. (assembly GCA_011391595.1). Lineage (GTDB taxonomy): Bacteria > Pseudomonadota > Gammaproteobacteria > Burkholderiales > Burkholderiaceae_C > JAABQG01. The sequence goes on from JAABQG010000033.1 coordinate 40,000, forward strand.
GCGGTGATCAGCCTGTCAGTTGATGCCGGGGTGACCATGACGGCAGTCCCGGGGACTGAGAGTGCGAGAGGTCATCGTCGGCTACAGACTTATTCTGTTGAAAAACTCAAGACTTTCGCGTCGAATGGTATCGGATGAAAAATCGACCTCTCAGATCGGCTCAGAATCGACGATCGCGAAGTGGACAAGGGGTCGAGCACCCCTCAAAATCTGGACAAAGTCCTATTGACCGAGTTTTTCAACAGAATTGACTGGGTGCAGTCATTCAATTCAGCTTTGCCATCGGACGCAGCCGAAACGTAGTGATCAGTCGCTGTGGTGCAGACCGGTCATTCGCTGAAACAGTTCGGATAGCCGAAACAGTCAATCAGATCGCTGAACCGCTTCTTTCTCCCCAGCCATCAGCGATTCATCGCTTGCAGGCATTCGGGCACCAATCGGCGTCGGACAAAAAGTTGCTGGCGAAGTGGAAATTGGCTATGACCTGGTCGTGAACTGCCAGATGTAGTCGCTCGCGAGCGAGGTACCAGATGTGTTCTTGATCTGGCTCTTCAATACTACGGTGTACTGGGTTGCGGCCAAAAGCCGAATAGCAGGCGCAAACTGAATCGTGTAGCCGCACCAGGAGGTCACATTGTCCGTCCAACATTGATATAGATCGGAATAGGTCACCGTGCCGGCGACCAGTTGGCCTGAACCGTCGTAGAGCAGGAACGTGC
>JAABQG010000034.1 GCA_011391595.1 Hydrogenophaga sp.
CAAGCGTCACGCGCGCTGGTCGATCCACACCACGCTGACGGTCTGGGGCTCGGCGACGCTGGTGGTGCTGGGCACGCTGGCGCTGTGGCTGATCGAGCACAACAACCCCAAGACGCTGGGGCCCCTGGGTCTGGCAGACCAGTGGCTGGCGGCGTTGTTCACCTCGGTGTCGGCGCGTACGGCGGGCTTCAACGCGGTGGATATCGGCGCGCTGCAGCTGGAATCGCTGGTGCTGCACTATGTGCTGATGTTCATTGGCGGCGGCAGCGCCGGCACGGCCGGTGGTGTGAAAGTGACGACGGTGTTCCTGCTGCTGCTGATCGTCTGGAGCGAGATCCGCGGCCGGGCCGACGTGGAGTTGCGCGGCCGGCGCATCGGCACCCAGGTGCAGCGCCAGGCGCTATCGATTCTGGTGCTCAGTGGCGCGGCGGTGTCGCTGGGGCTGCTGGCCATCATTCCGCTGGCGGACCCGCTGCCACTGGACAAGCTGATGTTCGAAGTGGTGTCGGCCTTTGCCACGGTGGGCCTGTCCACCGGCATCACGGCCGATCTGCCACCCGGCGCGCAGGGTGTCATCATTGCCCTGATGTATGCCGGGCGTGTGGGCGTGGTTACGCTGGCACTCGCGCTGGCCATCAACCAGGTACCCAGGGCGTACCGTTATCCCGAGGAGAAACCGATTGTTGGCTAAATCCATTTCCAATTCCAGGCAGGGCGACAGCGTGGTCGTCATCGGCTTGGGGCGCTTTGGCGCCAGCGTGGCGCGCTCGCTGGTGGCGGCAGGCCACGAGGTGCTGGCCATGGACGCGGACGAGCTCATCGTCCAGTCGCTGGCCCAGGAGCTGCCCCATGTGGTCAAGGCCGATTCGACCGAGCTGGTGGCACTGCAGCAGCTGTCGGTGACCGACTTCTCGCACGCGGTGGTCAGCATCGGCGCCAACCTGGAGGCGAGCGTGCTGACGGTGCTCAACCTGGCGCAGATGGGTGTGAAGGATATCTGGGCCAAGGCCAACAACCCGCAGCATGGGCGCATCGCCGAACGGGTGGGCGCGCACCATGTGATCTATCCTGAGGCCGACATGGGCGAGCGGGTGGCCCACCTGGTGACGGGCAAGATGATGGATTTCATCGAGTTTGACGACGGCTTTGCGATCGCCAAGACCCGCGCCCCCATGGAAACGCATAACAAGACCCTGGCGGTCTCGAATGTACGGAAGAAACATGGCGTGACGGTCGTCGGCATCAAGCGTCGGCATCAGGATTTCATTTACGCCAAGCCCGAGACCGAGATCAAGGCCGGCGACCACCTCATTCTTGCGGGGCCGACGCCCATGATCGAGAAGTTCTCGGCGCTCTACTGAAGCATTGCGCTGCCTCAGGCGAAACCGATGCCCATGACGAGGCGAGATCGCTCCTTTATAAAGAGCAAGCTATGACCTATCCACGCTGGGAAAAGACCGATTTGACTGTAAAAAGTCGGGAAAGTCACACTGCCGAACCTGAAACCCACCACCCGGACGATCTCGCTGCGCATGCCCATCAGCCTGGCAGGTGAACATCCGCCTGTCACCCGGCGACCTGCAGGACAGTCAGGCCAAGGCCCAGATCCGGGCGACGCAATGACTCAGCGCCGACGCGCGATCAGGTACTGGAAGGCCTGCTGCGCCCCGCTGGGCGTGGTGTGGATTTCGCGCTCACTGGCAACCGCCTCGAAGCCGGGTGCAAACAGCGCCGCGAGTTCGGCCTCGCTGTAGCGCATCACGTCGAGCTGGCTGCATTGCTGCGGCCCGTCGGGGGCAAAGGTCGCGACGATCAGGTGACCGCCGGGGCGCACGCAGCGCGTGGCCTGCGCCACATAGGCGGCGCGCTGGGCGGGGTCGGTGAGGAAATGCAGCACGGCGCGGTCGTGCCAGACATCGAAGCCGGATTCGGGCAGCGCCAGTTGCGTCACGTCGCCAGCCCGCCAGTGCACGCCGACGCAGGCCGGCTCGCCAAAGCGCCCCTCCAGGCGGGTGCGCAAGTGCGCCAGCGCCGTGGCCGAAAGGTCGAGCAGCGTCAGCGCGTGATAGCCGCGCGCCAGCAGGTCGTCGGCCAGCGTCGATTCGCCGGTGCCCACGTCGACGATGCGTGCGGCCGTGTCGCCCGCCGTCAGCTGCGAAATCCAGTTCAGCGAGCGCTCCAGGTGCGGCCGGTACCAGCTCACGCCGGCGGGCTTGCCCGAGGCATTGCCGTGCTGCTGGTACACCGCGTCCCAATGCGTGCTGTCACTTTTCAGGGTGCTGTTCATCGTGTGTGTCCTTCCAGGGGGTGAGAGCCGGGATTCAGAAAACCAGGACCTTGTCGGCTTCGGCCGTCCAGTCGGCGAGCTGCGCCAGCGTTGAACGTTTCGCACCCTCAATCAGGTCCGACTCGGCCAGGCCACGGGCGTCCATGCAGGTGCCGCACAGCCCGACCTCGCCCTTGCGCAGGACCTTGCCGAGCATCAACTGCACGTTGTAGTAGCCCTCGGGCACCTTCTGGCCCGCCTTGGCGCAACCCACGGCATCGGCCATCAGGAACAGGCGGACCTGCTGGCCTTCCCGGTTGGCCAGCGTGCCGGCCAGGCGCAGGGCGTTGTAGGCGCGCTCGTTGCCGTAGGGCGCGTCGTTCACGATAAAGAGCAGGGAACTCATGAGGGACCTCCTCGGAAAATTCAATGCGTGGGGCTCTTGCCCGCCGCGCGGGCGTTGGCCTCGAAGCCGCCCTTGGCCTTCCACTCGGCATAGCCGCCCTGCAGGATGCGCACGTTCTCGTAACCGGCCACGCGCAGGGCGAAACCGGCCTGCGCCGACAAGGTGCCGGTGTTGCAATACAGCAGCACGGGCTTGTCTTTCGGGATCTGCTTGCGTTCGGCCAGCACGCGGCGCCACTCGATGTTGACGGCGCCGGCAATGTGCTCCTTGTCGAACTGCGCCTTGTCGCGCGCGTCGATCACCATGAAGCGCTTCCAGTCGGCCGCCGGAATCTGCTCGGGGAAGATGGTGGCGCCACCATAGTCCACGAACTCCAGATAATCTTCCATGGCCTTGACCGCCGCATCCTCGGGCGCCGCGTGGGTGACGGTCGAGGCCGCCAGCAACAAGCCGGCAAAGGCCGTGGCGAGCCGGCGGTTCGTCTGAAAACGGGGCATGATAGTCAAACCTTTCATTGACTCAATATTCAACGATATTATTGAATATGCAGGACAAACTGTCTACCCCGGTGCAACCCGCAGGTGTCAAACCGGCGCTGTTCGAGCAGTTTGCGCGCATTGGCCGGGCCATGTCGCACGGCCAGCGGCTGGAGTTGCTGGAACTGCTGGCCCAGGCCGAGAGCCCCGTCGACGCACTGGCGCGCACCATGATGCTGCCCGTCGCCAATGTGTCGCAGCATCTGCAGCAGCTCAAGCAGGCCGGGCTGGTGCAGGCGCGGCGCGAGGGCCGCTCCATCATTTACCGCCTGGCCAGCGCCCGCGTGGTCGATTTGCTGACCCAGATGCAGGCGGTGGCGGCCGAAACCCTGGGCGAAGTGGACGCGCTGGTGCAAGACTGCCTGGCGCCGCAGGACGCGCTGCAGCCCGTGCCGCTGGCGGAAGTGATGCAGCGCGCCCAGGACGGGCTGGTGACCATCATCGATGTGCGCCCGCCCCACGAATTCGCCGCGGCCCACCTGCCCGGCGCCATCAACCTGCCCCTGGGTGAACTGGCGCAGCGACTGGGTGAACTGCCGACCGGCCGCGAGGTGGTGGCCTACTGCCGGGGCCGCTACTGCGTGCTTTCGTTTGAAGCCGTGGCCCGCTTGCGCGAGGCCGGCTACGAGGCGCGCCGCATCGAGGACGGCATCCCGCGCTGGATCGCCGATGCACAGCCGCTGGAGGGGGCGCAGACCCGGTATGGCGTCGAATCGTGGCCCTGAGTCACTCCCGAATTCAGAGCAAACAGTGACCGCTTGACAATGGGAGAGTGCATTTTTTCCTCAGAGAACCCGCTTGAGCATGGCGATGACCTGCTCGAATCGCACACCATAGGGCGGATAAAACAGCGAGCCCGCGCCCAGGCGCGACTGCACCAGGACGCCCTTCTCGTGGGTCAGGCGCAGGAAGCCGGTGTGGCCGTGGTAGGCCCCCCAGCCGCTTTCGCCGATGCCGCCAAAGGGCAGGTTCTCGTGGGCGATGTGCATCAACGTGTCGTTCACGGTGACCCCACCGCTCACCGTCCGGTTCAGCACCTTGTCGCGCGCCGCGGTGCTGGTGCCGAACCAGTACAGCGCCAACGGGCGCGGCCGCGCGTTGATGATGCCGATGGCCTCGTCCAGCGTGCCGTAGGACAGCACGGGCAGGATCGGCCCGAAGATCTCTTCCTCCATCACGCGCATGCCGCTGGCGGTGTCGAACACCAGCACCGGTGCCATCTGCCGGCTGACAGGATCCGCGGAGGCGGGGCCCTCACCCTGGGGGTCGATGACCTTCAGCCGCGCGCCCTGGGCCTGGGCATCGGCCAGCATGGCCTGCATGCGGGCGAAATGGCGCTCGTTCTGCAGGCTGGCGTAGTCGGGGTTGCCGGCGATGCGCGGGAACAGGCGCTTGACGGCGGCGGCAAAGGCTTTTTCGAACTTCGCCTCCTGGCCGCGCGGCAACAACACGTAATCCGGCGCGATGCAGGTCTGCCCGGCGTTGAGCAACTTGCCGTGGGCGATCTTGACAGCGGCGTCATCGAGGTCGCAGGACTTGTCGATGATGCAGGGCGACTTGCCGCCGAGCTCCAGCGTCATCGGCGTCAGGTTGGCGGCGGCTTCGGCAGCGACCTTGCGCCCGATGGCGGTGGAGCCGGTGAAGAACAGGTGGTCGAACGGCAGGCCGGCGAACCTGGCGGCCAGCGCGGCGTCGCCCTGGATCACGCAGAACTCGTCGGCATCGAAGGCTTCGTGCACCAGACTCGCCATCAATTCCGCCGTGCGCGGCGTGAGTTCGCTGGGCTTGAGCATGACGCGGTTGCCTGCCGCCAGCGCGGTGGCCGCCGGCGCCAGGGCCAGCTGCACCGGATAGTTCCACGGCGAGATCACGCCCACAACGCCCAGCGGCTGCCGCTGGATATAGGCGGTGGCGGGCTTGAGGTAGACCGGCGTGGCCACCTTGATCGGCTTGATCCAGCGCGGCAGGTGCTTGTTCAGGTGGCTGATGAGGCTGCGCAGCAGGAACAGGTCGGCCACCTCGGTGAGATTGCGCGAGCGCACGCCAAAGTCGGCCTCCACCGCGTCGCACAGGGCCTGGCTGTTGCCGTCGATGAGCCGGCGCAGGCGCCGAAGGCGGTCGCGCCGCAAGGCCAGGGGCACGTCGATCTGGGCGCGGCTGGCCTGGTACTGGGCGTCAAAGAGGGCGTGCATGGGCAGGGAAAGCGGGTTTTGGGTCATGAGGATGATGATAGAACCGGCACACCACGCCGTTTAGAGCAAGACCTCCAGCCACAGCGGGTCCGCTGCTTGCCCAGCGCAAAAGGCCGCCAGCGAACGGACGTTCACTGGCGGCCTTGCCGGGGGGCTTGAAGCGGCTTCAGGCGGCGGGCGTGGCTCCACCGAACACGAACACCCCGGGCGCGCGCACCGGGTCCACGTCCACCGTGATCACCGCCTTGGGCAGGAAACGGCCTTCGAGCAGCAGCTTGGACAGCGGGTTCTCGATGCGTTGCTGGATCGCGCGCTTCAGCGGACGCGCGCCGAACACCGGGTCGAAGCCGACCTTGGCCAGCTCGGCCGTGGCCGCCTCGGACACCTGCAGCGTCAGCTCCATCTTTTCCAGACGGGCTTCGAGCACCTTGAGCTGGATGCGCGCGATGGACTCGATGTTCTTCGCGTCGAGCGGGTGGAACACCACGGTCTCGTCGATGCGGTTCAGGAACTCGGGGCGGAAGTAGTTCTTCAACTCGTCCGTCACCGCGTCCTTGATGTCCTCATACGGCTGGCCGACCATCTGCTGGATGACCGGTGAGCCGATGTTGCTGGTCATCACGATCACGGTGTTCTTGAAGTCCACGGTGCGGCCCTGGCCGTCGGTCAGGCGCCCGTCATCAAGCACCTGCAGCAGCACGTTGAACACGTCCGGGTGCGCCTTCTCGACCTCGTCGAGCAGCAGCACGGCGTAGGGCTTGCGGCGCACGGCCTCGGTCAGGTAGCCGCCCTCCTCGTAGCCCACGTAGCCCGGGGGCGCGCCGATCAGGCGGGCCACGGAGTGTTTCTCCATGAACTCGCTCATGTCGATGCGCACCAAGTGGTCTTCGCTGTCGAACAAAAAGCCCGCCAGCGCCTTGCACAGCTCGGTCTTGCCCACGCCAGTCGGGCCCAGGAACAGGAAGGAGCCGGTGGGCCGGTTCGGGTCGGACAGGCCCGAGCGCGAACGGCGGATGGCGTTGGCCACGGCCGAGATGGCCTCGTCCTGCCCGACCACGCGCTGGTGCAGCCGGCCTTCCATCTGCAACAGCTTGTCTTTCTCGCCCTGCATCATCTTGGCCACGGGAATGCCGGTGGCGCGGGACACCACCTCGGCGATCTCTTCAGCGCCGACCTGCGTGCGCAGCAGGCGCGGTGCCGACCCTTCGCCACGCGTCGCCTCCGCGGCCTGCGCCTCCTTCAGGCGCTTCTCAAGCGCCGGCAACTGGCCGTATTGCAACTCGGCCACCTTGTTGAAGTCACCCTTGCGGGTGAGTTCGTCGATCTGGAACTTGAGCTTGTCGATGTCCTCGCGCACCTGGGCGCTGCCCTGTGCGCTGGCTTTTTCGGCCCTCCAGACTTCATCGAGGTCGGCAATTTCCTTCTGCAACGTGCCGATCTCTTCGTTGATCAGTTCGAAGCGTTTTTGCGAGGCTTCGTCCTTTTCCTTCTTGACCGCCTCGCGCTCGATCTGCAACTGGATCAGGCGGCGGTCGAGCTTGTCCATGACCTCGGGCTTGGAGTCGAGCTCGATCTTGATCTTGGACGCGGCCTCGTCGATCAGGTCGATCGCCTTGTCGGGCAGGAAACGGTCGGTGATGTAGCGGTGGGACAGTTCTGCTGCCGCCACGATGGCCGGGTCGGTGATGTCCACGCCATGGTGCACCTCGTAGCGCTCCTTCAGGCCGCGAAGGATGGCAATCGTCGCCTCCACGGTCGGCTCGCCGACGAGAATCTTCTGGAACCGGCGCTCCAGCGCGGCGTCTTTTTCGATGTACTTGCGGTATTCGTCCAGCGTGGTAGCGCCGACGCAGTGCAGCTCGCCGCGCGCCAGCGCGGGCTTGAGCATATTGCCGGCGTCCATCGCGCCCTCGGCCTTGCCCGCGCCCACCATGGTGTGCAGCTCGTCGATGAAGACGATGGTCTGGCCTTCGTCCTTGGCGAGTTCCTTGAGCACGTTCTTCAGGCGTTCTTCGAACTCGCCACGGAACTTGGCGCCGGCGAGTAGCGCGGCCATGTCCAGGCTCAGCACCCGCTTGCCCTTGAGCGAATCGGGCACCTCGCCGGCGACGATTCGCTGCGCCAGGCCTTCGACGATGGCGGTCTTGCCGACACCGGGCTCGCCTATCAGCACCGGGTTGTTCTTGGTGCGGCGCTGCAGCACCTGGATGGCACGGCGGATCTCGTCGTCGCGGCCGATCACGGGGTCCAGCTTGCCCATGCGCGCGCGCTCGGTCAGGTCGATGGTGTATTTGGTCAGCGCCTCGCGCTGGCCCTCGGCGTCGGCGGAATCGACGCCCTGCCCGCCGCGCACGGCGTCGATCGCCGCCTCCAGGCTCTTGCGTGTGAGGCCGTTGGCCCGGGCCACGTTGCCGATCTCGGACTTGCTGTCGGCCATGGCGAGCAGGAACAGCTCGCCCGCGATGAACTGGTCACCGCGCTTGATCGATTCCTTCTCGGTGGCCTGCAGCAGCTTGGCCAGCTCGGGGCCCACCTGCACCTGGTCCTGGCCCTGCACTTCGGGCAGTCGCTTGATGGCCGCCTCGCCGGCGGCCAGCAAGCCGGGCACATTCACGCCGGCGCGCTGCAGCAGGGCTTTCGGCCCGTCTTCCTGTTTAAGCATGGCCACCATCAGGTGGGCGGGCTCGATATAGGCATTGTCGGCCCCTAGCGCGAGCGATTGCGCATCGGCCAGTGCTTCCTGAAATTTGGTGGTGAGTTTGTCGTGACGCATGAAAATCCTCCAGTTGCCTGAAATTTAGGGGTATTCCCCCGGTTTTCAAGGGAGGTTCGCGGCGTCAATACCCCAGCGGGCCAGGGCGGCGTCGTCGCTCACCCGGGCATCGACCCAGCGCGCGCCGTCCGGCGTCTGCTCTTTTTTCCAGAAAGGGGCCTGGGTCTTCAGGTAGTCCATCAGGAACTCGCAGGCCTGGAAACTCTCGCCCCGGTGCGCCGAAGTCACCGCGACCATGACGATCTGGTCCAGCGGCTGCAACAGGCCGACGCGGTGGATCACGCGGGCGCCAACGATATTGAAACGCTGGTGCGCCGCATCGATCATGGCCTCGATCGATTTTTCGGTCATGCCGGGGTAATGTTCCAGCTCCATCGTGCGGACCGACTGACCGTCGTTGCGGTCGCGCACGGTGCCGACAAAGCTGCAGACGGCGCCAACCCGGGGGTCCTTCAGGCGCAACCGGGCAATTTCGTCTGAAAGGTCGAAATCCTGCGTCTGGATGGTCACCCGATCGGTCATGGCCGGCCAACCTGCCTCAGCCGCCGGTCACGGGCGGAAAAAAACCGACCTCGGCGCCCTCGGTCAAGGCCGCGGTTTCGTCGGCCATGACCTGGTTCAGCGCCAGGCGCACCGCCTTGCCACGGGCCAGGCCTTGCGCATGTGCGCCGCCACGGGCAATGAGTTCATCGCGCAAGGCGGCCAGCGTCGCTGCTTCGGTTTCGAGGGTTTCGCTGCCCTGCCCCAGATCTTCACGGATCGAGGCGAAATAACGAAGGTTCACTTTCATGCCAGCAACTCCGAAAAGGGAAGGAATCGCACCCGGTCGCCGTGCGCAATGGTCGTGCCGGCGGGATTGTCCACGACGCCATCGCCCCAGGCGGCCGAGGTCAGGACACCCGAACTCTGGTTGGGAAACAGGTCCAGCCCACCGGCCGGATTGCGCCGCACCCGCAGGAATTCGCGTCGTTTATCGGCCTTTCCCACCGTGAAATGGGCGGGAAGCGCTATGGTTTTTTCGGCTTCCACGCGCGCCCCCTGGAGCTTGAGCAGGAAGGGACGTACCAGCAGCAGGAAGGTGATGTAGCTCGAGACCGGGTTGCCCGGCAGGCCGATGAAGTGGCAGGCGCTGCCCGCATCCGCCCGGGCGCCGGCATCCCGGCGCACCCAGCCATGGGCAAAGGGCTTGCCGGGCTTCATGGCGATCTGCCAGAGGTCCAGCGAGCCAAGGTGCATCACCGCAGGCTTGATGTGATCCTCCTCGCCCACCGACACGCCCCCGCTGGTGAGGATCAGGTCATGGTGGTCGGCGGCGGACTTGAGCGCCGCCACAGTGGCTTCGCGCCGGTCCGGCACGATGCCGAGGTCGCTGACCTCGCAGCCCAGGCGGCGCAGCAGCGCGCACAGGAAGAAGCGGTTCGAGTTGTAGATCGCGCCCGGGGGCATCGCCTGCGGCGCCACATCGCCGGGCATCACCAGTTCATCGCCGGTGGAAAACAGCGCCACGCGCGGGCGCACCACCACCGGCAGGCGGGCCAGCCCGATGCTGGCGGCCAGGCCCAGGCTGGCCGGGGTCAGTCGCTCGCCCCTGGGCAGCACCACGGCGCCGCGCGTCACGTCTTCACCGGCCCGGCGAATCCACTGGCCAACTGCGGGCGTGGCGTGAAAGCGCACCGCGTGGACGTCGCCGCCGACGGCATCCGTTTCCTCCTGCATGACCACGGTGTCGGCGCCCTCGGGAATCGGAGCGCCAGTAAAGATGCGCGCGGCGGTGCCGGCCTCCAGCCCATGGGCCACGACACCGGCTGGAATGCGCTGCGACACCCGCAACACCGCACCCGCGTGGGTCACATCGGCGCTGCGCACCGCATAGCCGTCCATGGACGAGTTGTCCTGCGGCGGCACCTGCAGGGCCGAGACCAGATCGGCCGCGAGCACGCGCCGGTCGGCCTCGAACGTCGAGACCGTCTCGGAGCCAGCCAACGGCGTGACCTGGGCCAGCAGGCTGGCCAGCGCATCGTCAAGCGACATCAAAGGCGCACGCGCAGGCGTTTTGTCGGGTGCATTCATCTGAACAGATCGTTGTTGTAGTCAAACCGGGTCTGATTCTCGACCAGCCAGGCGGCCAGCGCATCGGCGTTGTTCAAATCCAGCACCGGCAGTTGGGTTGGCACGGGCAATTCCGCAGGCGAGTCGGTGGTCAGGGCCACGATGAAATCGTCATCCACATACCGTGCAGGCTTGCCCGAGGCGGCGCGCCAGACCTCGATCTTGAGCAGGTCGCTGTCCTTGAAGCCTTCCACCAGCACCCAGTCCACCCCGTCATACAGCTCGGCGATCAACTGGTGCACGGTCAGCCTGGCCTCACGCTCGAATTCGCGCATCAATGCCAGGCGTCGGCCGGACGCCACGACCACCTCGAAGGCGCCGGCGTCGCGGTGGCGGAACGTGTCCTTGCCCGCCTGGTCGATGTCAAAGCTGTGGTGCGCATGTTTGACCACCGAGACGCGCAGCCCGCGCAGGCGCAGCGCGGGGATCAGCTGCTCCACCAGCGTGGTCTTGCCCGAGCCGGAATAGCCGGCGAAGCCGACCACTTTCATGGCAGCACCCCAGGATCACTACTGTATTGATAGCTTGCAATAACCATTTGACGCTGGATCAGTGGCAATTTACCCACAATTTTCAACAATCAGACGCTTGATGGCATCGGCGTCGGCGGGCATCACCTGCACCCGCTTCGGCAGCGCCTCGATGCCCTCGAATCTCAAGGGGCGATCGGGCTCGCAGCCCAGCGCCTCGACGATGGTTTCGGCGAACTTGATCGGCAACGCGGTCTCCAGCACGATCATCGGCACGCCGGGCGTCAGATGCTCGCGCGCCACTTTCACGCCGTCGGCGGTGTGGGTGTCGATCATCAGGGCGAAGCGCTGCCAGGTGTCGCGGATCGTGGCCAGACGGTCCGCGTGCGTGCTTTTCCCACTGACGAAGCCGTAGCGCGTGGCGGCGTCCTTGAACAAGGGGTCGGCGCTGAGGTCGAAGCGCCCGTTCTGGCTCAAGGCCTCGCCGAACAAGGCTTTCACCCGTGCACCGTCGCGGCCAAGGAGGTCGAACACGAAGCGTTCGAAATTGCTGGCCTTGGAGATGTCCATCGAAGGGCTGGAGGTCTCGTGCGTGTCGGCACTGCTGCGCACGCGGTAGATACCCGTTCGGAAGAACTCGTCGAGCACATCGTTCTCGTTGGTCGCCGCCACCAGTTTCTGGACCGGCAGGCCCATCATGCGCGCCACGTGGCCGGCGCAGATGTTGCCGAAGTTGCCCGAGGGCACGGTGAAGCTGACCGTCTCCGAGTTCGTGCGCGTGGCCTGGAAATAGCCGGCGAAGTAGTACACCACCTGCGCCAGCAGCCGCGCCCAGTTGATCGAGTTGACCGTGCCGATCCGGTACTTGCGCTTGAAGTCGAGGTCGTTCGACACCGCTTTGACGATGTCCTGGCAGTCGTCGAACACGCCTTCGATTGCGATGTTGTGGATGTTGTCGTCCATCAGGCTGAACATCTGCGCCTGCTGGAACGGGCTCATGCGGCCATGCGGGCTGGTCATGAAGACGCGCACGCCCTTTTTGCCACGCATGGCGTATTCGGCCGCGCTGCCGGTGTCGCCGCTGGTCGCGCCCAGGATGTTGAGTTGCTCGCCGCGGCGCGCCAGTTCGTACTCGAACAGGTTGCCCAGCAGTTGCATCGCCATGTCCTTGAAGGCCAGCGTCGGGCCGTTGGACAGGGCTTCGAGGTAAAAATGGTCTTCCAGCTCCTTCAGCGGCACGATGTCCTTGGTGCCGAACACCGCTTCGGTGTAGGTCTTGTCACAGAGCGCCTTCAGGTCGGCGGGCGGAATGTCGTCGATGTACAGCGACAGCACCTCGAACGCCAGGGCGGCATAGCCCTGATCCTGGTAGATGGCGCGCCACTTCGAGAGCGTCGCTTCGTCCACCTGCGGGTAGTGCGCGGGCAGGTACAGGCCGCCATCGGGCGCCAGGCCTTCGAGCAGGATTTCGCAGAAGTGCTTGCGGCTGGGGTCGCCGCGCGTCGAAAGGTACAGCATCAGTTCAATTCTTCCTTGCGGATGCGCGTGATCGGCGCCAGCACCGTGGGCAGCGCCTGCAGCTCGGCCAGGACGGCGTTCATCGTGCCTTCCAGCGTGTCGTGCGTCAGGATGATCAGGTCGGTGGACGTGGCGCCCTCCCCGCCCACTTCGTCGGCTTCGCGCTGCAGCACCGCGTCGATGCTGATGCCGGCACTGGCGACGATCCCCGTGACGCGCGCCAGCACGCCGGCCTCGTCGGCCACGCGCAAGCGCAGGTAATAGCTCGTCACGACCTCTTCCATCGGCAGCACCGGCAGGTCGGTCATGGCCTGGTCCAGCGTGTGCGGCTGGAAGGCCAGGTGGGGTACGCGGTTCAGCGGATCGACGGTATGCAGGCGCGTGATGTCGACCAGGTCGGCGATCACGGCGCTGGCCGTGGGCTCGGAACCGGCGCCCTTGCCGTAGTACAGCGTGGTGCCGACGGCGTCGCCCTGCACCATCACGGCATTCATCGCACCTTCGACGTTGGCGATCAGCCGCTTGGCGGGCACCAGGCAGGGATGCACACGCAACTCCACGCCCCTGGCCGTGCGCTTGGTGATGCCGAGCAGCTTGATGCGGTAGCCGAGCTGCTCCGCGTACCGGATATCGGCGGCACCCAGCTTGGTGATGCCCTCGATGTAGGCTTTGTCGAACTGCACCGGAATGCCGAAGGCGATGGCCGACATCAGGGTGGCCTTGTGCGCGGCGTCCACCCCCTCGATGTCGAAGGTCGGGTCGGCCTCGGCGTAACCCAGACGCTGCGCCTCTTTCAGCACCGCGTCGAAGTCCAGTCCCTTGTCGCGCATCTCCGAAAGGATGAAATTGGTGGTGCCATTGATGATGCCGGCCACCCACTGGATGCTGTTGGCCGTGAGACCCTCGCGCAAGGCCTTGATGATCGGGATACCGCCGGCGACCGCCGCCTCGAACGCCACCATCACGCCCTTGGCCGACGCTGCGGCAAAAATCTCGGTGCCATGCACCGCCAGCAACGCCTTGTTGGCCGTGACCACATGCTTGCCGGCCGCAATGGCTTCGAGCACCAGCGCCTTTGCAATGCCGTAGCCACCGATCAGCTCGATCACGATGTCGATGTCAGGGTTGGCGAGCACGGCGCGGGCGTCGTTCACGACGGTGACGTCCGGTCCCACAATGGCTCGGGCTCGGGCCATGTCCAGGTCCGCCACCATGGTGATCTCGATGCCACGACCGGCGCGGCGTTTGATCTCTTGCTGGTTGCGTTTGAGCACGTTGAAGGTGCCGCTGCCCACAGTGCCTATGCCCAGAAGGCCTACTTGAATCGGTTTCATGAAAATACTCGATTAAAACAATGGAAAGCCCGCGTCAAGCGGCAGTTGATTGCTCCGCTTATTGAAGCAGATCAGGTCCCGTGACGCTTTCGGTAAAGCGCCAGAAACCTCGCCACACGGCCGATGGCCTCGCGCAGGTCGTCCTCATGCGGCAGAAACACGATGCGGAAATGATCCGGCTCCGGCCAGTTGAAGCCGGTGCCCTGCACCAGCATGACCCGGGTCTCCTGCAGCAACTCCAAGAAGAACTGCTGGTCGTCCTGGATCGGGTACATCTTCGGGTCGAGTTTCGGAAACATGTAGAGCGCGGCGGTCGGCTTGACGCAGGTCACGCCGGGGATGGCCGTGATGAGCTCGTAGGCCAGGTCGCGCTGGCGGCGCAGGCGGCCGCCTTCGCAGACCAGGTCGTTGATGCTCTGGTAGCCGCCCAGTGCCGTCTGAATCGCATACTGCCCCGGCACGTTGGAACACAGGCGCATGTTCGAGAGCATGTTGAGGCCCTCGATGTAGTCCTTCGCAGGTTTCTTGTCGCCCGAGACCACCATCCAGCCCGCGCGATAGCCGCAGGAGCGGTAGCTTTTGGAGAGCGAATTGAAGGTCAGCGTGAGCACGTCGTCGCTGAGACTGCCGATCGCCGTGTGGCGGGCATCGTCGTACAAGACCTTGTCGTAGACCTCGTCGGCAAAAATCACGAGTCCGTGCTCGCGCGCGATCAGCACGATGGCCTTGAGCAATTCGTCCGAATACAGGGCACCGGTCGGGTTGTTGGGGTTGATGACCACGATGCCCTTGGTGCGCGGCGTGATCCGGGCCCGGATATCGTCGAGGTCGGGCATCCAGCCGTTGGCCTCGTCGCAGCGGTAGTGCACCGGCGTGCCGCCCGACAGACTGGCCGCAGCTGTCCACAACGGGTAGTCGGGCGAAGGCAGGAGCAACTCGTCGCCGTTGTCCAGCAACGCATTGGTTGCCATCACGATCAGTTCGCTGGCGCCGTTGCCCAGGTAGATGTCATCGAGCGTAACCCCTTTGATACCCTGCTGCTGGGTGTAATGCATCACGGCCTTGCGCGCGGCGAAGATACCCTTGCTGTCGGAATAGCCCGCCGAATTCGGCAGGTTGCGGATCATGTCCTGCTGGATTTCCTCGGGGCTGTCGAAGCCAAACACGGCGAGATTGCCGATGTTGAGCTTGATGATCTTGTGGCCCTCCTCCTCCATCTGCCGGGCGGCGTCCATGATGGGGCCCCGGATGTCGTAGCAGACGTTGGCGAGCTTGGCAGATTTGAGAACGGTTTTCAAAGTCCCTCCGGGAACAGGTATTCAGAGGCGAAACCTATAATTTGACCACAGTTCCGCCCTGCATTAGTGCGGTGCAACAACAGGTGAGCGCATGAAAATCCACCCAGACACTTTCGAAGGTCAAGTCATCAGCGGCTATGGCCCAGGCTGGGTGGCCGTGAACGGCGAAAAAATAAGCTGCAGTGTGGTGATCGGTGCACGCGGGCAGCGGCTGGACTGGAACTGCGACGATTTTGCTGCTCTGGGCAGTGAACACTTTGATCAACTCGCCCAGATGGGCGCCGAGCTCGTCATTTTCGGCAGCGGAGAGCGGCTGCGCTTCCCGAAACCGGAGTGGCTGGGCGAATTGATTGGACGGCGCATCGGCCTGGAGGCCATGGACACCCAGGCCGCCTGCCGGACCTACAACATACTGGCTGGGGAGGGTCGCAACGTGATTGTGGCCCTGCTTGTCGAACAAACTGCCTGACGGTTCCGGTTTCAGGGTAAAATCAAAGGTTGCCGGGTCCACGGCGCTGAATCTGGCTCAGACCACAAGTAGCTTCCCGGCCCATCCCAACGACCTCATCCTGTCACACGAGATTGAAGCTATATGGCGATCGTTGTCAACAAGCCCATCCCCGAGTTCGAAGCCAACGCCACGAGCGGCGTCAAGGTCTCCAATTCATCCCACGTCGGCCACACGGTGGTGATGTTCTTCTACCCGAAGGACAACACCCCTGGCTGCACGACCGAGGCCATGCAGTTCCGCGACAAGTACAAGGACTTCGTGAAAGCCGGTGCCACGGTCTTTGGCGTTTCGCGCGACAACATGAAGTCTCACGACGATTTCAAGGCCAAGCTGGAGTTGCCGTTTGAGCTGATCGCCGATACCGAGGAAAAAATGTGCCATATGTTTGGCGTCGTCAAGAACAAGATCATGTACGGCAAGAAGGTCAAGGGCATCGAGCGCAGCACTTTTCTGATTGGTCCTGACGGCTTGCTCAAGGAGGAATGGCGCGGGCTCAAAGTTCCGGGCCATGTGGAAGACGTGCTCAAGGCCGTCAAGGCTCTGAAGAAAGCCGCTTGAAACCCTGAAAACCGGGTGCCGAGCGGCCCAAGGGCCTCATGCATAATGATTGCATGCCGTTGAACCCAGCAGATCCCCATGGAGAAGAAGCCGCCTCGGTTCCCAGGCGGCTTTTTCTTTGCCGGGCACCACTTTCTTTTCGCATTCCCCCGCCCGTCCGCGTCTCCCATCCAGGAAATTGAATCCCCATGCCACTGCCACCAGCCCCCGCAAAGCGCGCCGCCCTGCTGACTCCGGAGGCCCATGACCATGCCGTCGCCGTGCCTGCCGCCCGGACCACCCGCAAACCCGCACCGGCACCGGTCGGCCATAGTCAGACCGCGCGGCCACAAGGACGGGAACCCCGTGACTCCACCAGCAAGGCCGCTCCTGCCAGGCCCAACGCCGAGCCCGAACTTGATCTGGACCTGCCCGCCGACTCTCCAGTCGCTCGATCAGCAGGTGGCGCCCGCCGACGCGGCGAGCCTGCCGCACAGGCCGCTACCGCCGTAGCGGTTGCGGCGCTGGATGCGACCGCCCGCAAGGCACGCCCGAAAGGGCCAGCCAAATTGTTCGTGATCGACACCAATGTGTTGATGCATGACCCGATGTGCCTGTTCCGTTTTGAGGAGCACGACATCTTTCTGCCGATGATCGTTCTGGAAGAACTTGACGGGCACAAGAAGGGCATGACCGAAGTGGCCCGCAATGCGCGGCAGGCCAGCCGCACACTGGACGGCCTGGCGGGTGCCCAGGGCGCCGACATTGCGACGGGCCTCAAACTCGACACCACCGGGCACCGCGAGGCGGGCGGAAAGCTGTTTTTCCAGACCCAATCCCTGACCTATACACTGCCCGTGAGCTTGCCGCAGGGCAAGGCCGACAACCAGATTCTCGGCGTGGTCGAGGCACTGCGCCGGCAGCAAAGTCCGCGAGAGGTGGTGCTGGTGTCGAAAGACATCAACATGCGGGTCAAGGCGCGCGCGCTCGGTCTGGCCGCGGAGGATTACCAGAACGACAAGACGCTGGAAGACGGCGATATGCTGTACGCAGGCTCGCTGGCATTGCCAGCCGATTTCTGGAGCAAGCATGGGAAGACCGTTGAGAGCTGGCAACAAGGGCCGTACACCTTTTACCGGGTCTCCGGCCCCGTCGTGCCCAGCCTGCTGATCAACCAGTTTGTGTATTTCGAGGCCCCGGGCGAGCCCAGCCTGTATGCCCGAGTCACCGAGATTCGAGGCAAGACGGCCGTGTTTCGCACGCTCAAGGACTTCAACCACCTCAAGAACGCCATCTGGGGCGTGACCGCCCGCAACCGGGAGCAAAACTTCGCGATGAACCTGCTGATGGACCCCGAGGTGGACTTCGTGACGCTGACAGGTACCGCGGGTTCAGGCAAGACGCTGATGGCCCTGGCCTCGGGCCTGAGCCAAGTGCTTGATGACCGCCGTTACACCGAAATCATCATGACACGGGCCACCGTCAGCGTGGGCGAGGACATCGGTTTCCTGCCAGGCAACGAGGAAGAAAAGATGGGGCCGTGGATGGGTGCGCTTGACGACAACCTGGAGTTCCTGGCCAAGGGTGACGGCGGCAACGCCGGGGAATGGGGTCGCGCGGCCACCAACGAACTGATTCGCAGCCGGATCAAGATCAAGAGCATGAGTTTCATGCGCGGACGCACCTTTCTGAACAAGTACGTGATCATCGATGAGGCACAGAATCTGACACCGAAGCAGATGAAGACGCTCATCACGCGCGCGGGCCCTGGCACCAAGATCATCTGCATGGGCAATCTGGCACAGATCGACACCCCCTACCTTACCGAAGGTTCGTCGGGGCTGACCTTTGCCGTCGACAAGTTCAAGGGCTGGCCGCACAGCGGTCACATCACGCTGGCGCGTGGCGAACGCTCTCGACTGGCGGATTTCGCCAGCGAGGTGCTCTAGCAGGTCGCGACGAGCCGCGTCTTTTTTCTGTTTTCGCGGGATTGGCTGCCCATCACCATGAAGACAGACCTCGCGAAACTCGCTGTTGCATTCACGTTGCTGGCAGTGCTGCCAGGCACTGGCCACGTCCGCGCCCAGGCATTGCAGGCGCCCGCCCAGCTGGCAGCCATCTATGCGCGCTCCGTCGACAAGCGCCTGGACCTGCCAGCCGATGAGGCACAGCGCTACGGCCAGTTGCTGCAAGCCCGTCTGGGCGAGGCAGGACTCGAAATCAACAGGGACCAGGTCGTCATCCTTGTCGATCGCCATCCCCGCGTTCAGGCGTTGTTGATGTACTGGCTGCCAGTACAGGGGGTGCCGGTCCTCCTCGGTGCATCGCCGGTGTCAACCGGCCGTTCGGGTGGGTTCGAGCACTTTCTGACGCCTCTGGGCGTCTTCGAACACAGCCCCGCCAACCCGGATTTCCGCGCCGAGGGCACCCGCAATGAACAAGGCATTCGTGGCTATGGCAGCAAGGGACTTCGGGTCTTTGACTTTGGCTGGCAACCGGCACGCAAGACCTGGGGAGATCAAGCGGCGTCGGTCATGCGCCTGCAAGTCCACGCGACCGATCCGGATCTGCTTGAAGCAAGGCTTGGCAGCGCTCAATCCAAAGGGTGCATCCGCATTCCAGCATCCCTGAACAAGTTGATCGATCAGTACGGCTTGCTGGACGCTGCCTACGAACAAGCGCCAGCGCAAGGCAAGGTGCCATGGGTCCTGCATCCGCAGCGCATGCCGACACCCTGGTCGGGGCGCTACCTGGTTGTGCTTCAGACCGAGCGGGCCGAGCGGCCGTTCTGGTCGCCCGATCCACGTCCCGCAAAAAATTCTTCCCCGCAAGATGCGATCGGGACGAGCCCACTTGCGCCTGAAAAGCCACCCTCAGAAATCATCGCTGCCGCCCGAGGCCAGACTCTCAAAGCGCGTCAACGGCTTCAGGAACGCCAACTTGACCGTGCCAGTCGGACCATTTCGCTGCTTGCCGATGATGATTTCGGCAACGCCCGGCTCCCGGGAGTCCTTGTTGTAGTAGTCATCTCGGTAGATGAACATGATGATGTCCGCATCCTGTTCGATCGCGCCGGATTCACGCAGATCGCTCATCATCGGGCGTTTGTCGGTGCGGGTTTCCACGCTGCGGTTGAGCTGTGAGAGTGCGATCACCGGGCACTGCAGTTCCTTGGCCAACATTTTCAGTCCGCGGGAGATTTCACCCAGCTCCGTCGCCCGGTTGTCGCCCGCCGAGCTGGAGCCACTCATCAACTGCAGGTAGTCCACCACAATCAGGCCGAGCTTGCCACACTGGCGCGCTAGGCGACGGGCATTGGCGCGTAATTCACTGGTTGTGAGACCCGGCGTTTCGTCGATGTGCAGAGACACTGTGCGCAGCCGCTCGATCGCCTCGGTAAGGCGGGGCCACTCGTCGTCACTGAGTTTTCCGGTGCGCAGGTGGCCCTGGTCAATGCGTCCAATCGAGCCGACGATACGCACAGCAAGCTGGGAGGCTCCCATCTCCATCGAGAAAACGGCAACCGGCAGCCCTTCATTGAGTGCGACATGCTCGGCGATGTTGATCGCAAAGGCTGTTTTGCCCATGGACGGGCGGGCCGCCAGCACCACCATATCGCCCGCCTGCAGACCAGAGGTCATACGGTCCAGGTCATAAAACCCGGTAGGCACACCCGTGATGTCATTCGGGTTGTCGGCCATTTCCTGAACACGGTCGAGCAACTTGACTACCAGCGAATCCATGGACTGAAAGCCTTGCTTCATGCGCGAGCCTTCCTCGCCGATATTGAATATCTTCTGCTCGGCTTCGTCGAGAATCCTGTCAACCGCCCTGCCTTGGGGATTAAAGGCGTTGGTGGCAATTTCGTCGCTGGCGCTCACCAGCTTGCGCAGGATGGAACGCTCGCGCACGATCTCCGCATAGCGCCGAATGTTGCTCGCGCTCGGAACATACTGCGCGAGAGAATTCAGATAGGCCAAGCCACCCGCCTCATCCGCCTTGCCCTGGTTCTGCAGGTGCTCAAATACCGTGATGACATCCGCCGGCTTGGATGCGTTGATAAGCGCCCCGGTGGCGCCATAGATGAGGCGGTGCTCGTAGCGGTAAAAATCGCTGTCCACGAGCAGGTCGCCTACGCGATCCCAGGCACCGTTGTCAAGCAGCAACCCGCCCAGGACGCTCGATTCCGCCTCGATCGAATGCGGAGGAATGCGCAACTGCGCAACTTGCCGGTCACGTGGAAAATCGTCAACGTCACCGGAAAAATCCGTGGGGAATACTGCCGACATGGTGGAATCCTTCAACACTCGAATGCTACGCCGCTTGGCGTCAATCGTCACCGGACAAGCCTGTGGACAAGATGTGGAATCGCCTTGGATTTATCGGGCAAAACTGTGGACAAACGATGCCGATTCCATGAAAAAAGCCGCCGGGCGCAAACCCGACGGCTTTTACCGGGATGCCGCGGATCAGGCGGATTCGCCGTACACCGTCACGGTGATGTCCACAAGCACGTCGGTGTGCAGGGACACGCTCACCGTGCTGTCGCCGACCAGCTTGATCGGGCCATTGGGCATGCGAACTTGCGCCTTGGCCACTTTATAGCCTTGCTTGTTGAGTTCTTCAGCGATGTCGTGATTGGTGACAGAGCCGAAAAGGCGTCCATCGACGCCGGCCTTCTGGGTCAGCTTGATGGTGCTGCCAGCCAGCTTCTCGCCTTGAGCCTGGGCTTCCTGCAATTTGGCGGCGGCGACCTTCTCCAGCTCAACACGGCGTGCCTCGAAAGCGGCCTTGTTGGCTTCGGTGGCACGACGGGCGCGCCCACCGGGGATCAGAAAGTTTCGGGCGTAGCCGTCCTTGACCTTGACGATCTCGCCGAGGTCGCCGAGGTTCACTACTTTTTCGAGCAGAATGATTTGCATGGTCGTGCTCCTTAGATGCGGTGCTGGTCGCTGTACGGCAGCATGGCGAGGAAACGCGCACGCTTGATGGCCGTGTTGAGCTGACGCTGGAAAATTGCGCGGGTGCCGGTCAGGCGTGCCGGGATGATCTTGCCGTTTTCGGCGATGAAATCACGCAAGGTGTCCATGTCCTTGTAGTCGATTTCGACGACACCGGTCACGGTGAAGCGGCAAAAGCGCTTGCGCTTGAACAGCAGGTTTTGTGCGGGGCGCTTCGGGCGCTTGTCTTTGGTGAAACGTTTTGGTCCGGCCATGATGGACTCCTGAAAAATTAATCTTGCTGAAACTCTTGAATATGAAGCACGACGAGCTTGCCATTGCGCGGGGTGGCCAGAAAGCCACTGAACCTCCAGAGGCTGCCGATGGGTTGAACGCCGAGTCTTTCGGCGAGGGCGCCCAGGGCAACGGCCTTGATCGCTGTCTTGACTTGTCGGGTCTGACCGGCTTCCTCGACGCTGGACTCATGTTCGAGCCGCAGATCAAGGGCAGGCAGACCAGCCGGCGTGTACCGCAAGGCCTTGGCCTCGCTGATACATGCTGTCAGGACAACGTGGTTCACACCGCGCTGACAGGCTGTATCAGGCTGCGTACTCGGCTTGGTTAGACTTGCGGGCTTCCTCGCGCTCGACCGTCTTCATCATCGAAGAAGGGCCTGTTTCGGCCTGCTTCTTCTGTACAGTCAGGTGACGAAGCACCGCGTCATTGAATTTGAAGGCATGCTCGAGTTCAGCCATCACGGCCTGATCGGCCTCGATGTTGACGCACAGGTAATGGGCCTTGCCCAGTTTGTTGATCTGGTAGGCCAACTGACGGCGACCCCAGTCCTCCACGCGGTGCACTTTGCCACCGCCGGCGGTGATCATGCCCTTGTAGCGCTCCAGCATGGCCGGAACCTGTTCGCTCTGATCTGGATGGATCAGCAAAATGATTTCATAATGACGCATTGAGACTCCTTGTGGATAACCCGAAGAGGGCTTGATGTGAGCTGCCCCCGGCGTCGAATCGGAGTGCAGCAAGGCGGAATTTCGAATTATAGCCTGCCCAAGGGTGCGGTGGGCGACGAGCCCAGCGCGCTGATTTGCCCTACTGTTCGTCGAGTCGGGGATAGCGCACGAAATCGACCAGATCCTCAACCGCCTTCCCCGGCGCTGGCGTCAGCAGGCTGACCACAACAATGACGATAAAACCCAGCACCACGCCAAATACACCTGCCGAGATGGGCTGGATATCCCACCATAGCACCACCGGTGAAGTGACTCCGAAGATGTGGCGCAACCAGGGTTGTGTCGTCAACATGTAAAAGAAGGTGATGCCCAAGCCGAAAACCATGCCCAGCGACGCGGCAAGCCCCGTCGCACGCTTCCAGAAGATGCCCAATGTCAACGCTGGAAAAAACGCAGCGGCCGCAAACGAAAAGGCGGCAGACACCAGAAACAGGATATCCGCGGGTTTCTGGGCGGCCAGATAAGCGGCGCTCAGTGCCACGATCAGCAGCAACACCTTGGAGATCGTCACACGGCGCGCGGTCGACGCGTTGGGGTCGATCATCTTGTAATAGAGGTCGTGACTCAACGCACTGGCAATGGTGAGCAAAAGGCCGTCGGCCGTCGACAGTGCTGCCGCCAGCCCGCCGGCCGCCACCAGCCCCGAGACCACATAGGGCAAGCCCCCGATCTCCGGCGTGGCCAGCACGATGATGTCGCCGTCAATGGAGAGCTCATTGAGCTGCAGGATGTTGTCATGATTCACGTCGACAACCGAGAGCAGGTTCGGGTCAACCTTGCTCCAGGCCAGCATCCATTGGGGGAGCTGGTCAAAAGGCGTGCCCACCAGCACTTGAAAAACCTCGTATTTCACGAGCACCGCCAGTGCCGGCGCAGTGAAGTACAGCAGAAATATGAAAAAAAGTGACCACGAAACGGACTCCCGTGCCTCCTTGACGCTCGGCGTTGTGTAGTAGCGCATGAGGATATGTGGCAAGGCGGCCGTGCCAAGCATCAGGCAGAAGATCAGGGCCAGAAAGTTCCGCCGTGACACCTCAAATTCCAGTTGCTCGGCCGGTGTTCCTTTTGGATCCCCGGAAAACTGCTGCCCGTGCAGCGGCATCCCGTTCAGGGGTTTGGCCTTGGCGTCAGCCACCGCCCGGGCAGCCGTCCATGTCTTGAGCGCAGCAGCCTCATCCTTGGGCAGGCCATAGAGCGCTTTTTCCGCCGCCACAATATCAGAGTCTGGCGCATGCGCCGCCTTGAGTTCGGCGGATCTCTTCACGGCGTCTGACTTGTCTGAGCGCAGCGCAGCGCGAGGATCCTTCAGCTTCTCGGCCAGCTCCGCGGAGCGCTTTCTGAAAATCTCGCGGACTTCAACCTCTCCAGGATCGGCCGTCAGGCGCTTCTCCAGCGCAGTGACCTTTTCCAGCTGGAAACCGTAGATCGCCTGGGGCACCGGCACGCCCGTCTGCTTGACCGAGAGCCATATCACGGGCAACAGGTAGGCCGTGATCAGCACGATGTACTGCGTCACCTGCGTCCAGGTCACCGCGCGCATTCCGCCCAGAAACGAACACACCAGAATGCCGCCCAGCCCGAGGAAAATACCTAGTTCGAAGGCCACGCCGGTCAGGCGCGATGTAATCAGACCCACGCCATAAATCTGCGCCACCACATAAGTGAACGAGCAGAGGATCGCCGCCAGGATCCCAAGAAAGCGCGGCACGTTGCCACCGTAGCGCGCGCCCAAAAAATCGGGAATCGTGAACTGCCCGAACTTTCGCAGATAGGGCGCCAGAAACAGGGCCACCAGGCAGTAACCACCGGTCCAGCCCATGATGAAGGCCAGGCCGCTGTACCCGGTGAGGTAGAGAGTCCCCGCCAGACTGATGAACGATGCCGCCGACATCCAGTCCGCGCCCGTCGCCATGCCGTTGTAGACCGCCGGCACCCGACGTCCCGCGACGTAATACTCTACCGCGTCGGTGGTCCGGCTCATGATGCCGATCCCCGCGTACAGCAATAGGGTGGCGAGCAGGAAAATGATGCCAATCCAGCGCCGGGAAAGCCCCATCTGCTCAAAAACGGCCAGCGCCAGCACGAAAACCAAGAAACCGGCCGTATACCAACCGTACACCTTGTCGAGGTTCCTGCGAAACGCCCGACGGGCGCTCAGCGACTCTGCCGGTCCGGGGCTGCCTTCAGACGCTCCGGACATGCTTCATTCCTCGCGCTCCTCGAAGCCGTGCCGGATATCGAGCAGCCCCATGTACCACCCATAAAACCACACGATGAAACAGTAGACGGCCAGTGAGCCCTGCGCGCCCATCCAGAAGCTGAATGGCCAGCCAAAAAAGCTGAAATTCAAGTCACGCGCGTAGTAACTCATGACAAAGGTCGCGACAAACCAGATCGACAGCAAACCAGCCGTCAGGCGAAGGTTGCTACGCCAGTACCGGCGACGTGATTGTCCTTGCGCAGTGTCTCCATGTGGCATCGTCAAGACCCTTCAGGCCGGTTCAATCTTTTTCAATGATCCCTCATTTCCACGAAACGCGGGTCTGATCTGCTGGGGCCTGCCGGACGGACAACGCTTTTTCGGGCGTCCTTGCCCGCTCACCCGGCCAGTTGCTTCCAGGTGTCGATCACCGAGTCGGGGTTCAGGGAAATGGAACTGATGCCCTGGTCTCGCAACCACAGGGCAAAGTCCGGATGATCGCTGGGCCCCTGACCGCAGATCCCGATGTACTTGCCCTGGGTCAGACAGGCCCGGATCGCCTGGGAAATCAATGCCGTAACGGCAGGATCTCGCTCATCAAAATCAACTGCCAGCAGTTCCAGCCCGGAGTCGCGGTCCAGCCCCAGCGTGAGTTGCGTCAGGTCATTCGATCCGATTGAAAACCCGTCAAAGTACTGCAGAAATCGCTCCGCGAGGATGGCATTGCTCGGCACCTCGCACATCATGATGAGCTTCAGCCCGTTCTCGCCGCGTTGCAGTCCCTGCTGACCCAGCAACTGGGTCACGCGATCTGCCTGACCGAGGGTGCGGACGAACGGCACCATCACCTGCACATTGGTCAAGCCCATGTCGTTGCGCACTCGCCGTATTGCCTCGCATTCCATGGCGAAAGCCTCCCTGAACTCTGCGCTGATGTAGCGGGCCGCCCCGCGGAATCCGAGCATGGGGTTCTCTTCTTCCGGCTCGTAGCGGCTACCGCCGATCAACTTGCGGTACTCATTGCTCTTGAAGTCCGAAAGGCGCACGATCACCGGTTTGGGCCAGAACGCGGCGGCGATCGTCGCCACCCCCTCGGCCACCTTGTCCACGTAGAAGGCGCGCGGTGAGGCGTGGCCACGCGCGACCGATTCAACCGCCTTTTTCAGGTCGGCATCGATGTTCGGGTAGTCCAGGATCGCCTTGGGGTGCACCCCAATGTTGTTGTTGATGATGAACTCAAGGCGCGCCAGCCCGACGCCGGCATTGGGCAACTGGCAGAAGTCGAACGCGAGTTGCGGATTGCCCACGTTCATCATGATCTTGAGGCCGATTTCGGGCATGGCGCCGCGCGCAACTTCGGTCACCTCGGTTTCAAGCAAGCCGTCGTAGACGAAACCGGTATCACCCTCGGCACAACTGACCGTCACCAGCGTGCCGTCGTTCAGCCTTTCAGTGGCGTCGCCACAGCCGACGACCGCAGGAATGCCCAGTTCGCGGGCAATGATGGCCGCATGGCAGGTGCGCCCACCCCGGTTCGTGACGATAGCGCTGGCGCGTTTCATCACCGGCTCCCAGTTCGGATCGGTCATGTCGGTGACGAGCACGTCGCCCGCCTGCACCTTGTCCATCTCGGACAGGTTGTGCACCAGACGTACCGGGCCGGTCCCGATCTTCTGCCCGATTGCACGCCCCTCGGCGAGCACGGCGCCGCGTCCCTTGAGCTTGTAGCGCATCTCGGCCTTGCCCTGCGCCTGGCTCTTCACCGTTTCGGGTCGCGCCTGCAGGATGTAGAGCAGGCCGTCGGCACCGTCCTTGCCCCACTCGATGTCCATGGGGCGGCCATAGTGCTGCTCGATCACCAGCGCGTAGCGGGCCAACTGCTCGACGTCTGCGTCGGACAGCGAGTAGCGGTTGCGCTGCTCGGTAGGCACGTCGACCGTCTTGACCAGTTTGCCGCTCGCCGCTTTCTCTTCAGGAGACGTGAACACCATCTCGATCAGTTTGGAGCCCAGGCTTCTGCGGATCACCGCCCGCTTGCCATCACGCAACATGGGCTTATGGACATAAAACTCGTCCGGGTTGACCGCGCCCTGCACCACGGTCTCGCCGAGCCCGTAGCTGGACGTGATGAACACGACGTCTTCAAAGCCGGTTTCGGTATCGATGGTGAACATCACGCCCGCCGCGCCCAGGTCCGAACGCACCATGCGCTGCACGCCGGCAGACAACGCGACATCGGCGTGGGCAAAGCCTTTGTGCACGCGATAGCTGATGGCGCGATCGTTGTAGAGCGAGGCAAACACCTCCTTCATCTTGTGCAGCACATCCTCAATGCCATGCACATTCAGGAACGTTTCCTGCTGGCCCGCGAACGAAGCGTCCGGCAGATCCTCGGCCGTCGCCGAGGACCTCACGGCAAAGGTCGCCGCCGCGTTACCGCTGCTCAGCAATGTGAAGGCGTCGCGAATCGCCGCCTCAAGATCGGCGGGGAAAGGCTGGGATTCGACCATGGCGCGAATCTCTGCACCCGCCTCGGCCAACGCGCGCACATCGTCAGTGTCAAGCGCATCCAGACGTGCGTTGATACGGGCCGTCAGGCCGTCATGCTGAAGGAACTGGCGGAAGGCATGCGCGGTGGTGGCAAACCCCGTGGGCACCCGAACCCCCGAAGGCAACTGGGAAATCATTTCGCCGAGGCTGGCGTTCTTGCCGCCCACCGCCTCGACATCGGTCATTCTCAGGTTCTCAAACGGTACGACCAAGGCGGTCGGGCTGAAAAGTGCAGACATGGGAAGGCTCCAGAAGTAATAAACCGGTCACGGCTGCGCAGGTCTCCGTCGGAAACCCGATGACTTTGGTGTTGTTCGAATCGGTCGGTGCAGCGCATGGAAAGGCGGAACATTCAAAAATCTGGTGAGACTCTGGCCCGCCTGACTGGCCGACCGGGCTCACCGCTGTCATTCTAGGCCCGACCACTCATATTACATTTGCAGTGTCCTGAACACCAAAACCACCTATGCCCAACCGCAGCGTCTTTTTCATTTCTGACGGCACCGGCATTACCGCCGAAACCTTTGGCAATGCCGTTCTGGCCCAGTTCGACATGAAAGCGCGCCATGTGCGGCTGCCTTTCACCGACACCGCAGACAAGGCACACCAGGCGGTGCGGCAGATCAACCACACCGGCGAACTTGAAGGGTGCAAACCCATTGTGTTCACCACGGTGGTCAACATGGAAGTCCTCAAAGTCATTCAGGACCACTGCAAGGGCATGCTGCTCGACATGGTGGGCACCTTCGTGGCGCCGCTGGAGGTGGAACTCGGGATCAAGTCCCACCACCGCGTAGGCCGGTTCAGCGACGCCAGCAAGAGCAAGGAATACCACGACCGAATCGACGCGATCAATTTCTCACTGGCCCACGATGACGGCCAGTCCAACCGCGACCTCCAGGGCGCAGACGTGATCCTGGTGGGCGTCAGTCGCAGCGGCAAGACCCCGACCAGCCTCTACCTCGCGATGCAGCACGGACTCAAGGCTGCCAACTACCCATTGATTCCTGAGGATTTCGAGCGTCGGCAGCTACCACCGGCACTCATGCCGTTTCGGGGCAAGATTTTCGGACTGACCATCCTGCCCGAGCGCCTCTCGGAAATCCGCAATGAGCGCCGCCCCAAGTCGCGCTATGCCAGCCTGGAGAATTGCCGCATGGAGGTGTCGGAAGCCGAAGCGATGATGCGCCGCTCAGGCATTCGCTGGCTCAGCACCACGACCAAGTCGATCGAAGAGATTGCCACCACCATCCTGCAGGAGATCCGGCCGGAGCGGTTGACCTACTGAATAATTCTTTTTCTATAGCAAACATAGAATATTGGACGCTGGATCAGACCGGTTCTGTTCATCCATTCAGGTTCAGTTCCCGCGCCCAAGCCGCCGCGACACCTTCCGCGGCACGGGTCCTGTGCCCCTGCACTATGATTCTCGCCCCGCCCTCCTCCGTTCAAACGGAAATGAACCGTATTCTCGTGATCGCCAGCAGCGTCGTGGTCTTCCACATCGCGGCGCTTTGGGCGTTGCAGTCAGGTTTGCTGCGCCGCGTGGCGGAGGTCGTGGTGCCGGTCGAAATCCTCAGCGACCTCATCACCCCACCCGCGCCCAAGGTCGACCTCCCAAGTCCACGCCCACCAAAGATCCCTGCCCCGCAGCCGAGACAGGTCGCGCCGCGCCCGGCGGCCCAACCCGCCCCACAGCCACTGGCCATTGCCGATCAGACCCCGACGCCCAGCGCGCCCGTCGGCGTGCTCATGCCCCAGCCGCCGGCCTCGCCCATCGGCGCTCCCGTGGCCGTCACACCCGCCGCGCCATTCGGCCCGCCTGCGCCAGCCCGGGTCGAGTTGCCCTCCACCGACGCCGACTACCTGAACAACCCCCGGCCCGCCTACCCGCCCATGAGCAAACGCATGGGTGAACAGGGCAAGGTGGTGGTGCGGGTGCTGATCGGCGCCGACGGCCTGCCGCAGAAAGCGGAGATCCGCACCTCGAGCAGCTACGAGCGGCTGGACCAGGCCGCGCTGGCCACGGTCATGAAGTGGCGTTACGTGCCTGGCAAGCGCGCCGGCGTGGCCGAGGCCATGTGGTTCAACGTCCCCATCAATTTTGTTCTGGAGTAATCAAGTCATGGATTCCAAATTCGGCCTCGTCAACGTCTGGCTGCAGGGGGACTGGGTCACCCGAGGTGTCGCCCTGCTGCTGCTGGGCATGTCGCTCGCGTCGTGGATCGTCATCCTGATCAAGGCGCTCGATATCCTGAGGTACCGCAGGCTGGCCAGCAGCGCTGAGCCGTTCTGGCACAGTGCCGACTTTGCCGAGGGTCTGGCCAAGCTCGGGCCGCAGGCCGACAACCCGTTCCATCAGCTCGCCGTGGAAGGTCGCGAAGCCGCTGCCCATGTGCGCCGCCGCGAAGGATCGGCCCGCACCGAACTGCACGACGCGCTGGACGTCAGCGACTGGGTCACCCGCTGCCTGCGCAACTCGATCGACGACACCACCGCCCGGCTGCAGACCGGCCTGGCGGTGCTGGCCTCGGTCGGCTCCACGGCCCCCTTCATCGGTCTTTTTGGCACGGTCTGGGGCATCTACCACGCGCTGATGAGCATCGGCGCGGCCGGCCAGGCGACCATCGACAAGGTGGCCGGGCCGATTGGCGAGGCCTTGATCATGACCGCGCTAGGGCTGGCGGTGGCGATTCCCGCCGTGCTGGGCTACAACGCGCTGGTGCGCGGCAACAAGCACATCCTGACCCGGCTCAACCGCTTTGCCCACGACCTGCACGCCTATCTGGTGACGGGTGCCCGCGTGAGCGGCGGCGGCGCCGCCGGCACGGTCGTGCCGATGAAGAAAGCCTGACCGGGCGCCGCCACCAAGGACACACCATGGCATTCGGAACACAAGACGAGCCCGACGAGGTGATGAACGAGATCAACATGACGCCCTTCGTGGACGTGATGCTGGTATTGCTGATCATCTTCATCATCACCGTGCCCGTAATGAAGCACGCGGTCAACGTGGACCTGCCGCGCGTGAGCAACCAGCGCGAGGTGGTCAAGCCGGAAACCGTGCGCCTGTCGGTGCAGGCCGACGGCAAGTATTACTGGAACGAATCGGCGGTTTCCGACGAGGCCCTGACCGCCATGCTGCTGGCCGAGGGCCGAAAAGACCCGCAACCCGACCTGCACATCCGAGGCGACAAGGCGGTGCGCTACGAGCGCGTGGCCCAAGCCATGGCGGCGGCGCAGCAGGCCGGCATCCGGAAGATCGGGTTCATCACCGAACCGAAGCCGTGATGGCCCCATGCTGGCAAAACCGATCCTGACGCCTGAAACCCCAGACCCCCGCGCGGCCCAGCCGACGGCGCCGACGCGTGCGGACGCGGCTCCCGTCGAAAGCGTGGCGCTGTTTCAGGGCCAGCGCACGGCTGCGATCAGCCACAACGGCGAGATCTACCGCCTGCATTGCACCCGGCTGGGCAAGCTGATCCTGACCAAATAGCCCGAGCCGTCCGGGTTCGGGGATACGCACGCGCCCGCCACCAATTGCTGGGCCGCATAAGGCTGGGCAAGACCCGGCCCCGGGGCCTTCCGGAACAGGTACTGGACCCAATGCGCAGCGGCGCGGCCGAATGGCATGATCACAGCCCCGCGCGTCCACCTGGCCCACGGCGGTGCCGGACGCGCGGGCAGGGATAGCAGTCGTTCAGGAGGTTGACATGCGGGAGAGTCCCAGGTGGTCTTGGGCACGGTGCTGGCTCACCGGCGTGCTGCTGGTGCTCGGTCTGACCATTTCGCCCGCCTGGGCCGCCAGTTCCGGCGATTTCGTCACCGCGGATACCCGGTACTGGGTCGACGTCACAGGCCGCGCGACCATCGAGGACGTCACCCGCCTGCCCGCCGAGGCAGTTCAGGCCCTGCAACGCCCCCGCTCGTTCGAGATTGACCGCGGTGCGCTGTGGCTGCGCTATGAACCTCCGGCGCTCGATGCGTCGCAGACGTGGTACCTGGTGATCGAAGGCGCAGCATTCACCAATCTGGCGACGATGTACCAGATGGGCCCGGACGGCCGATGGAAAATTCAGCAGGCCGGCGATCACCTGCCAGTGAAGTCCTGGTCACACCCGGACCGCATGCCGGTGTTCTCGCTCGATGTCGCGTCGGCCGGCCCGGTCTGGCTGCGTCTGGAGAACCACCCATCACCGGTCAGTGCCAGCCTGCGGCTGGTAGATGCAAGGAACCTTCAGGCTCAGCGTGACCTGTCCTTGCTGCTGCTGGGCGGCTACCTCGGTTTTGGCCTGCTGGTCCTGTTTCTGGGCTGGGTGCATGCGCGCTTGTACGCCGACCGCGTCTTCATTGCCTACGTCACCTACGTGACCTGCATGCTGGGCTTCCAGGTGTCCTTCACTGGCCTGGGTGGCCTGCTCCTGTGGCCGGGCATGGCGCGATGGAACGACATGGCGCCAGCGCTTTTCATGCTCTGGTTGACCGCCTCGGGGATCTGGTTCGTGCGCGAAGTCAGCGCACTCTCGCGGCATAGCCGGGGCCTTTACCGTTTTGTGACGGCGTGGTCCCTGGCCGGCTTTCTCTACCCGGCACTCTATTTCCTTTTCCTCAGTCCCGCCGCATTCAAACTGCTGAACCTTTATGGGTTGCTCTCGGTGCTGCTGAGCATGGCCGTCTGCATCTGGGCCTGGCGGAAAGGCGAGGTCCACGCGGGCTGGACCGCGCTGGGATTCCTGCCGCTTCACCTTGCCTACCCCTTCCCGGCGCTTCGCAGCGCAGGCATGCTGCCCGACAGTTGGGCCACGCAGTACGCGGTGCTGATTGGTTCCGCCATTGAAATTCCGTTGCTGCTGTTTATCCTGCATCGCCGGGCGAAGGAATTCAATGAGAACAGGGCCCGCATGCGCGTGATCGACAGTACCGACCCCCTGACTGGATTGACCGTGCTGCCGGTGTTGCTGTTGCGCCTGGCAGATGCTCTGCGCCGGGCGCGACGAAACGGCCAGGAGTGCGCGCTGGTCCTGGTGGACCTTTCCAACCACGCCGACATCGTGGCCACCGAGGGGCGGGAGATGGGTGACCGCGCGCTGGTCGTAGCCGCCTCGCAACTTTCGAAGCTGGTGCGCGATGTCGACACGGTCTGCCGCGTGGCCGACACCCGGTTCGCCATCTTGCTGGAGGCCCCGTACCGCCCTGCCATGCTTCACGTGTTCGTGCAGCACATCATCGCCAAGGGACTCGCGGGTGTCGCCCCGCTACCGCCGCACCTCTCCCGACGCTTCCGGATCGTGTCAGTGGCATTGCCGGACACTGCGATGGATTTTCAACCCGAGGAGGAGAAAGACGTCTCGCTGCTGCTGTCGCGCCTGAACCGCACGCTTGACAAGCTCGACCCGAAAAAGGTCGTCCTGCACCTTTCTGTGCCATCCCGCGCAGGCCCGACCGAGGTGTGAGGGGGCTGGCGGCCGCGCGTAAAAGCCTGTCCCTGCCGCAGACCGAGCGCCTCACCAGCACCTGCCAAAGGCAGCCCCCATCAAAGGGCAGTTTGCAGCGATCAAAGACCGATGGCGGCAATGCCGGCACGGGCAACCTGTGCATCTTCGGTCGATTTCACACCGCTCACGCCGACCGCGCCCAGGCACTGACCGTCCTTCATGATCGGCACCCCGCCTTCGAGCAGGCCCTTGAGGTCGGGTGCGCTCAGGAAGGACACGCGCCCGCCGTTGATCACGTCCTCGTAGAACTTGCTCTCGCGCTGTCCCATGGCGGCGGTATGGGCCTTGGCGGGTGCGATGTGCGCGGAAATCGGCGCGGCGCCGTCCAGGCGCTGCAGGTGCAGAAGGTGCCCGCCGCCGTCCACGATGGCGATGGTCACCGCCCATTTGTTCCTGAGCGCTTCGGCCTCGGCAGCAGCGGCGATGGACTTGATATCGGAGGATTCGAGCGCGTAAGTGTTTTTCATGGCGGTGTTTCCCGGGGCACGTTGTTTAAAGAGAGCAAGCATAGCTTTTCTGACCGCTGGCGTTACCGTCATCCAGGGTAAAACGGTCTTGACCCGCAAATCCACACAGCTTGAAGGAATCCCCCGAGGGGAACCTTGGGGCGATTTGCGGCTCCACTACACTACGACGGCTGCAAGGTGCAGCCCAACAAGGAGTCTGATTCATGAACGATCGCGTGCAAACCATGGACCAACAAGCCGGTTATGGTCCAGTCGTCTCGCAGGGCGAACGCAACCGTGTCCTGCGCAACACCTACTGGCTGCTGGCGCTGAGCCTGCTGCCCACCGTGCTGGGCGCCTGGCTGGGCGTGGCCACCGGCATCACCAAGTCCTTGAGCGGCGGCGTCGGCCTGGTCGTTTTCCTGGGTGGCGCTTTCGGCTTCATCTACGCCATCAACAAGACCAAGAATTCCGCCGCCGGCGTACCGGTGCTGCTGGCCTTCACGTTCTTCATGGGACTGATGCTCTCGCGCATGATCGCCATGGTGCTGGGCTTCAAGAACGGCCCGGACCTGATCATGACGGCCTTCGGCGGCACCGCTGGCGTGTTCTTCGTCATGGCCAGCCTGTCCAGCGTGATCAAGCGTGACCTGTCGGGCATGGGCAAGTGGCTGTTCGTCGGCGCGCTGGCCATCCTGGTCGGCGGCATCATCAACGTCTTCGTCGGCTCCACCGCCGGCATGATGGTGATCTCGGTCATGGCCATCGGCATCTTCAGCGCCTACATGCTGTACGACCTGAAGCAGATCGTCGATGGCGGCGAGACCAACTACATCAGCGCCACCCTGGCCCTGTACCTGGACATCGTCAACGTGTTCCAGAGCCTGCTCGCCCTGCTGGGCATCATGGGCGGCGAGCGCGATTGATTGCCTTGAACCCGGATGGCGACGTCGCCATGCACTCCAGAAAAAGGGCCTGCGGGCCCTTTTTCGTTGTCCCTGCAGGGGCAGACCCATTGAACGGGCGAGAATACGCCTCGCGCGCGGCGGCAGGCTGCCGCTCCCTTGCCGCCCGATGCCCTATTCCGCCTACCCTTTGCTGAAATCAGCCCACATGGCCCTGGTGGGCGCCAGTGTGCTGCTGTTCGTGCTGCGCGGCGTGGCCACGCTCGCGGCCGCGCGCTGGCCGATGAACCCGGCGGTGCGATCGACCAGCGTGGTCATCGACACCTGCCTGCTGCTGGCCGGGGTCAGCCTGTGGTGGATGCTGGGCATGCCCCTGACCGGCCAGGCCTGGCTCGGCGTCAAGCTCCTGCTGTTGCCGGTGTACGTGGTGCTGGGAACATTTGCGCTCAAGCGTGCGCAGGGCCGTGCCGCCAGGGCCGTGTTTTTCGGGCTGGCACTGGCCACCGTCGCCTACATGGTCGCGGTGGCCGTGGCCCACCACCCGCTCGGTCCATGGGCGCACTGACGACAGCCGGCAAGGTGCGCCAGGGGCTGCTGGTCGCGGCAGGCGTCATTTCCCTGGGGCTCGGCCTGCTCGGCGTGATTCTGCCAGGCCTGCCCACGACGCCGTTCGTGCTGCTGGCCGCCGTGTGTTTTGCCAAGGCATCGCCGCGCCTGCACCGCTGGCTCACACAACACCGCTACCTCGGCCCCATGGTGCGCGACTGGGAGGCCCACCGCTCCCTGCCGCTGCGGATCAAGTGGATTTCCACCACCCTCATGCTGACCATGGTGGCGCTGTCCGCCTGGCAACTCATGGGGCGGCCCTGGCTGCAGGCCACGGTGGTCGCGCTGGGCCTGGTCGGCGCCTGGGTGGTGTGGCGCATTCCGACGCGGCGTTGAGCTGAAGTGGCACCGGGCCGAGCCTCGCCGGGCGGCGCGCCCCAACGGGTCTTTTGCCACCGCCTTGAATCATCCTGATTCAATAGCAGACTATGACCATTCCACGCTGGGATAGTGCCAAAAAAGCTTGAAATATCCCCGAATCTCGCCCTTTTACACCACCGCGGCCAGCCGGCTGGCCTGGTCGATCGCGCGCTTGGCGTCCAGCTCCGACGCCTCGAAGGCGCCGCCGACCAGCGTGGCCTTCACGTCCGTCGCCACCAGCTCGTCGTACAGCGTCCGTAGCGGCAGCTGGCCGGCGCAGACGATCACGGTGTCAACGTCGAGCCGTTGCGGCTCGCCGTGCACTCGAACATGCAGGCCGGCGTCGTCCACCTTCAGGTATTCCACACCATTGACCAAACGCACACCCCGACGCGCCAGCGTGGCGCGGTGCGTCCAGCCGGTGGTGCGGCCCAGGGTCTTGCCCACGGGGTCCGTCTTGCGCTGCAGCAGCGTCACGCTGCGCCCGCTGGAGGCCACCTGCGGCACGACGCCGGTCACGCCACCGCGCGGGTGGTTGGCAAAGTCGATGCCCCACTCGCGCGCGAACACGTCGATGTCGGTCGCACCCGACGGCCCCGCATGCGTGATGAGTTCCGCCACGTCGAAGCCGATGCCCCCCGCCCCCATGATCGCCACGCGCTGGCCCACCGGCTGGCGGCCCAGGATCACGTCGATGTAGCTCACCACCTTGGGGTGCTCGATCCCCTCGATCTCGGGCCGGCGCGGCGCGATGCCCGTGGCCACGATCACCTCGTCAAAACCGCCCACCTGCAGCGCTGGCGCGTCCACCCGCGTGCCCAGCCGCAGGTCGATGCCGTGCACGTCGATCATCCGGCGGTAGTAGCGCAGCGTTTCAAAAAACTCCTCCTTGCCGGGGATGCGCTTGGCCAGGTTGAACTGCCCGCCGATCTCTGGGGCGCTGTCGAACAGCGTCACCGCGTGCCCACGCTGCGCCGCCACCGTTGCATAGGCCAGCCCCGCCGGCCCGGCACCCACCACAGCCAGCCGCTTGGGTGCCGGGGTCGGCTGGTAGTTCAGCAGTGTCTCGTTGCAGGCGCGCGGATTCACCAGGCAGCTCACTTGCTTGTAGCCGCCAAAGGTGTGGTCCAGGCAGGCCTGGTTGCAGGCGATGCAGGTGTTGATTTCGTCCTCACGGCCTTCGCGCGCCTTGTTCACCCATTCGGGGTCGGCCAGCATCGGCCGCGCCATCGACACCAGGTCCGCATCGCCGCGCGCCAGCACCGCCTCGGCCACCTCGGGCATGTTGATGCGGTTGCTGGTGATCACCGGCACTGTCACCGCTTTGCGAAGGCGCCCGGTGACCGACGCAAAGGCCGCGCGCGGCACCATGGTGGCGATGGTGGGCACCGGCGCCTCGTGCCAGCAGAAGTGCGTGCTCAGGATGTTGACGCCAGCGGCCTCCACCGCGCGCGCCAGCGTCACGATCTCGTCCCAGGCCAGCCCGCCTTCGAGCATGTCCATCGCGGCGATGCGGAAGATCAGGATGAAGTCCGCCCCCACGGCCGCGCGCACCCGGCGCACCACCTCCACGGGGAAGCGCATGCGGTGCTCGAACGGGCCGCCCCAGGCGTCGGTGCGCAGGTTGGTCTTTTCCACCAGGAAGGTGGACAGCAGGTAGCCCGCCGAGCCGATGATCTCCACCCCGTCGTACCCCGCCTGGCGGGCCAGCACGGCGCAGTGGGCAAAGTCGGCCAGCTGCTTCTCGATGCCGGCCTCGTCCAGCGCCTGTGGCGTGTAGGGCGCGATGCGCGACTTCACCGCCGAAGGCGCCACGCACGCCGGGTTGGGCGCCAGCGCGCCCATGTGCAGGATCTGCATGCAGATCTTCACGTCCGCATCGGCGGCGTGCACCGCGTCGGTGATCAGCCGGTGCTGATCGGCCTCTTCCGGCGTGGACAGCTTGGCGCCAAAGCCGCCCTCCTCGTTGGGCGGAATGCCCCCGGTGATGATCATCCCCACCCCGCCGCGCACCCGCTCCGCGTAGTAGGCCGCCAGCCGCGCAAACCCGCCCTCCGCCTCCTCCAGCCCCGTGTGCATCGAGCCCATCAACACCCGGTTCTTCAGGCGGGTGAAGCCGAAGTCGAGCGGGGCGAAGAGGCGCGGGTAGCGGGTGTGGGGGTGCATTGCATTGGGATCCGTGAAGGGGGCGACATGGCCAGCGAGCATTAAAGCAGGCTTTGGCGGCTGTTGAAAAGGCGGGATGCCCGGAAGCGTGCAAGCTACAGGGTGCCTGCCGAGGGCCCGGCTCCGGTGTGCACCTCGTCAGGTCGGGTCAGATAGACTGGATTTATGGCTCAAGAAACACGATTTTTAATGAAACTCCTCATCCTCGGCGCCACCGGCAACATGGGCCAGCGGCTGCTGGCCCAGGGGCTGGCGCGCGGCCATCAGGTCACCGCCTTCGTGCGCAACCGGGTCAAACTGCAGCAAAAGCTGGGCACCGTCGTGCCGCCCGGCCTGTCCATCTTCGAGAGCGACGTGAACGACGCCGCAGCGCTGCGGGATGCAATGACTGGGCACGACGTAGTCATCAACTGCGCCGGCTACGTGGCGGACGGCGCGGCGTTCGTCCAACTGGTGGACCGGGTGGTCACGCAGGCCGAAGCCGCGCTGGGGCCGGGCGGGCGCCTGTGGCTGTTCGGTGGCGCGGCCGCGCTGGATGTGCCGGGCATGGACGTCATGGGGGTGGACCTGCCGGGCGTGCCGACGCTCTACAAGGCGCACCAGACGAATTTCCGGCGAGTGGCGGCCTCCACACTGGACTGGTCGCTGATGTGCCCGGGGCCGATGGTGCCGTCCGCCAACGGTCAGGCGCGCACCGATCTGCGCATCTCCAAAGACGTCTGGCCCTTCCCCCGGCCGGGCTACACCCGCTGGCTGCCGCGCATTGCGACTTCGCTGGCGTTCAAGCGCCACGCGCCGGAGCTGATCGTGTCGTACGACGATGTGGCCTCGGTGCTTCTCGATAACCTGGCCGCTGGCGGCCGCTTCAGCCGGGCGCGCGTGGGCGTGGCGCTGGCCGAGGGACAACGCGGCGAGAAGGTGTACGAACAGGGCGGCAAGACGGTGAAGATCGGATAGGGCAGCGGGTCACGGACGAGGCGCCGGGCGATGGCGTCGGGCCCCGGGTGAGCATGGGCAGGATCGTCCGTTCGTCCGCCAGCCACCCGGACTGAACCACCCCCTTCCCCATCACGCCAGATCAAACACCGCCATGCTTTCCACATGCGCCGTGTGCGGGAACATGTTGACCACGCCGGCCAGCACGCAGCGGTAGCCGCCCAGGTGCACCAGCAGGCCGGCATCGCGCGCCAGGGTGGCGGGGTTGCAGCTGACGTAGACGATGCGCTTCGGAGGCGTCCAGTGTTCTGCGCCGGGTGGCAGCGGCGGCGCATCTTCGGCACCGATGCGTGCCTGGTGCAGGTCGGCGACGGCCTTGGCCAGCGCAAAAGCGCCTTCGCGCGGCGGGTCGACCAGCCATTTGTCGGCGCTGCCGTCGGCCACCAGCATCGCAGGGGTCATCTCAAACAGGTTGCGCGCTACAAACTCCGTAGCGCATAGTGACCGTAGGGCGCTGGGTTTTGCCTTGTTTTTCTCAAAATTCTCGCGCGAACGGGCCACCAGGGTCTCGCTGCCCTCGATGCCGAGCACTTCACGCGCCTGCGTGGCCAGCGGCAGCGTGAAGTTGCCCAGCCCACAGAACCAGTCGATCACGCGCTCGGTCTTATCCACGGCCAGCAGACGCAGCGCGCGCGACACCAGCACGCGGTTGATGTGCGGGTTGACCTGCGTGAAATCGGTCGGCTTGAAGGGCATGGTGAGGCCGAAATCGGGCAAGGCATAGGCCAGCAAGGGGCCTCCTTCATCAAGCAGATGCACCGTATCGGGGCCTTTGGGCTGCAGCCACCACTGCATGTCATATTGCACCGCAAAGCTGCGCAAACGGGCCAGATCGTCTTCGGACAGCGGCTCCAGATGCCGCAGCACCAGCGCGGTGACGTCGTCGCCGCCAGCCAGTTCGATCTGCGGCAGGGTCTCACGCGCGTCCATGCTGAATATCAGCGTGCGCAACGGCAGCAGCATGGCATTGACGTGCGGCGGCAGCACGTGGCATTCGCGGATGTCGGCCACGTAGCGGCTCTTGCGCTCGTGAAAGCCCACCAGCACCTCGCCCTTCTTGTGCACATGGCGCACCGAAAGGCGCGCCCTGTAGCGGTAGCCCCAGGTCGGCCCCTCGATCGGGCGCAGCAGGGTTTCCGACTTCACCTTGCCAAGGTGCCAGAGGTTGTCTTCCAGGACACGTTGCTTGACCGCCACCTGCGCCGCCGCGTGCAGATGCTGCATCTTGCAGCCGCCGCAGGCGCCGGTGTGCAGGCCAAAGTGCGGGCAGCCGGGGCGCACGCGTTGCGACGATTCCTGGTGAATGGCCGTGACCGTGCCTGCCTCCCAGCTTGCTTTCTTGCGGTGCACGTTCATGCTGACCACTTCGAAAGGCAGCGCGCCTTCGATGAAGACGACCTTGCCGTCGGGCTTGTGGGCGATGCCCTGGGCTTCGATGTCGAGCGATTCGACGTGCAGCCATCCGAGTGGCAGGCTGTTTTCGTGGGGCGTTTCGGGCGCAATTGCGGGAACAGTCTCGGAAAGAGTGGCTTCAGTCATGGCCTGAATTGTCTCAGGCCATGGCCGAGCACCGCGCCCGCAGGTCGTCAGGCCGCCGAGGGCACCAGGAAATCGCGGCTGATGCGCCCACCCAGCGTGTTGACCCGGTCCAGGAACTGTGTCAGGTAGGCGTGCAGGCCGGTGGCCAGGATTTCATCGATGCGGCTGAACTGCAGGTCGGCGCGCAGCTTGCCGGCATGCCGCAGGGTTTCGCTGTAGGGGTCGCTGTCGACCAGCCGCAGGTTGCTCACGACCTCGTTCAGGCTGGCGTGCAGCGAGCGCGGCATGTC
>JAABQG010000035.1:0-10120 GCA_011391595.1 Hydrogenophaga sp.
GTCATGGCTTCGGCGGCGGCGGTGGCCTCGTCAAGCATCGAGGCGTTGGCGATGTCCATGCCGGTGAGGTCGGTCACCATTGTCTGGAAGTTGACCAGCGCCTCCATGCGGCCCTGCGAAATCTCGGCCTGATAGGGCGTGTAGGCGGTGTACCAGGCGGGGTTTTCCAGGATGTTGCGCAGGATGACGCCGGGGGTGTGGGTGCCGTAGTAGCCTTGGCCGATGAAGCTCCTGAGCACCTGGTTCTTCTGCGCCATCGCCTTGAGCTCGGCCAGCGCGGCGGCTTCGGTCACGGCGGGCGGCAGGTCCATGGGCGCGCCGCGGGCGATGCTGCGCGGCACGATGGAGTCGATCAGCGTGCGGCGCGAGGCCTCGCCGATTACCGACAGCATGTGGGCCTCGTCGGCGGCACTGATGCCGATGTGACGGGCGATGAATTCGCTGGGGTTTTCGAGTTCGCCCAAGGGCAGGGCGGATGGCATCAGCATGGAGGACTCCCGATCAAAACGTTGGGCACGGGGCACTCCGCAGAATGCCCCGCACGCAAGGCTTTGCCAATCAGGCGTTGGCCGCGAACGCGGTGTAGGCGGTCTCGTCCAGCAGCGCCGCCACTTCACCGGCGCTGGACAGTTTGACCTTGAAGAACCAGCCGGCGCCCAGCGGGTCGCTGTTGGCCAGCGAGGGGTCGGCGCGCAGGGCCTCGTTGACTTCAACGATCTCGCCACTCACCGGCATGTACACGTCGGCCGCAGCCTTGACGGATTCCACCACGCCGGCGACCTCCTTCTGGGCAATGGTCTTGCCGACGTCGGGCAGCTCCACGAACACCACGTCACCCAGGGCATCTTGCGCATGGTGGGTGATGCCAACGGTGGCGACATCGCCTTCCACGTTGATCCATTCGTGGTCTTCTGTGTATTTCATGCTCATGGGTTTCTCCAAAAAATTGATGGGTCATCTAGAAACAGGGGGGGAATTCCAGGGCGTACGGCTGCGGTCGGAGTCAGCCACGGTGGTAGCGGGTCGGGACGAAAGGTGTCGCGGTCACCTCCATCGGTACCGGCTTGCCACGCACCATCGCAAACAGCTCCGTGCCTACGACCGCATAGTCGGGCTCGACATAGGCGATGGCCACCGGCTGGTTCAGGGTGGGCGAGAGCAAGCCGCTGGTGACTTCGCCGACGATCTGGCCGTCCATGTTCTCCAGTTTCACGTGCTCTCGCACGGGCACGCGCTCGCGGGCCACCAGCCCGACGCGCACGCGTGCCAGGGGCAGCGTGCCGTCCAGTTGGCCGAGTACCTTGTCCGCGCCGGGGAAGCCGCCGGCCCGGGCGCCGCCCGTGCGGCGCACTTTCTGCATCGCCCAGTTCAGCGCGGCCTCGACCGGGGTGGTGGTGGTGTCAATGTCGTTGCCGTAGAGGCACAGGCCGGCTTCGAGGCGCAACGAGTTGCGTGCGCCCAGACCAATCGGCTTGACCTCGGGCTGGGCAAGCAGGGCGCGCGCCAGTGCCTCGGCTTGATCGTTGTGCACCGAGATCTCGAACCCGTCTTCGCCGGTGTAGCCGCTGCGCGTGATGAAAAGGTCCGCGCCGTTCCAGTCAAAGGCGGCGCCAGTCATGAACACCAGTTTCTTGACGCCGGGCACCAAGCGGGCCAGCGCGGTCACGGCCAGTGGGCCCTGCAGGGCCAGCAGCGCCCGCTCCGGCATGGGGGTGACGGCGCAGCGCTGGCCGATCCGAGCCTGGATATGCGCGATGTCACCGACCTTGCAGGCGCCATTGACGATGACGAAGATCTCTTGGCCCCCACGCTCCCCCGCAGTGCGTGGGTCGCTGCCCCCCGGGGGGGCGCTCGCGCCTTGGGACGGCCCGGCGGCGCTCGGGGCGCCCCGGTTCACGAACATCAGGTCGTCAATGATCGTTCCCTCATCGGTCAGCAGCAGGCCGTAGCGCTGCTTGCCGGCAGGCAGGCCGATCACGTCCACGGGAATCAGCGTTTCGAATGCCGCAGCGGCATCAGTACCGACCAGGCGCAACTGGCCCATGTGGGACACATCGAACAGGCCGGCGGCGTTGCGCGTATGGTGGTGTTCGGCCACGAGGCCCGAGGGGTACTGCACTGGCATCGAATAGCCAGCGAACGGCACCATGCGGGCGCCGAGTTCAAGGTGCAAGCCGTTCAACGGCGTGGCGAGCAAAGGGGTGGTGGGTGCGGACACATCATTCTCCTGCAAGGGCACACTGAAACCATGGCACGCATGCCCTGGGCTGCCCTCCCTGTCCGCTTTACCTGAGAGATTCGCCGGGCCAGCGTTACCGGGCTTTGGGGCTCGGCGGCGGGCTGCGGGTTGCTCCTTCGGTGGGCCGTGCAACGGTGTGAACCGCTCACGGCCTCTCTCCAGTGAGGAAACGCCTTTTCAGGCGCTTGTCAGTCCTTTTGCCTGAGCGTTCAGGGCCCGTTGCGGGGCCTCCTGCGCCTTCGGCGGCCTTCTCGGGAAGGCGCTCTCCTGACGAGGCATGATTCTACTATTTGGCGTAGACCAGGTCGCGCAGGCCCAGCGACAGGACCGGCACATAGGTGATGACCATCAGGCAGGCGACGATCACCAGCACAAAGGGAATCAGGTCCTTGATTATGCGGTCCAGCGAGATGCGCGCCACCGTGCAGGCGGCGAACAGGTTCACGCCGAATGGCGGCGTGATCATGCCCAGCGCGAGGTTCACCACCATCACCAGGCCGAAATGCACGGGGTCGATGCCGAAGTGCATGGCCACTGGTGCCAGGATCGGTGCCAGCACGATGATGGCCGCGCTGGTCTCGATGAACATGCCGATCAGGAACAGTGCCAGATTCACACCGAGCAGGAAATAGGCGGGTGACTTGAGCACCTCCTGAAGCCAGTGGCCGATGGCGTCCGGCACGCCGGCCCGGGTGATCAGGAAGGCGAACAGCCCGGCGTTGGCGATGATGAACATGATCACCGCGCTGGAGAGCACCGACTTGCGCAGGATGACGGCGAGGTCGGAGAACCTGATCTCGCGATAGATCACCATCCCCACGATCAGCGCGTAGAACACGGCCACGGCGGAAGCCTCTGTCGGCGTGAAGACGCCACCGTAGATGCCGCCCAGGATGATCACCGGCATCAGCAATGCCCAGCCGGCCTTCAGCGTGGCACGGCCGAAACCCAGGCGGCCGTCGCCGTCGCTTTTGCCCCAGCCCTTGAAGCGGCAGTAGGCCCAGACAAACAGCATCAGCGCGCCGCCAATCAGGAGGCCCGGGCCGAAGCCGGCAATGAAAAGCTCGCCAATCGACACCTCGGCGCTGACACCATAAAGGATGAGTGGAATCGAGGGCGGAATGATCACGCCGAGTTCAGCGCTGGTGGCCTGCAGCGACGCCGCCCAGGTGGTGGGGTAGCCGTGCTTGATCAATGCCGGGATCAGGATCGTTCCCACCGCGAAGGTCGTGGCAACCGACGAGCCCGAGACTGCCGCGAAGATCATGCAGGTCAGCACGCAGGTCATGGGCAGACCACCCTGCACGCCGCCCACAATGCTCTTGGCAAACTCGACCAGGCGGCGGGAAATGCCGCCGGTCTCCATGATGTTGCCGGCCAGGATGAAAAACGGAATGGCCGCGAGCGGAAACTTGTTGATGGCGTTGAACATCTCCTTCACGGAGATCAGCATGTTCGCGTTGTTGACCTGAATGCCCACAATGGAGGCCAGCCCGATCGACACCGCCACAGAAATGGTGAGCGCAAAGCACAGCACCATGGTGATGAGCATGACGATGCTCATTGCGCGGTCTCCAGTTCAAGGCGCTGCGGATCGAGCAGGTTGCCGATGATGCTGATCACGCTGAACACGCCGCCCACCGGCATCGCCAGGTAGGCCCAGAACATCGATATTTCTTCCAGTCCGGTCACCGTCTGCACCTTGCCGCGGTTGGCATAGTCCCAGCCCCACCAGATGATGACCCCGATCAAGGCCAGTGCGGCACCGCTGACCACGAAGTCGAGCACCCGCCTGATGCGCGCCGGACTCCAGCGGTACAGCACGTCCACGCTGACCATCGCGCCCTGGCGAAACGCCATCGGAATGCCCATGAAAACCATCCAGATCAGGCTGAAACGGATCAGCACCTCGGTCCATTCAGCGGGTGCTTCGATGACGAAGCGCATGATGATCTGGAACATGCCGAGCGAGGCGGAGATTGCCAGCATGGCGCACGCTACCAACAGTGCCACGCCGGTGGTGAGCCGCTCAAAAGCAAGAAAAGTCTGCTTCATGGGGTTGGGGCAAGCAAAATGGAATCAAAAACGCCCGTTCCCAGCGTGGGACGGGCGTAGCATGCTATCAAAAATAAACCGATCCGAAGGCCGGTCCTACTTGAAGTTGCGGATCTTGTCGATGTTGGCCTTGCCGAACTGCTTCTCGAACTCGGCGTTGACCGGGCCGAGCGCGGCGACGAACTTGGCCTTGTCCACGGTTTCCACGACGTTCATGCCTTTGGAGCGCAGGTCGGTCACGCCGCTGGCGTCATCGGCATCGACGCGGGCCCGGTTGGCCTTGGCGCCTTCCTTGGCCGCTTCCAGGAA
Organism: Hydrogenophaga sp.; assembly: GCA_011391595.1. Taxonomy (GTDB): domain Bacteria; phylum Pseudomonadota; class Gammaproteobacteria; order Burkholderiales; family Burkholderiaceae_C; genus JAABQG01. The sequence continues at coordinate 4,604 of JAABQG010000035.1, forward strand.
CGCCTGCTTGTCGGCCGCGCTGAGCTTGTCAAAGGCGGCCTTGTTCATCAGGAAGATGGCGGGCGAGTACACATGGCCCGTCAGCGTCAAATGCTTTTGCACCTGGTCGAACTTGGCCGACATGATCACTGACAACGGATTTTCCTGGCCATCGACCGTGCCCTGCTGCAGGGCCGTGAAGACCTCCGGGAAGGCCATCGGCGTGGTGATGATGCCAAAGCCCTTGTAGGCGGCCACGTGCACCGGGTTTTCCATGGTGCGCATCTTCAGACCCTTGAGGTCATCGGGGCTGTTGACCGCGCGCTTGCTGTTGGTCATGTGGCGGAAACCGTTCTCGGCCCAGGCCAGCGCCTTGAAACCCTTGGCATCGAACTTGACCAGCATTTCCTGGCCGATGGGGCCGTCCAGCACCGCACGGGCATGCGCCTTGTCACGGAACAGGAAGGGGATGTCCAGGATCTTGGCGTCAGGTACGAAGTTGGGCACCGGGCCGGTGGAACTGAAGGCCAGTTCCTGCGTGCCGAGCTGCACCGCCTCGATCGACTCGCGTTCGCCACCCAGCGAGCCGGAGTAGAAGGTCTGGATCTTGTAGCGACCGCCGGTGCGCTTCTCGACCTCCTTGGCAAAGGTGTCGATGGCCACGCCCTGGTGCGAGTTCTGCGCCACCGAAATGCTGATCTTCATGGTGGTCTGGGCGGATGCCACGGCCACAAAACCCATGGCCATGCTCAGGCCGATCACCAGTTTGTTCAATTTCATTCACGTCTCCTTCGTTGGAAAAAATGGCGGGCTGCCCAAAGACGGTGGTCAGTCCGGATTGAAGTTGTATGACAACTTTTGATTATGGCTGCAGCGGCAGGCGGATCGCATCGGGGTTTTCGCGGATGTAGTCGCGAATGATGGTTTCGAAATCCGAGTCCGGGAGCAAGCCCAGTGCGCGGGCGCGGGTCGCCGCAATGTTGCCGGGCCAGGTGCTGACCACGCTCAGGACGGCCGGGTCAGAGGACCAGTCCAGCAGATCGGTGGCGGCAGTGCCCGCGACGCGCCCCAGCGCTGCGGCCATCTCGCCCACGGTGGTGCGCAAGGCGGGCAGGTTCATGGCGGTCAGGGGGCCCCACGCCGCGTCGGGGGTCTGTGCCGCGCAAATCATTCCCTCTATCGTCCGACCGGGGGAGGACAGCGCCACGGCAATGTCGGCCGGTACCGGGCAGGCGGCCCGAACGCCGGTCAGCGGTTCACGGATCATGCCGCTCAGGAAGCTCGATGCCGCACCATTGGGTCTCCCGGGGCGTACGCTGACCGTCATCAGGCGCACATTGCGCCCGCGCACGAAGCCCTTGCGCGCGTAGTCGGCGACAAGTTGTTCACCGATGAACTTCTGGATGCCGTAGCTGCTTTGCGGTGTGGGCAAGGTGGTGTCTTCGATGACCTCGGGCAACGATTGCCCGGGTGGCTTGCCGAACACCGCCAGCGAACTCGCAAAGACCACGGTCGGGCGCGTTTTCAGTGCTCGGCAGGCTTCGAGCAGGGCGCGGGTCGCGTCCAGGTTGCTGCGCATGCCGAGGTCGAAGTCGGCCTCGCATTCGCCGCTGACGGCGGCTGCCAGGTGGAACACCAGGTGCGTGCCGGGGGGTATGGCAGCGGTGCCAGTCGGGCCGGGTTGCAAAAGATCATTCAAGTCACCCACCACGGCTGCGATGCGAGGATCGTTCAGCAGATCAGCCGGCGGTTGCGCGCGGTCCACGAGCGTGATGCGGGCAACAGCCCGGGGTGAGTCGCCCGCGAGCGAGAGTTGCCCTTGGGCAAGCAGGGTGCGCGCGAGTCGCACGCCCAGAAATCCGGCGCCGCCGGTGATCACGATATTCATGGTGGGCTTGTCTCCAGTAAGGATGGACTTTACATGGCGCCGGATCGCGGTGCCGGTCACCCGTTCGACAGTGCCTGATGGACACAAAAAAGGGGCCAAAAGGCCCCTTCCGGACGCGGCACAGGTGCGCCTACATCCCCGCGTAGTTCGGACCGCCGCCGCCTTCGGGCGTCACCCAGACGATGTTCTGCGTCGGGTCCTTGATGTCGCAGGTCTTGCAGTGCACGCAGTTCGCCGCGTTGATCTGCAGGCGCTGGGCGCTGCCGCCCTTGGCCTCGTCAGGCACGAATTCGTACACGCCGGCCGGGCAGTAGCGGGCCTCCGGTCCGGCGAACTTCGCGAGATTGACGTTGACCGGCACCGACGCATCCTTCAGCGTCAAGTGGGCGGGCTGGTTTTCTTCGTGGTTGGCGTTGCTGATGAACACGCTGCTCAGGCGGTCGAAGGTGAGCTTGCCATCGGGCTTGGGGTAGTCGATGGGTTGGCACTCGGCGGCCGGCTTCAGGTAAGCATGGTCAGGCTTGTCGCGGTGAATCGTCCAGGGAAAGTGGCCTTTGAGGGCGAATTGCTCCAGGCCGTTCATCAAGGTGCCGACAGTCAGGCCGTATTTGAACCAGGCCTTGAAATTGCGCGACTTGTTGAGCTCGGTGTAAAGCCAGCTGGCCTCGAAGGCTTCGGGGTAGGCGCTGAGCTCGTCATGCGATCGCCCGGCGGTGACGGCGTCATAGGCAGCCTCGGCTGCAAGCATGCCGGACTTCATGGCGGCATGGCTGCCCTTGATGCGACTCACATTCAGGAAACCTGCTTCACAGCCGACCAGGGCGCCCCCGGGAAAGACGGTCTTGGGCAGCGAAGACAGGCCGCCAGCGGTGATCGCGCGGGCACCATAGGCAAGGCGCTTGGCGGGCTTGAGCCCCTGGTCCTCGCCTTCGAGGTACCAGCGGATGTTGGGGTGGGTCTTCCAGCGCTGGAATTCCTCGAACGGGCTCAGGTAAGGGTTGGCGTAGTTCAGCCCGGTGATGAAGCCCAGCGCGACCTTGTTGTCTTCCATGTGGTACAGAAACGAGCCACCGTAGGTGTTCTCGTCCATCGGCCATCCGGCCGTATGCACGACCAGGCCGGGCTCATGGCGGGCCGGGTCAATTTCCCACAGTTCCTTGATGCCGATGCCGTAGCTCTGCGGATCACACCCCGCGTCCAGGTTGAAACGTGAAATCAGCTGGCGACCGAGGTGACCGCGCGAGCCTTCGGCAAAGATCGTGTACTTTGCGAGCAGTTCCATGCCGATCTGAAAGGCTTCGCCGGGCTCGCCATCCTTGCCCACGCCGAGATTTCCGGTGGCCACGCCCCTGACGGCGCCGTCCCCGGAGTACAGCACTTCAGCCGCCGCGAAGCCGGGGAATATCTCCACACCCAGGTTCTCCGCCTGCTGCGCCAGCCAGCGGGTCAGGGCACCCAGGCTGATGATGTAGTTGCCGTGGTTCTGGCTGCACTTGGGCAACAGGAAGTTGGGCGTGCGGTGGGCGCCCGTCTCGCTGAGAAACATCATGGCTTCATCAGTCACGGGCTGGTTCAGCGGCGCACCCATCGCCTTCCAGTCCGGAAAGAGCTCGGCCAGGGCAATCGGATCCAGCACGGCACCCGAGAGGATATGGACGCCAGGCTCGGCGCCTTTTTCAAGCACCACGACCGAAATCTCGGTACCCTTTTCCGCGGCCAGTTGCTTGAGGCGGATGGCGGTGGAAAGCCCGGCCGGGCCGCCACCGACCACGACCACGTCGTATTCCATTGCTTCGCGCGGGCCGAACTGGGCCAGTATTTCCTGGTTTGTCATGGGATGTCTCGGTTGGTCATGGGCCGTAAGGTACCGCGCAACAGGGGGAGATGTCTGTCGGTTGGGCGACTGATTTTATGCCGTTCACGGGCACAATCGAACGATCGTTCTCTTTGTTTAGTGGAGCTTCCTCAATGGCATACAACATCGATCTTTCCGGCCGCGTGGCCTTCATCACGGGGGCCTCCGGCGGCCTCGGCGCGCAGTTCGCCCGGACCTTGGCAGCGGCCGGTGCGGGGGTCGTGCTGGCCAGTCGCCGCCTGGAAAAAATCAAGGAGCTGCGCGCCGAGATCGAAGGCGACGGCGGTGATGCCCATGTGATCGAGCTCGACGTCACTGACAACGATTCGATCAAGTCCGCGGTGGCCCATGCCGAGACCGAGATGGGTTCCATCGATATCCTGGTCAACAACTCCGGCGTCAGCACTACGCAGCGCATCCAGGATGTGGGCGAGGACGAATACGACTTCGTCTTCAACACCAACGTGCGCGGCGCCTTCTTCGTGGCTCAGGAAGTCGGCAAGCGCATGCTGGCCCGTTCCCGCGGCGCCGCACCCGGCAGCTTCACCGGCGGACGCATCATCAACATCGCGTCGATGGCCGGCCTGAAGGTGTTGCCGCAGATCGGCGTGTATTGCATGAGCAAGGCCGCCGTGGTGCAGATGACCAAGGCCATGGCGCTGGAGTGGGGGCGCTTCGGCATCAACGTCAACGCCATCTGCCCGGGCTACATCGACACCGAGATCAATCACCACCACTGGCAGACCGAGCAGGGCCAGAAACTCATCCAGATGCTGCCGCGCAAGCGCGTGGGCCGGCCGCAGGACCTGGATGGCCTGCTGCTGATGCTGGCCAGCGACCAGAGCCATTTCATCAACGGCGCCGTGATTGCGGCGGACGACGGTTTCGGGGTATGAATGTGACCCCCACGCTTGCCACTGCGTGTGTTGCGCTGCCCCCCGAGGGTGCCGCAGTCGCCTTGGGGCGGCCCGGCGGCTTCTGAATGACCTGGGGCATCGTCGCGGGACTGCTCGCGGGTGCGTTGTGGGGGCTGGTGTTCGTGGCGCCGCGCATGACGCCGGGACTGTCGTCGGTGGATCTGGCGGCCGGCCGTTTCCTGGCGTATGGCGCGATGTCCGCGCTGGTGCTCTTGCTGGTGCCCGGGCGCAGGCGCCGGCCCACGATGTCCCAGATGGGCTGGGCGCTGGCCTTGAGCGTGCTCGGCTTCACCGGCTACTACTGGCTGCTGGTGCTGGCCATCCGCGACGCCGGCACCGAGGTGCCCACGCTGATCATCGGCACGATTCCGCTGTGGGTCATGTTGTTGGGCAAACCCCTGGGACTGCGCTGGGCGGCGCTGATGCCCGGCCTGGCGCTGACCGCGTCTGGGCTGGCGCTGATGATGGGGGCCACCCAAGGCAGTCTGACGACGGGGCCCGGTGATCAGCCAGATTTCTTGCGCGGCGTGGCCTACGCGGCAGGGGCGATGGCCTGCTGGACTGCTTTTGCGCTGCTCAACGCCGCCTGGCTGCACCGGCATCGCGAGGTGTCGGCGGGTGACTGGGCCAACTGGCTCGGGGTGGCCACCGGTGGCGGCGCGCTGCTGATGTGGCTGGCGCTGGGCACCCCGGCGCGCGAATTGGTCGCACAGCCCGGCTTCGCATGGGCCGCGGCGGTGTGTGTGGCCACCGGGCTGGGCTCGGCGTGGCTGGCGACCATTCTCTGGAACGTCGCCAGCCAGCGACTGTCGGCCAGCCTGTGCGGCCAGCTCATCGTGAGCGAGACCGTGTTCGCACTGGTTTATTCTTTTGCCTGG
>JAABQG010000035.1:10305-17100 GCA_011391595.1 Hydrogenophaga sp.
TATTTCCGCTATCTGGAGATCGTGCGGATCGAATGGTTTCGTTCCATCGGCTGCATGGTCGATCCGGAGGGCGAGGGGCCGGTGATCGTCAACGCCTTCTGCAGTTTCTACCGGCAACTGGAGTATCCCGGCGATGTTCTGATCAAGATGTACGCCAGCGACCCGGCGCGCACCACGTTCGAGAGCTGGGCCACGATGGAGCGGGCCAGCGAGCCCGGCGTGATCTGTGCCGCCGGTGGGGCCACGACGATCTGGGTGGATTTTCCCAAGCAGAAAGCCGTGCCCCTGCCGGAATGGATGCGGCAACTGGTCGAAGAGGTCGAATAAGGCGTGGCGCAAGCCAGTGCCTATTTATCAGTTTTTCTTATGTTAGTAAAAACCAATTAACACAGCTTCTCAAAACAGGCGTTCCTCCGCACAATCGCTCCGATCAACCCATCAGGAGACGAACATGCTCATCGGCATCCCCAAGGAAATCAAGAACCACGAATACCGCGTCGGCCTGACCCCGGCCAGCGTGCGTGAACTCACGGCGCACGGGCACCAGGTGCTGGTGCAGAACGACGCCGGCACCGCGATCGACCTGACCGATGCCCAGTACGTGGCGGCCGGTGCCGAAATGGTCGCGACTGCCGCAGAAATCTTTGCGCGTGCCGAGATGATCGTGAAGGTCAAGGAGCCGCAGGCCGTGGAATGCGCCATGCTGCGTCCGGGCCAGATCCTCTACACCTACCTGCACCTGGCCCCCGATCCAGAGCAGACGAAGGCGCTGGTGAAATCCGGCGCGGTCTGCATCGCCTACGAGACCATCACCGGCCCCGGCGGCGGGCTGCCCCTGCTGGCGCCGATGAGCGAAGTGGCCGGTCGCATGGCGGTGCAGGCCGGCGCCACCTACCTCGAGAAAGCCCATGGCGGGCGCGGCCTGCTGCTCGGCGGCGTGCCGGGCGTTCAGCCTGGGCATGTGGCGATCATCGGCGCCGGCGTGGTCGGCACCAATGCCCTGCAGATGGCGGTGGGCCTGGGCGCGCGGGTGACGGTGCTGGACAAGAACGTCGACCGCCTGCGCCAGCTCGACCTGGTGTTTGGCAACCGCATCAGCACCGTGTATTCCACGGCGAGCAGCATCGAGGAAGCCGTGCTGGACGCCGACCTGGTGGTCGGTGGCGTGCTGGTGCCTGGTGCGGCCGCGCCCAAGCTGGTGACGCGTTCCCACATCTCGCGCATGAAGAAAGGCGCTGTGGTGGTGGACGTGGCGATCGACCAGGGCGGCTGTTTCGAGACGTCCCACGCCACCACGCATGCCGAGCCGGTCTACATGGTGGACGGCGTGGTGCACTACTGCGTGGCCAACATGCCGGGCGCGGTGGCGCGCACCTCGACCTTCGCGCTCAACAACGCCACCATCGGCCACGCCCTGGCGCTGGCGGAAAAGGGCTGGAAGCAGGCCCTGAAAGACAACCCGCACCTGTGCAACGGCCTGAACGTGTGCCAGGGCCAGGTCACCTACGAGGCCGTCGCACACGACCTGGGCTACAGCTTCGTCGAGCCGGCCAGCCTGTTGAGTTGAAGCGGTCGGGGGCTATCGCGTCGACCGGGGCTGCGGATTTTGGGAATCCGAAGAAAAAGAGGCCAAAGCCAGCTTCGATAGGTCGTTATTCGCTATGAATGCAGTAGTGATTACTTCGGTCTGGGTTGGCGGCCCATCAGGTAGAACTCGGGGTTGGGCATCATGCCGCTGAAGCTGGCCATGCGGTTGGACAGGCCGAAGAAGGCGGTGATGGCGGCGATGTCCCAGATGTCCTCGTCGTCGAAGCCGTGGGCGTGCAGGGCTTCGAAGTCGGCCTCACCGATCTCGTCGGAGTGCTGGCAGACCTTCAGCGCGAAATCCAGCATGGCGCGCTGGCGTGCCGGGATCTCGGCCTTGCGGTAGTTCACCGCCACCTGGTCGGCCACCAGCGGCTTTTTCTCGTAGATGCGCAGGATGGCGCCGTGCGCGACCACGCAGTACAAGCAGTTGTTGGCCGCGCTGGTGGTGGTGACGATCATCTCGCGTTCGCCTTTGCTCAGGCCGCTGGTGCGTCCGACCGACTCAGGCACCATCAGTGCGTCGTGATAGGCGAAGAACGCGCGCCACTCGGCCGGGCGGCGGGCAAAGCCCAGAAACACGTTCGGCACAAAGCCGGCTTTCTCCTGCACCTCCAGCACTTTGGCCTTGATGTCGTCGGGCAGGTCGTTGAGGTCGGGGGCGGGATAGCGGTTCATGGTGTTCTCCGGTGGGTGATTTGTTGCATGATGACAGGCTGATTTTGCAGGAGCTTCATTCATGGATTCGCAATTCGACAAAGGGCTGGCCACGCGCAAGCAAGTGATGGGCGAGGATTTTGTGGCGCGCGCGTTCGGTGGCGCCACCGAGTTCACCGCGCCGATCCAGCAGTACATCACCCGCAACGCCTGGGGCGACGTGTGGCAGCGCCCGGGGCTCGACCTGAAAACCCGCAGCCTGATCACCGTGGCCATGCTCACTGCCCTGGGCAAGCAGCATGAACTCAAGGGCCATGTGCGCGGCGCGCTCAACAATGGCGCCACGCCAGCCGAGATCCAGGAGGTGCTGCTGCACGCCAGCATCTACTGCGGCCTGCCCACCGCCGTGGAGGCCTTTCGCACCGCCGCCGAGGTGGTGGACGCGCCTAAAGCGCCCTGAAACCTGTTTTCCGATCGATTTCATTGCTTTTTTGGCTGTACTCCAGCGCCGAATGGCGATGGTTCGCTATGAATAATGAAGTTCGTGCAGGTTGGGCATGGCGCAACGTGCCCACGGTCCTTCCGGCGCAAATCTGGTGCGGCTATCCCGCCAGAAGTTTGTGGACCAGGTCCGCGGCAGTGCTGGCCTTGTACTTGCGCGTCAGGCGCGCACGGTAGATCTCCACCGTGCGGTGGCTGATGGCGAGCACCTTGCCGATTTCCTTGGCGGTCAGGCCGGCCATGACGTGGGCGGCCACCTCGCGCTCGCGCGCCGTGAGTTCGGCCTTGACAGGGCGGCGTGAGCTCAGGTCTTCGAAACTCCAGATGCCCGCTTCGTGTGGCGCCTCCCGGTTCAGTGCCCGGCCGGTCACATGACACCAGAATGTCTCGCCCTTGAAGCGGCCGTCCACGCGTTTCATGATGCGGTCATCGGCGTAGGTTCCGTTGCGGTTGAGCAGGGGGGCAATGCGGGCGCCGGTGCGCTCGTACTCGTCGGCGCTGGGGTAGAGGATCTGGAAGCTCTGGCCGACCAGCTGCTCGCGCGCGGCGCCGAACATCTCGCAGACGCGCTGGTTGCAGTCCACCATGGTGCGGTTGCGTGACAGGACCAGCCCGATGGGCGCGAGGTCGAAAGCAAGGCGGTAGTCGATGTCCTGGGTCATGGCTGGCGAGGGCGCCCGGGGGTTGCCCATTACGAAATACTACGTACAGGATTACGTAGTATCGTTCAGGCTTCCCTTTTCAGGAGACCTGTGTGAACAAGCTCTACCCCTCTGCGGCTGCGGCCCTCAAGGGCATCGTGGCCAATGGACAGCTGATGGCCGTGGGCGGCTTCGGCCTGTGCGGCATTCCCGAGGCGCTGATCGACGCGCTGCGCGATTCCGGCGTCAAGGATCTGACCGTCATCTCGAACAACGCCGGTGTCGATGGCTTTGGCCTGGGCAAGCTGCTAGAGACGCGGCAGATCAAGAAGATGATCTCGTCCTACGTCGGCGAGAACAAGGAGTTCGAGCGCCAGTACCTGGCCGGTGAACTCGAGCTGGAGTTCACGCCGCAGGGCACGCTGGCCGAGAAGCTGCGTGCCGGTGGCGCCGGGATTCCCGCGTTCTATACCCGCACCGGCGTGGGCACGCTGGTGGCTGAAGGCAAGGAGCTGCGCGTCTTCGACGGCAAGACCTACGTCATGGAGCGTTCGCTGCTGCCAGCCGTGTCACTGGTCAAGGCACACCGGGCCGACCGTTCGGGCAACCTGCAGTTCCGTCTGACGGCGCGCAACTTCAACCCGGCCGTGGCGATGGCCGGCAAGGTCTGCGTGGTCGAGGTGGAAGAGATCGTGGACGTCGGCGCGATGGTGCCCGACCAGGTGCATCTGCCGGGCATCTACGTGCACCGCATCGTGCACAACCCGAGCCCGGAAAAGCGGATTGAAAAACGAACCATTTCAGAAAAGGCGGGGGTGTAATCATGGCCTGGACACAAGATCAGATGGCGGCGCGTGCTGCCAAGGAACTGCAGGACGGCTTTTACGTCAACCTGGGCATCGGCATCCCGACGCTGGTGGCCAACCACGTGCCCAAGGACATCGAGGTCTGGCTGCAAAGCGAGAACGGCATGCTCGGCATCGGCCCGTTCCCGACGGAAGAAAACGTCGATGCGGACCTGATCAACGCCGGCAAGCAGACCGTGACCACGATCCCCGGATCCTCGATCTTCGGCAGCCACGACAGCTTTGCCATGATCCGCGGCGGCAAGGTCAATCTGTCGATCCTCGGTGCCATGCAGGTCAGCGAAAAGGGCGACCTGGCCAACTGGATGATTCCCGGCAAGATGGTCAAGGGCATGGGCGGCGCGATGGACCTGGTCGGCGGCGTGAAAAGCGTCGTCGTGCTGATGGAGCACGTCGCGAAGAAGAAGGACGGGACAATCGACCTCAAGATCCTGCCCAGTTGCACGCTGCCCCTGACCGGCGTGGGCGTGGTGGATCGCATCATCACCGACCTGGCCGTGATGGACATCACGCCGCACGGCCTGAAAGTGGTGGAGATGGCGCCGGACGTGACGCGCGAAGAACTGCAGGCGGTGACCGGGGTCACGCTGCTCTGACCATTGCTGCCGGATTCCGGAAACAACAAAGGCTCCTGATGGAGCCTTTGTTGTTGGTGTCATGGAGCGGGTGAAGGGAATCGAACCCTCGTATGAAGCTTGGGAAGCTGCCGTTCTACCATTGAACTACACCCGCGAAGCGCCGTATTCTACTTGAGGATGTCGCCCACGCAGAGGTACTTGAGCTCCACATAGTCATCAATACCGTGGTGCGAGCCTTCACGCCCGAGCCCGGACTGCTTGACCCCGCCAAACGGCACATGCTCGGTGGCGATGATGCCCACGTTGATGCCGACCATGCCGTATTCCAGCGCCTCGGCGACGCGGAAGATACGGCCCACGTCGCGGCTGTAGAAGTAGCTGGCCAGGCCGAATTCGGTGGCGTTGGCGGCATCCACGGCTTCCTGCTCAGTCCTGAACTTGAAGACGGGTGCGAACGGGCCAAAGGTCTCCTCGCGGGCGCACAGCATGTCGGCGGTGGCGTCGGCCACCACGGTGGGCTCGAAAAACTGTCCTGCCAGACGCTTGCCGCCGACCAGCACGCGGCCGCCTTTGGCCACTGCGTCATCTACGTGGCGCTGAACTTTCTCCATGGCCGCTTCCTCGATCAGCGGCCCCTGGTTGACGCCGTCCTCGAAGCCGTTGCCGACTTTCGCGGTACGTACTTTTGCCGCAAATTTCTCGACGAACTCGTCGTAGACGCCCTCCTGGACATACAGCCGGTTCGAGCACACGCAGGTCTGGCCGGCGTTGCGGTACTTGCTGGCAAAGGCGCCTTCCACGGCGCTGTCGATGTCGGCATCCTCGAAGACAATGAAGGGCGCATTGCCGCCAAGTTCCAGCGACAGTTTTTTCACCGTGGGCGCGCTCTGTGCCATCAGGATGCGGCCGACTTCGGTGGAACCCGTGAAACTGATGTGGCGCACCACATCGCTGGCGCACAACACCTTGCCGATGGCGATGGAATTGGCGCTGTCGGCGCTGAGCATGTTCAGCACGCCGGCAGGGATGCCAGCGCGAATCGCCAGCTCGGCCACGGCCAGCGCCGTCAGCGGGGTCAGCTCGGCCGGCTTGATGATGACCGGGCAGCCGGCGGCCAGGGCCGGTGCCACCTTGCGCGTGATCATGGCCAGCGGGAAGTTCCAGGGCGTGATGGCCGCGCACACGCCGATCGGCTGGCGCAGCACCATGAGGCGGCGGTTGTTGTCGAACTGCGGCAGGGTCTCGCCGTTGATGCGCTTGGCCTCCTCGGCAAACCACTCGACGAAGCTGGCGCCGTAGGCCACCTCGCCCTTGGCCTCGGCAAAGGGCTTGCCCTGCTCGGCGGTCATGATGCGCCCCAGGTCTTCCTGATTGGCCATCAGCAGGTCGAACCACTTGCGCAGGATGATGCTGCGCTCCTTGGCGGTCTTGCTGCGCCAAGCCGGCCAGGCGGCGTTGGCACCGGTGATGGCCGCTTCGGCATCGGCCGTGCCGAGGTTGGCGACGTCGGCCAGCTTGTGGCCGGTGGCGGGGTCCATCACGTCAAAACGTGAGGAGCCGGCGATCCACTGGCCATTGATCAGGCCGTCGGTCTTGAACAGGGTGGGGTCGTTCAGCAGGGCCAGGGGGGAGGTTTTCGTGTCCAAGGGTGTCTCCTGTCGGTGGAAAAGGGGTGTTGCGGCTGGTTTATTTAACTTGTTAATTAAATTCAGCCAAGGATGCAAGCATAGCGTCTTGGCAAAACTCTGCCTGTCACGCGGGGAGCCCCAAACCTATAATCGAATGTTCAAGCGAATCAAGCCTTTACGTGCTGTTGAGCGGCTTTGGCCGGCACGGCGAACCACCCAAAAAGATGAGCACTCCCACATTCTCCGTTGCCGACATCCGCAAGAGTTTCCTGGACTTCTTCGCTTCCAAGGGCCACACGGTCGTCGCGTCGAGCCCGCTGGTGCCCGGCAACGACCCCAC
>JAABQG010000035.1:17457-27113 GCA_011391595.1 Hydrogenophaga sp.
CGGCGACAACAAGGGCGGGCGCTACAAGTCCGACAACTTCTGGATGATGGCCGACACCGGCCCCTGCGGCCCGTGCAGTGAAATCTTCTACGACCACGGAGACCACATTCCTGGCGGCCCGCCCGGCAGTCCTGATGAGGATGGCGACCGCTTCATCGAGATCTGGAACAACGTGTTCATGCAGTTCAACATGGACGAAACCGGTGCCGTCACGCCGCTGCCCGCGCCCTGTGTGGACACCGGCATGGGCCTGGAGCGCCTGGCCGCCATCCTGCAGCACGTGCACAGCAACTACGAGATCGATCTCTTCGATGTGTTGATCAAGGCCGCCGCCCGCGAGACCGGCTGCGCCGACCTGGGCAACAAGAGCCTGCGCGTGATCGCCGACCACATCCGCGCCACGGCCTTCCTGGTCAGCGACGGCGTGATCCCGTCCAACGAAGGCCGCGGCTATGTGCAGCGCCGCATCGTGCGCCGCGCCATCCGCCACGGCTACAAGCTGGGCAAGAAGACACCGTTCTTCCACAAGCTGGTCAAGGACCTGGTGCAGGTCATGGGCGCGGCCTATCCCAACCTGGCCAGCCAGGAAGCCCGCATCACCGAGGTGCTGCGCGTCGAGGAAGAGCGGTTCTTCGAGACGCTGGCGACCGGCATGCAGATCCTGGACGAAGCCCTGGCCGGTGGCGTGAAGGTTTTGCCTGGCGAAGTCGCCTTCAAGCTGCACGACACGTACGGCTTTCCGCTCGACCTCTCGGCCGACGTGTGCCGCGAGAACGGCGTTGAAGTGGACGGCGCCGGCTTCGCCGCGGCGATGGAACAGCAGAAGGCGAAGGGCCGCGCCGCCGGCAAGTTCAAGATGGACAAGGCGCTGGACTACACGGGGAATAGCAACACCTTCACCGGGTACGAACACCTGGAAGAAGGCGCCGCCAAGATCATCGCGCTCTATGCCGACGGCGTCAGCGTCGCCGAACTGAAAACCGGCCAGAACGGCGTCGTGGTGCTCGACGTCACGCCGTTCTATGCGGAGAGCGGCGGACAGGTCGGCGATGAGGGCGAGCTCCTCAGCGGCTCGGCCCGCTTTGCCGTGGGCGACACGCAGAAGATCAAGGCCGACGTGTTTGGCCACCACGGCACGCTGGAGGCCGGCACGCTGAACGTCGGCGACCACGTCGCGGCGCGTGTCAACACTGCGGTGCGTGCCGCCACCGTGCGCAACCACTCGGTCACCCACCTGATGCACAAGGCCTTGCGCGAAGTGCTGGGCGGCCATGTGCAGCAGAAGGGTTCGCTGGTCAACGCCGAGCGCACGCGTTTTGACTTTGCGCACAATGCGCCGGTCACCGACGCGCAGATCCGCGAGATCGAACTTCGGGTCAACGCGGAAATCGTGACCAACACCCCCACGCATGCGCGCGTGATGGACATCGAGTCGGCGCAGAAGACCGGCGCCATGATGCTGTTTGGCGAGAAGTACGGCGAAACGGTGCGCGTGCTCGACATCGGAAGCAGCCGTGAACTCTGCGGCGGCACCCACGTGCAACGCACCGGCGACATAGGGTTCTTCACCATCATTGCCGAGGGCGGCGTGGCGGCCGGCGTGCGCCGCATCGAGGCCGTGACCGGCCTGAACGCGCTGGCCTATGTGCAGGGCATGGAAGCCACGCTGGGCGGTGTGGCCGGCACGCTGCGCGTGACGCCAGGCGAGGTGCCAGCCCGTATCGGCGCCATGCTGGAGCAGGCGCGCGAGCTGGAAAAGGAGCTCATGGCGCTCAAGGGCAAGCTCGCCTCAAGCCAGGGCGACGAGCTGGTGAACCGGGCGGTGGATGTCAACGGCATCAAGGTGCTGGCCGCACGGCTCGAAGGCGCCGATGCCAAGGCCCTGCGCGAAACCCTGGACAAGCTCAAGGACAAGCTCAAGTCTGCCGTGATCGTGCTGGCCGCTGTGGATGGGGACAAGGTGCAGTTGGCGGCTGGCGTGACGGCCGACTGCATGGGCCGGGTCAAGGCCGGTGAACTGGTCAACTTCGTGGCGCAGCAGGTGGGCGGCAAGGGCGGCGGCAAGGCCGACATGGCGATGGCCGGCGGCACCGATGCCAGCAAGCTGGCCAGCGCGCTGGCATCGGTGCAGGCCTGGGTGTCGCAGCGGGCCTGAGCGGCTGCGCCGTCATCTCTTCAGGCGGATGCGGCGGCGGTCCAGGCGAGCGATCGCCGGCTTTCAAATTCGCGTTCTGCCCCGGTCACCGGGTCGGTGAAGGCGATGGCCCGGGCCAGCAGTTGCAGGGGCTGACGGAAGTCGTCGGGCTCGCGGGGGCCGCGCAGCACGCGCGGGTACAACTGGTCACCCACGATCGGCAGTCCCAGCGCGTTCATGTTCACCCGCAACTGGTGACGCCGGCCGGTCAGGGGTTTCAACCGGTAGCGCGCGCGGGTGCCGCGCACCTCCAGCAGTTCGATCCGGGTTTCACTGTTGGGTTCGCCCGGCGCCTCGACCATGCGGAAAAAGGCGTTTTCATCGTCCAGCACACGGCTGCGGTGGATGCGGGGGAACTCGAGCGCGCCGGGGGCTGGTGCCAGCGCTTCATAGATCTTGGCAACCGCGCGGTCCCGAAACAACGCATGGTAGGCGTCGCGTGTGGCGGGCTGCACCGCAAACAGCACCAGCCCTGCCGTTTCGCGATCGATGCGGTGAATCGGGGCCAGGCTGTGAATGCCCAGCCGGCGCTTCAAGCGCACCAGCAGACTTTGTTGCACGTAGCGACCTGCGGGCGTCACGGGCAGGAAGTGCGGCTTGTCGGCAACCACCAGCCAGTCGTCCTGGAAGAGGATGGTTTCCTCGAACGGAATCACCGGTTCGTCAGGGATGTCGCGGTAGTAGTGGAGGTGCTGTCCCGCACGAAAAGGTGCATCCGCTGGAACGGGCCGCCCGGCGTCATCCAGAACCCGGCCGGTGGCCATGCGTCTTTCCCACTCCTCGCGGGCGATGCCGGGCATGCGAGCGCTCAGAAAATCCAGCAGCGTGGCCCACGGGCCGGGGGTCACCGACACGCGGCTGGCACTCACGCCATGGAGCGTGGGAATCAGCGGACCACCTTGCCGTCCGGGCGGATGGTGACAAGGTCGATGGTCCGCGCCGAGTCGCGCACGCCGGCGCGCAGGTTGATGCGAAAGCCGCCAACGTCATAGTCTGTCATCGCGGTCATGGCCGCCTGCAGGCGGGCCCGGTCAAACCCTTTGCCCGCCCGGCGCACCGCCTCGGCCAGCGCTCTGGCGGCGATGAAGCCTTCGAGGCTTTCATAGGACGGCGACTGGTCGGTGCTCTCAAGGAGCGCCAGGTATTCCCTGACGATGGGTGTCGACGTGCTACGCGGCGAGGGCACGACCTGCGAGACCACCACGCCGCCGATTTCATTGCCCAGGGCCGTGAACAGCGGGTCGATGCCCACCACCGAGAAACACATGAAGGAGCCGCCGAACCCAGCCTTGCGCGCCTTGCGTATGAACGCCGCCGTGGTGTTGAACAGTGACACCAGGATGATGGCCTGCGGCTGCGCCTTCAGCAGGGTCGCCACGGCGGCATCGACCTTGTCACTGTTGACCGGGACCACCGCTGAGGCCACCAGCGGGGTCAGCTTGAGTTCGCCGATCGCCTGGTTGACGGCGGCCAGGCCCGCGCGGCCCATCGGGTCGTCCTCTGCCACGACGGCGATGCGGCTCTGGCCCAGCGTCGCGGCATGGCGCACCATCTTGAAAGCCTCGTCGGCCATGCTGGGGCGCACGTGGAACACGTTGGGGTGGGCTGCATCGCGCAGCGCATCGGAAGCGGCGAAGGGGGCGAAGAAGATGGCGTTCTCCGAGCGCGCCACCGCGGCACCGGCATCCGCGCTGGCCGTTCCGACGAAGCCGAACAGCACGTCAGCGCCGTCGGCCAGCAGTTTGCGCGCGTTGGCGGCGGCCCGGGTGGCGTCATAGCCGTCATCGAACTGGCGCAGCTCGAAGGTCCATCCTGCCGGGTTCTTGCGCCCGTTGAAGGCGTCCACGTAAAGTTTGGCGCCGGCCGCGAAGGCGAGACCGATTTCGCTGGCGGCGCCGGTCAAGGGCACGGATTGACCCAGGATGATCTTGCGCCCCCACGGGGCCTGACCCCACGCCAGGCCAGCGCTTCCCAGGCCCATGCCTGTGGCCAGACCCGCTTCAAGTACTTTTCTGCGCTGCATGTTCATGTCCCGATACTTTCCGACGCCAAGCGTCAAGCCATTTGGAAGCCTGCGACCTTAGTCCCTACGCCATGGCCCGGCAATACGCGCCGTCGGCCGATCTGGAATGGGGTCATGCAGGATGGACATTGTGCATTGCGCAAGGCAAGGTCCTTTGGCCCTGTGCGCTCAGTTCCGGCGGAACACCAGGTCCCATACACCGTGACCCAGTTTCAACCCGCGGTTCTCGAACTTGGTCAGCGGCCGGTAGGTCGGCTTGGGGGCATAGTCGTTGGCGGTGTTGGCCAGCAGCGGCTCGTCTCCCAGCACCTGCAGCATCTGCTCGGCGTAGGGCTGCCAGTCGGTCGCGCAATGCAGATAGCCGCCGGGTTTCAACCGCGCGGCGAGTTTGGCGACCAGTGGCGGCTGCAGCAGGCGGCGCTTGTTGTGCTTGAGCTTGTGCCACGGGTCCGGAAAGAAGACGTGCACGCCGTCCAGCGAGGCTTCGGGCAGCATGTGGTCGATCACCTCGACCGCGTCGTGCGCGATGATGCGGATGTTGGTCAGGCCCTGCTCGCCGATGCGCTTGAGCAATGCGCCTACGCCGGGCTGATGCACTTCGCAGCACAGGAAGTTGTCGTCGGGACGCACGGCGGCGATGTGGGCCGTGGCCTCGCCCATGCCGAAGCCGATCTCCAGGATCAGCGGGGCAGCACGGCCGAAGGCAGCGGGCGCATCCAGCGGCGCCCCGGTGTACGGCAGCAAGAACTGCGGACCCAGGTCGGCAAACGCTTTCGCCTGTCCGGTGGTGGTGCGACCGGCGCGGCGCACGAAACTCCTGATGGTTCTTGGATGCAGAACCGCTGCGGGTCCTTCGTTGCCAGCGATGGGCGGGGTTGCAGTCGGTGCGATGGGATGCGTCATGTTGGACAGGCGGTGATGCGTCCGATTCTAGGGGGCGCGCCCGTCGCACCGGACTGCGCGTCAGCCGGCGGCCCAGCGCCCGCGCCATTGGACAACCCAGCGCGCGAGCGCGTCCGCCAGCGTGCCGCTTTCACAGGGCAGGTCCAGCACCGCCGCTGCGGCATTCAGGGCGGCCAATGGATCCCCTGTATCGAGGGCCTGCGCGCCGTTTTGCTTGGACAACTTCTCCCCGTTGGCGCCCAGCACCAGCGGCGTGTGCAGGTAGCGCGGCGTGGACACGCCCAATGCGCGCTGCAGCAGGATCTGGCGGGGCGTGTTGTCGGCCAGGTCTTCGCCGCGCACGATGTCGGTGATGGCCTGTTCGGCGTCGTCCACCACCACGGCAAGCTGGTAGGCCCACAGGCCGTCGGCGCGCTTGAGGACGAAGTCGCCGACTTCCAGCGGAACATTCTGTTGCCGGGGTCCGAGGCGACGGTCTTGCCAGTGAATCACCGGGTCCGGAAACGGCTGCGATCTCGCCTGTGGCGTGGGGTCGATCACTTCAGAATCAATAGCATTCAATGACCGATTGACCAAGGGATGATGCCATTTTGATTCAATATTTCCGGTTTTCAACCGCCAGGCGCGCGCCGGGCGACCCTGCAGGCCGCTGCGGCAGGTGCCGGGGTACACCAGCTCCGTGTTTCGACTTCGTTCGATGCCCTGGCTTTCCAGGGCCGCCTCGATGTCGCCGCGCGAGCACGCGCAGGGATAGGCGAGCCCGGCGGACACCAACCGTTCGAGCGCGCTCTGGTAGAGCGCACCGCGCCGGGATTGCCAGACCACGGGTTCATCCGGGAGCAGGCCGCAGGCTGCGAGCTGCGCCAGGATCACGGCATCGGCGCCGGGCACACACCGTGGCGTGTCCACGTCCTCGATGCGAACCAGCCATTGCCCCCCCTGCGCGCGGGCGTCCAGCCAGCTGGCCAGCGCCGCGACCAGGGAGCCGGCGTGCAGCGGGCCGGTGGGCGAGGGCGCGAAGCGGCCCCGGTAGGGAATGGCCCCCACGCTCCCCGCTGCGCGTGGTTCGCTGCCCCCCGAGGGGGCTCGCCTTGCTTGGGGCGGCCCGGCGCTGCGGCGTGTGGCACCCACGCTTCCCGCTGCGCGTGGCTCGGTGGCCCCCACGCTCCCCGCTGGGTTCACACCGCGGCCAGCGCCAGTTCCAGCCCGGAGACAAACGCATCTTCCACGCGGTGCCCGATGCACCAGTCGCCGCAGGCACCGATGCCGGACTTGGCATCCCACAAGTGGCTCTGGCCCAGGGGCTTGAGCGTCTGGGCAAAGCGCCAGCGGTGCACGGCGGTGTGCGCCGGCGTGGCGTAGATGCCAGTGACCTCGGCAAAGGCCTTGAGCATCTTGGCCTCGACGCGCGCCGGGTCGTCCTGCAGGTGCTCGCGCGACCAGGTGGCACTGGCCTGCACGGTCCAGCGTTCCATCGGCTCGCGTCCGGGCTTGGACGATTCACGCGCCAGCCAGGCGATGCGGTGGTGCGTGCTGCGCGCTGCGTTCCATTGCGGGCCCAGGGTCCCCAGGCCGGGCTGCATGGCATTGGGAAAAGCCAGCATCAGGGTCCAGCACGGGGCCACATCCACGCCAGCCAGCCGGCTGCTTCCCTTGGGCGACAGATCCGAGCTTTCCAGCAGGTCCGCAGCCTGCGGCGCCGGCAGGGCAAGCAGGACACCCTCAAAGCCGCCGTACACATGACGGGCGTCGCCGGCTTCGGTGCGCAGTTGCCAGCCCTTGGGCTCCAGGGCGTCGGGCTCGATCCGGATCACCCGCGTCTTCAGTTCGACCTGGGTGGCCGCGATCAGCGGCCGCGCCCAGCGATTGGCCAGTTCGTTCATGCCGGGCACCGGCACCCAGTGCGACTCGCGGGCGGGAAGGGGCGCTTCGGTGACGCGGCCGTGGGTGTCGAGCACGCGCACCGCGTTGGCACTCCAGGGCTTGCAAACACCAGGCACGGTGGCCAGGGCCTGGGCAAATCGCGGATCGCGCACTGTGAAGTACTGGACGCCATGGTCGAAGCTGCCAAACAGGGTGCTTCGCGTCGCCATGCGCCCGCCCAGGTTCGGGCTTTTCTCGAACACGGTCACGCTGTGGCCGGCCTGCACCAGGGTGCGGGCGCAGGTGATGCCGGCGATGCCGGCGCCGATCACGGCAAAGTGTCTGGGGCCTCTGGATGTTGTTGCCATGGCGGTCTCTTTTCGTTGTGGTGATGGGTTCCAATACTTCGCACTCTACCTGCTTTCAATGGTGGTGCCTCTCCAGCAGGGCCAGGCGTGTGACCGGGCTTTGCAACTGGTCCAGCCACCACTGCAGGGCGCGTCCGGGCCGGCCGGCCGCGCGCCAGGCATAGCGGGGGTGGGCCACCAGGGGCGCTCGCGCCACGCGCCGCACCACCAGGCGGCCGGTTTCGATATAGGGGCGGGCCATCGGTTCCGGCAGGAAACCGCTGCCCAGGCCGCGCAGCTGTGCATCGAGCTTGGCCTGCATGGTCGGTACGGTGAACACGTCTTGCCCGCCCAGCAGGCTGACCGACACGCCGCCGCCACGCTGGACCGAATCGGCCACGGCGATGGCCCGGTGGCGGCGCAGATCGTCGTCGCCGAGCACGCCCTCGCCCGCGGCCAGCGGATGGTGCGGCGCCACCACGAAGACAAAGCCCACGCTGCCCATGGGCTGGCTGTGGGTGCCGGGCACGGTGCCGGAGCCCGGACTCACACCCAGCGCCAGATCGGCCTGGCCGGTGGTCAGCGCCTCCAGCGTTCCTGAGAGCGTCTCGTCACGAATGCGCAAGCGGGTGGGGGTCTCCAGATTGAAGAAGGCGCAGGCCAGCTCCATGATCACCGGGCGCGCCACCAGGCTGTCGGCGGCCAGCGTCAGTTGAGGCTCCCAGCCGGTGGCCACGCGCTTGACGCGGTTGGCCACTGCGTCGATCTCCTGCAGCAGCCGGGCGCCCTCGCGCAGCAGTTCGGCGCCTGCCTCTGTCAAGCGCGCCTGGCGTGCGCTGCGGTCGAACAACAGCACGTCGAGCGCGTCCTCGATCTGGCGCACGCGGTAGGTCAGCGCGCTGGGCACCAGCCCCAGTTGCCGCGCGGCGGCGGCAAAGCTCCCGGTCGCCGCAACGGTCTGCAACATCGCCAGGGCGTCGGGGGTGAGGGCATCGCGAGGTGTTTGCATGATGGGCTGGCTTATATTCAAATAATTTGAATGATGCCATCAAACGGACTGGATCCATTGCGACTCGATCATCCCTACAGTTGAGTCCTCAACCCCTTAGGAGCCCCATGCTGACCCTTCGCAAATCACTGGAACGCGGCTATGCCGATCACGGCTGGCTCAAGTCGTACCACAGTTTTTCGTTCGCCGGCTACCACGACCCGGCCCACATGGGCTGGGGCAACCTGCGGGTCATCAACGAAGACCGCATCGACCCCGGCAAAGGCTTTGGCACGCACGGCCACCGCGATATGGAAATCATCAGCTACGTGCTGGAAGGCAATCTGGCCCACAAGGACAGCATGGGCAACGTCAAGGGCATTCCGCCCGGCGACGTGCAGCGCATGAGCGCCGGGCGCGGCGTGATGCACAGCGAGTTCAATCATGCGGCCGGCCAGACCACGCATTTCCTGCAGATCTGGATCGAGCCGAATGTGCGCGGCATCGCGCCCGGTTACGAGCAGAAAACCATTGCCCCGGGCGAGAAACGCGGCGCGCTGCGCCTGGTGGCATCACCCAATGGCGCGCAGGACTCCGTGTCGATGCATGCCGATGCGCGCCTGTACGCCGGCCTGTTCGACGGCGACGAGACTGCCACGCTCGCGCTCGACCCGGCGCGCAAGGGCTATGTGTTCCTGGTGAGCGGTGCCTTGACCGTCAACGGCCAGGCGCTCGCGGCAGGCGACGCTGCGCTGCTTTCCGGCGAAGACCAGGTCACGCTGACTCAGGGCACAGACGCCGAGGTGCTGGTCTTTGACCTTGCCGCCTGATGTCCATTCCTTTCTTTCTTTCAAACCAACCCTGAGGATTCCCATGCTCAACGCCCTTCAAAACCCCTTGTCCCTCGTCGGCCGCCTGCTGCTGGCGCTGCTCTTCCTGCCGGCCGGCATCAGCAAGATCGGCGGCTTTGCCGGCACGGTGGGCTATATCGGGTCCAAGGGCCTGCCGATGCCCGAACTCGGCGCGGTGATCGCCATCGTGGTCGAGGTGCTGGGCGGCCTGGCGCTGATCGCCGGCTTCGGCACCCGCGTTGCGGCGCTGGTGCTGTCGGCGTTCACGCTGGTCGCCACCGTTTTCTTTCACGCCTACTGGGCGGTTCCGGCGGAGATGCAGATGGTCCAGCAACTGATGTTCTTCAAGAACATCG
This sequence comes from Hydrogenophaga sp., assembly GCA_011391595.1. Classification (GTDB taxonomy): domain Bacteria; phylum Pseudomonadota; class Gammaproteobacteria; order Burkholderiales; family Burkholderiaceae_C; genus JAABQG01. Next base: position 26,983 of record JAABQG010000035.1, read on the forward strand.
CCGTGGTTGGCGGCTTGCTGGTGCTGGCGGCGTTCGGCGCCGGTGGCTGGAGCCTGGACGCGAAGCGCCAGGGCTGATTTGACGGTCGTTCCCGCCTGAAATGCAATTTTCAAACAAAATTGGCATGAAAC
>JAABQG010000035.1:27425-38876 GCA_011391595.1 Hydrogenophaga sp.
CAAGAACGTGCCGTGGTCCACTTCAAATGCGTTGCGGGTGTCCAGCGTGACCACCGGACGTCCGGTGTCGTCATGGCCCTGGTCCAGCCAGCGCCTGAGTGTGTGGGCGGTCACCGCCGGCGCGCGCCCCCCTGGATCGGAAAAATCGGGGCGGATGGTCGGGTGGTCCATGCGGATGATTTCCCGCTTGACCTTGACGAGCATCTTTCTGAAGGGCTGGCTGTCGGACCAGCTTTCCTTTGGCTGGAGGTCGGCAAATCGCGGGTCTTCACGCAACCCGTCGATAAAACCATGCACCGCACTGGCCGACGCCGCCAGAAACAGGTTGATGCCTTCCTCTGCCAGCAGGATGGTGCCCTTGAGTTGCAGGTCGAGGGCGCGCTGGTGCAGGGTTTCCCGCAGGTTCTGCGCGTCGGGCAGCGGGACGAACTTGTAGGCCGAGATATTGAGGATGGTGTTCACACGTGCATTTTAAAAAACTGTCAAGCCCCCGCGCAGCGGCCTGCGACTTCTACAATCAAATCCATGTTTGTCCATCTGCGTCTCCACACCGAATTTTCTGTTGTCGACGGCACCAACCGCATCGACGAAATCGTCAAGGCCGCCGCGGACGACCGCCAGCCGGCGCTGGCCATCACCGACCTGAGCAACCTGTTTGGTGCCATCAAGTTCTACAAGGCGGCGCGCGGCAAGGGGGTGAAGCCGCTGATCGGCACGGAGATCGTGGTCGAAGGCCTTGGCAAGGACGCTCTCGCCCTGTCGCGCATGGTGTTGCTGGTGCAGGGGCGCCAGGGCTACCTGAACCTGTCGGAGCTGCTGGCGCGCGCCTGGACGCAGAACGTGGTCAAGGCGCAGGCGGTGGTCAAGCTGGCGTGGCTCAAGGAACTGTCCGAGGGCCTGATCCTGCTGTCGGGCGCGCAGGCCGGGCCTGTGGGCCAGGCGCTGGTGCAAGGGGACGCCGTGCGGGCGGCGGATGTCGCGCTGCAGCTCGCGTCGATGTTTCCGCACCGCTTTTACCTGGAGCTCCAGCGTGCGGGCCGAGCGGACGACGAGGGGCATGTATCGGCTGCCGTGCAACTTGCCGCGCGGCTCAAGCTGCCCGTGGTGGCCACCCATCCGGTGCAATTCACCACCCGGGACGATTACGAGGCGCACGAGGCGCGCGTGTGCATTTCCGAAGGGGAAATCCTGGGCAACCAGCGGCGGGTGCGCCGGTTCACCACCGAGCAGTATTTCAAGAGCGCGGCGCAGATGGAGGCCTTGTTCGCCGATGTGCCGTCAAGCCTCGCCAACACGCTGGAGATCGCGCGGCGCTGCAGCCTGACGCTGGTGCTGGGCAAGCCACAGCTGCCCAACTTCCCGATTCCGCCGGTGAACGGCGAGATCCTGTCGGTCGAGGACTATTTCCGCCACGTCTCCACCGAGGGGCTGGAGGATCGGCTCAGGCAGCTGTACCCGGATGCGTCCGAGCGCGAGCGCCAGCGCCCGGTCTACCAGGAGCGGCTGGAGTTCGAGATCACCACGATCGTGAACATGGGCTTTCCCGGCTACTTCCTGATCGTCGGCGACTTCATCCAGTGGGCCAAGACCCACGGCTGCCCGGTGGGGCCGGGGCGCGGCTCCGGCGCCGGCTCGCTGGTGGCGTATTCGCTGAAGATCACCGACCTGGACCCGCTGCAATACAAGCTGCTTTTCGAGCGCTTCCTGAACCCCGAGCGGGTGTCGATGCCCGACTTCGACATCGACTTCTGCCAGACCAACCGCAACCTGGTGATCGACTACGTCAAGGACAAGTACGGCAAGGATGCGGTGAGCCAGATCGTCACCTTCGGCACCATGGCAGCGCGCGCCGCCATCCGCGACGTGGGCCGGGTGCTGGACATGAGCTACACCTTCTGCGACGGCATCAGCAAACTGATTCCGAACAAGCCGGGCACGCACATCACGATTGACGGCGCGATCAAGGTTGAGCCCATCCTGGCCGAGCGTCTGGAGAAGGAAGACGAGGTCAAGACCCTGCTGGCACTGGCCCAGAAACTCGAAGGCATGACGCGCAACGTCGGCATGCACGCGGGCGGTGTGCTGATCGCGCCGGGCAAACTGACGGACTTCTGCCCGCTGTACCAGCAACCGGGCAGTGACTCGGCGGTCAGCCAGTACGACAAGGACGACGTCGAGGCCATTGGCCTGGTCAAGTTCGACTTTCTGGGACTGGCCACGCTCACCATCCTGGAGATCGCGCGCGAGTTCATCGTCAAGCGGCACAAGGGCCAGGAACACTTCAGCTTCGACGCCGTTCCCCTCGACGATGTGGCCACCTACCGGCTGTTCGCCGACGGGCGGACCGAGTCGGTGTTCCAGTTCGAGTCGCGCGGCATGCAGGGCATGCTCAAGGACGCCAAGCCCACGCGGCTGGAAGACCTGATCGCGCTCAACGCGCTGTACCGCCCCGGCCCGATGGACCTGATCCCGAGTTTCGTGGCGCGCAAGCACGGGCGCGAGGAAATCGAATACCCGCATCCGCTGGTGGCCGAGATGTTGTCGGAGACCTACGGCATCATGGTCTACCAGGAGCAGGTGATGCAGACCGCGCAGATCCTGGGCGGCTACTCGCTCGGCGGCGCGGACATGCTGCGCCGCGCGATGGGCAAGAAGAAGGCCGAGGAGATGGCCGAGCACCGCGCGATCTTCCGCGCCGGTGCGGCGCGAAACAATATCGGCGAGGCCAAGGCCGACGAGATCTTCGACCTGATGGAGAAATTCGCCGGCTACGGCTTCAACAAGTCGCACGCCGCGGCCTACTCGCTGCTGGCCTACCACACGGGCTGGCTCAAGGTGCACTACACCGCCGAGTTCTTCTGCGCCAACATGACGGTGGAGATGGGCGACACCGACAAGCTCAAGGTGCTGTTCGAGGATGCGCTCAAGTTCGGCCTCACGTTTGATCCGCCGGACGTCAATCGCGGCAGCCACCGTTTCGAGCCGGTCTCCGACAAGGTCATCCGCTACGGCCTGGGCGCCATCAAGGGCACGGGCGAGCAGGCGATCGAGGCCATCGTGAAAGCCCGGGAGGAAGGCGGCCCGTTCAAGAGCCTGTTCGACTTCTGTGTGCGCGTGGATCGCACCCGTCTGAACAAGCGCACCGTTGAAGCCCTGATCAAGGCCGGTGCGTTCGATTCGCTGCAGCGCAACCGCGCCGCGCTGGTCGCCAGCATCGACCGGGCGTTCGAGTTCGCCAACGCGACGCTGGCCAACGCCAACCAGGGCGGGCTGTTCGACATGGGTGACGGCGACGACCATGGCTCCAGCACCCAGGAGCCCGAGCTGGTGGACGCCACGCCCTGGGGCGTCAAGGAGCAGCTGACGCTGGAAAAAACGGCGGTCGGCTTCTATCTGTCCGGCCACCTGTTCGATGAAGTGTCGCGCGAGATCCGCCAGTTCATCCGGCGCTCGCTGGACGAGGTGACCGATTCCCGCGAGCCCCAGTTGCTGGCCGGCATCGTGACCGATTTTCGTGTGATCAACGGCCAGCGCGGCAAACTCGGTCTTTTCAAGCTGGACGACAAATCCGGCGTGATCGAGGCGCGGGCCGACGAGGCGCTGATCAACGCGAACCGCAACCTGCTGAAGGACGACGAGCTGGTGATCGTCATGGGCAAGCTGCAGCCCGACCGTTTCTCGGGCGGATTGCAGCTGACCGTGACCCAGGTGTGGGACCTGGCCACCGCACGTTGCCGTTTCGGCAAGTACCTGCGCGTGATGGTCAATGGCGCGGCACCCGACATCCAGCGCCTGGTCAAGGAATTTCCGGCGCGCCGGGAGATGACCGAGCAGGGCGAACTCCTGCGCGGCTTGCCCGTGCGCCTGAAGTTGGAGCGGCCGCTGGAGGCGGGTGGCGTCAGCGCCGAGCTGCAACTCGGTGACGAAGCCCGGTTCTTTCCCAGCGATGAGGCGCTGGCCAGCTGGTCGGCGCAGGCGCTGTATGGGCGCGCGGTCATCGTTTACGACTGAGTTTCAGGTATTTTCGGCCTCTGTCCAGCGCCGAATGGTCATGCCAAGCTATCTGATTGATAGCGAAATGGCCTCGTCGACGTTCAATCTTTGGGACGGAAACTGATGACTAGTGCGGCTGGCACGCGCCCGTCGATGTCCAGCGGGAGCTTGTCGGTCTTGTCGATGGCCTTGAGCACCGCGTCGTCCCAGGCCTTGGCGCCGCTGGACTTGACCAGCTTGCGGCTGAGGATGCTGCCATCGGGCGCCGTGCGCACTTCAACTTCCGCGGTCGGGTTGCCGGCGATGTCGTCGGTGAAAACAATGTTGGGTTTCACCTTTGCGGCGACTTTGCCCGCATAGCTTGCAGACGGTGCTGAGGCGCGGTGCGCCGTGCCGGCGGACGTCTCGCCGCCGGTGGCACCCGCCAGGCCCGCCATGCGTCTCAGGTTGGCTTCGCGCTGCGCCTTGAGGTCTTTTTCGGCCCTCGTGGCCTCTTCCTTTTTCTGGGCGTCCTGCGCGAGCTTCTTCTCGGCCGCTTTCTTGTCGTCGGCGAGCTTTTTCTGTCGCTCCTTGTCCAGCTTTTCCTGCGCCAGGCGCTTTTGCTCGAGTTCGCGCTTCTGGGCTTCCTTCTTCTCGGCCTCGATTTTCTGGCGCCGCTTCTGTTCCTGCTCCAGCTTCTGCTGGGCGGCCATCGCCTCGGCCTCCTGCTTCTGGCGGGCCAGCGCGATGTCGGCATTGCGTTGGGCCAGGTCCGGGGGCGGTGGGGGGGGCGGTACCGGGCGTGCGACAGGCGCCGGGGCGGGTTCCGGGGGCGGTGGCGGCGCCTCGAGTTTCGGCGCGGCCTGCTGCGCCACGGCGGACCACAGTTCGGCCTCTACCGTCAGGGTGGTGTCGGCGTGGCGCCAGTTCACGCCCCATGCCAGCGCGCCCAGCAGCAGCACATGCGCAGCGATCGCCAGGCCCAGCGCACGCAACTGGGCGGGCGGTGGTGGCGGGGCAAACTCGGCCCAGTCAGCGGTGGCGGCTTGCATGGCGCGGCAGATGTTCCTGGCAGCGCCTCAGGGCGCCAGTTGCACGGACAGGCCGACGCGCTGGATGCCGGCGCGCTGCAAGGTGTCCATGACCTTCACTACCGTCTCGTACTTGACGCTGCGGTCGGCGCTGATAACCACGGCGCTGTTGGTCTGGCCGGTCTGGAGGGCCTTGACGGCGGCGGCCACTTCTCGCTGCGTGAGCTTGCGTGTCTTGTCGCCGGTCTTGAGTTCAAGAGACTCATCCTTGCCGATGACGATCTGCACGATCTGGTCGGGTTGCTTGGCCGCCTTGCCGACGCTGGGCAGGTCGATCATGCTCGGCGCAATCAGTGGCGCCGTGACCATGAAGATGATCAGCAGCACCAGCATCACGTCGATGAAGGGCACCATGTTGATCTCGCTGATGGTGCGGCGGCCGCGACCGCGCGAAACTACAGCAGGCATGAGAAGTCTCCGTCAGGGCGCGCAGCAAGCGCTGGGACAAGCGTTGGGGCCATGCTAGCGGCCCGAAGGCGTGGCGGACCCGCCCGAGCCCAGATTGCGCTGCAGGATGTTGGAGAACTCCTCGATGAAGGTCTCCAGCTTGTTGGCCACGCGGTCGATATCGTGGGCGAAGCGGTTGTACGCGACCACCGCCGGGATGGCCGCAAACAGGCCGATGGCGGTCGCCACCAGCGCCTCGGCAATGCCGGGTGCCACGGTGGCCAGCGTGACGGTCTGCAGGCTGGCCAGACCAGTGAACGCGTGCATGATGCCCCACACAGTGCCGAACAGGCCCACGTAAGGCGACACCGAACCGACAGAGGCGAGGAACGACAGGTTGGACTCCACCACGTCAAGCTCGCGCTGGTAACTGGCCCGCATGGCACGACGCGCACCGTCGAGCAGCGTGCCGGCATCACTGATCTGGCGTTCCCGCAGTTTCTGGAATTCGCGCATGCCGCTGGCAAAGATGCGTTCCATCGGGCCGGCAACTTTGGCATTCTGCGCGGCCGAAGCGTACAGGTCGTTCAGGCTGGTGCCGGACCAGAAATCGCGCTCGAAGGCCTCGTTGAGCGCCTTCACCCGTTTCAGGGCAAACAGCTTGCGGAAGATGGCCGCCCAGCTCGCCACCGAGACGGCAACCAGCAGCAGCATGACGAGTTGCACCACGAAGCTGGCGTTGAGCACCAGGTGCAGGATGGACAGATTGGCGGTCATTTCATGGCTTCCAGGACGTGCTGCGGCATACGGGCCGGCTTGAGCGTGGCGGCATCCACCCAGCCGATCCGGATGGTGCCTTCGCAAAGGATGAGAGTGTCGCCGGCCGGTGTTCGTTCATTTTTCGCCAGCGCCTGCTGGACAATGGTGATCGAGGCCCGGCCGGCTTCGGTCAGGTGGGCTGTGATGATCAGTTCATCGTCGAGCCGCGCTGGCCGGTGGTATTTGAGAGTGGTTTCGCTGACCACGAAGATGCCCCCGGTGGCTTCGCGCAGTTCGCGCTGGCTGATGCCCAGCGAGCGCAGCCATTCGGTACGAGCGCGCTCGAAGAATTTCAGGTAGTTGGCATAGAACACGATGCCGCCGGCGTCGGTGTCCTCCCAGTAGATGCGAACGGGAAATTCAAAAGCCATGCTGTTCAGGCGAGAAGTGTGCGCAGGCGTTCGACGGCGGCCTGCAGTTGGGCCATGGAACTGGCCGTGGAAAAGCGGACGAACCGCGCGGTATCGGCGGCGCCAAAGTCGCGACCCGGTGTCACGGCCACATGGGCACGCTTCATGATTTCAAAGGCGAAGTCCCAGCTCCCGCTCACGCCGAGCCTCTCGCAGGCCGCCGTGCAGTCGGCCCAGGCATAGAACGCACCGTCCGGCATGACCGGCACCGTCAGGCCCATGGCGTTGAGCGCGGGAATGAAGTAGTCGCGCCGCGCCCTGAATTCGGCGCGACGGCGCTCGTATTCGGCGAGGCTTGCGGGTTCGAAGCAGGCGAGCGCAGCGTGTTGCGACACCGTGCTGGGGCAGATGAACAGGTTTTGCGCCAGTCGCTCCACGACCGGAACCAAGGCCTCGGGCACCACCATCCAGCCCAGGCGCCAGCCCGTCATGTTGAAGTATTTGGAGAAGCTGTTGATGCTGATGATCTGGTCGTCGAGGGCCAGCGCCGTCTGCCCGAAAGCGGCCTCATGGCTCAGCCCGAGGTAGATCTCGTCGATCATCGTGATGCCGCCACGGCGCTGCGCCACCGCGTGGATGCGACGCAGCTCGTCGGGGTGGATCGAGGTGCCGGTGGGGTTGGACGGGGAGGCCAGCAAGACGCCCCGGGTCTTCGGACCCCAAGCCGCCGCCACCTTGTCGGCGCTGAGCTGGAAACGCTCCTGCGCGGTGGTGGGAATCAGCACCGCCTTGCCCTCGGCCGCGCTCACGAAGTGACGGTTGCAGGGGTAGCTCGGGTCCGGCATGAGGATTTCATCGCCAGCCTCGATCAGCGCCAGGCAGGCCAGTTGAAGGGCCGCCGACGCACCCGCCGTGATGACGATGCGACTGGCGGGCACATCCACATTGAAACGTTCCCGGTACCAGCCGCTGATGCGCTCGCGCAGGGCCTGCAGGCCGGTGGCCTGCGTGTACTGGGTGGCCCCCTCGTGGATGGCCCTGACCGCGGCCTCCTGTACCCCGGGCGGGGCGGTGAAATCAGGCTCGCCGATGTTCAGGAAAATCATCGGTGCGTTGCTGTGCGCCACTTCACGCGCCATGGCCGAGGCCGCCTTGGCGACCTCCATCACATAAAACGGCTCGATGCGCTGGGCGCGGCCGGAAATCTTCATGGACGGGCTTTGCCTCTCTGGCGGTCGGCTTCGACCTCGGCCGGGCGCAACTGCGGGGCCAGTCCGTTGAGCACCGCATTGACGTACTTGTGGCCGTCGGTGCCGCCAAATTCCTTGGCCAGCTCGATGCACTCGTTCAGCGTCACCCGCCAGGGCACGTCGGGGCAGTGCAGGAACTCCCAGGCGCCGATCCACATGATGCCGTGCTCGATGGGCGAGATTTCAGCCATCTTGCGGTCGAGCAGGGGCAGGATCAGCGCATCCAGATCGCCTGCCTGTTCGATGCAGCCGTGCAGCAGGGCGTCGTAGTGCGCCGAGTCGGCCTTGTGGAACCCGGCCAGGTCCCGGGTGAAGGCATCGATGTCGCCGGTCGGGTTGCCGCCGACCAGGTGCTGGTACATACCCTGCAGCGCAAACTCACGCGCGCGGCTGCGCACGGATTTGGAGGCCGCCTTGCGCGCGCCCGTGCCGGTCGTGCCGGTGCGGACCTGGCGGGGCGGTCGCTTGCCCGACGCTGCGGGTTTTGCTGGTGTGTCGCTCATGTAATTTCGTCCAGCAGGTTGGCCATTTCCACCGCCACACGGGCGGCGTCCCGGCCCTTGTCGGTCTGGCGGGCAACGGCCTGCTCGACGTTCTCGGTGGTGATGATGGCATTGGCCACCGGCAGCTGATAGTCGAGCGCGATGCGGCTGACACCGGCGCCGGATTCGTTGGCCACCAGCTCGAAGTGGTAGGTTTCACCGCGAATGATGCAGCCCAGCGCAATCAGCGCGTCGTACTTGTCTTTTTCGGCCAGTGCCAGTAGCGCCACGGGCACCTCCAGCGCGCCCGGCACGCGCACATGGTCGATGTGCTTCGGGTTCACGCCGAGCGCTTCCAGTTCGGCCAGGCAGGCCGCCGCCAGCGCGTCGGTGATGCTTTCGTTGAAGCGGGCCTGCACGATCCCGATATACAGTTTCTTGCCATCCAGCCGGTTGGCTGTTCCTTTTTCTGCGCCAAACATGATTTATTCCTTGGGGATGTAGCCGGTGATTTCCAGGCCGTAGCCGGTCATGCTGGGCATGCGGCGCGGGTTGCCCATGAGGCGCATCTTGTGCACGCCACATTCGCGCAGGATCTGCGCGCCAATGCCGTAGGTGCGCAGGTCCATGCGACCGCGCTCGGGCGCCTGGGCGGCGCGCGCGGTGCCTTCAAACTGTTCCAGCAATTGCCCGGCACTCTCGCCGCAATTGAGCAGCACGGCCACGCCCTTGCCCTGGCTGGCCAGGTAATGCAGGCTGGTGTCCAGGCCCCACGAATGCATGGAGCGGTTGACTTCCAGCGCGTCGAGCACCGACAGCGGCTCGTGCACCCGCACTGGCACGGTGTCGCCGGCCTCCCAGCGGCCCTTGACCAGCGCCAGATGAACCGACTGGCTGGTCTTGTCACGGAACGCATGGGCCGTGAATTCGCCGTAAGCAGTCTGCAGGGGGCGCGCGCCGATCTTCTCGACCAGCGACTCATTGCGACTGCGGTGGTGGATCAGGTCGGCAATCGTGCCGATCTTCAGGCCGTGTTCCGCCGCGAAGAGCTGCAGGTCGGGCAGGCGGGCCATCGTGCCGTCGTCCTTCATGATCTCGCAGATCACGGACGCCGGCGAGCAGCCGGCCATGGCAGCCAGATCACAGCCGGCCTCGGTGTGCCCCGCGCGGATCAGCACGCCGCCGTCCACCGCTTGCAGCGGAAAGATGTGGCCGGGCTGAACCAGGTCGGCCGGCTGGGCGTTGCGGGCGACCGCGGCCTGAACGGTGCGCGCCCGGTCGGCGGCCGAAATGCCCGTGGTCACGCCTTCGGCGGCCTCGATCGACACCGTGAAGGCCGTGCTGTAGAACGTGCCGTTGCGGGCGGCCATGGGTGGCAGGCGCAGGTGCTCGCAGCGCTCTCGGGTCAGCGTCAGGCAGATCAGACCCCGGCCGAAACGCGCCATGAAGTTGATGGCCTCGGGTGTGACGTGGTCGGCTGCGAGGACCAGATCGCCCTCGTTCTCGCGGTCCTCCTCATCGACCAGGATGACCATGCGGCCGGCACGGATGTCGGCAATGATGTCCTCCACCGGGGAGATGGGAACGGGGGTGGGGGCTGTCATGCGGATTCCTTGGGTGAATGCGTGGGGTCGGTGCTGAGCATGCGTTCCACATAGCGCGCGATCAGGTCGATTTCCAGGTTGACGGCGGCGTTCTCGTGGAGCGCGCCGAGGGCGGTGTTCTCGACGGTGTGCGGAATCAGGTTGATGCTGACCTCACACCCTTCGGGCATGTCCTTGATACGGTTCACGGTGAGGCTGACGCCGTTGACGGTGATCGAGCCCTTGTAGGCCAGGTACTTGCCCAGCGCGCCGGGCGCGAGGATGCGCAGTTCCCAGCTTTCACCCACCCGGGCAAAAAGTGTCACGCGGCCAATGCCATCCACATGGCCCGAAACGATATGGCCGCCAAGCCGGTCATGGGCGCGCAAGGCCTTTTCCAGGTTGACCGGCCCCGTCTGGGCGAGGCCTGCGGTCTTGTCGAGCGATTCGGCTGAAATGTCGATGGTGAACTGCCGGGTGGCAGGGGATACCGTGGTGACCGTCATGCAGGCGCCGTTGAGCGCAATGCTGTCGCCAAGGCCGACATCGTCGAGGTAGCCGGCAGGCGCTTCAAGGCTGAGGCGCTTGCCATGGTCCAAAGAGCTGCCCAGGTCGTGGACGGCGACGATACACCCCACGCCGGTAATGATTCCGGTAAACATCCGGGCATTTTCGCAGGGATTGGCGCCTGTCCCGGGGCTGGCGGCGTAAAACCTGTCTAAAAGGCGTCCCGACCCGGAATCCGGGCCACGACGCGCAGGTCCGGGCCGATCATCTGCGTGGACATGAACGCCAGCGGCACGGCGTCGTCCAGCGCCGTCAGGGGGCCGAAACTGGCCATGGCGTGCCCTTGCCCGATGAGCTTTGGCGCCAGGTAGACCACGAACTCGTCCACCAGAGCCTCGCGGATGAGCGAGCCGTTGAGCTTGTGGCCAGCCTCCACGTGCAACTCGTTGATTTCGCGCCGGGTCAGGTCGCGCAGCATGGCGGCCAGGTCGACCTTGCCTTCGGTCCCGGTTTGCGCGCCGGGCAGATAGATCACTGTGGCGCCCCGGGCCTCCAGCGCGGCCTTGCGGGTTTCGTCTTGAACGGCAGCGTAGATGAAGATCCGGCGGCCTGGCATGAAGAGTTGCGCGTCCAGGGGGGTTTCGAGCCGGCTGTCCACCACCACCAGATGCGGCTGGCGGGGCGTATCGACGAGTCGCGCGTCGAGTCGCGGGTTGTCGTCCAGCACGGTGCCGATGCCGGTCAGCACGGCGCAGGCGCGCGCGCGCCAGGCGTGGCCATCGGCACGCGCCGGCGCTGAGGTGATCCACTGGCTCTTGCCATTGGTCAGCGCGGTCGTACCATCGAGCGAGGCGGCGATCTTCATCCGAACCCAGGGCGTCTGGCGCTGCATGCGGCTGAAAAAACCGATATTGAGTTCGCGGGATTCATCGGCACCGGGGCCGACTTCCACGTCGACGCCCGCCGCCCGCAAACGCGCGAAACCCTGACCGCCCACCAGCGGGTTGGGG
>JAABQG010000036.1 GCA_011391595.1 Hydrogenophaga sp.
TGGCGCACGGGGTGTGCAGGAAATCGTGATTGGCATGGCCCATCGAGGGCGTCTGAACGTGCTGGTCAACACGTTGGGCAAGATGCCCGGAGACCTGTTTGCCGAATTCGACCACACTGCACCCGAAGACCTCCCTGCCGGGGACGTCAAGTACCACCAGGGCTTCAGTTCCGACGTCACCACGCCAGGGGGCCCTGTGCACCTGTCGCTGGCCTTCAACCCCTCGCATCTGGAGATCGTGAACCCGGTGGTCGAGGGCTCGGTGCGCGCCCGCATGGACCGCCGTGGCGACCGCCTGGGCAACCAGGTGCTGCCGGTGCTCGTCCATGGCGATGCGGCTTTTGCCGGGCAAGGCGTGAACCAGGAAACCCTGGCGCTTGCGCAGACCCGCGGCTACACCACGGGCGGCACGGTCCACCTCATCATCAATAACCAGATCGGATTTACGACTTCGGACCCGCGCGACCTGCGTTCCACGCTGTACTGCACCGACATCGTCAAGGGCGTCGAGTCTCCGGTGCTGCACGTCAACGGCGACGACCCCGAAGCGGTGGTGCTCGCGACCCGGCTGGCATTGGACTACCGGCTGGAATTCCGCAAGGATGTTGTCGTGGACATCATCTGTTTCCGCAAGCTGGGCCATAACGAACAGGATACGCCCGCGCTGACCCAGCCCTTGATGTACAAGAAAATTGGCGCTCACCCCGGTACCCGAAAACTGTACGCCGACCGCCTGGCGTCGCAGGGAATGGGCGATACGCTCGGCGACGATATGGCCAAGTCTTTTCGCGCCGCCATGGACGCCGGCAAGCACACGGTAGACCCGGTACTGACCAATTTCAAGAGCAAGTACGCGGTGGATTGGTCGCCATTCCTGGGAAAGAAGTGGACCGATGCCGGTGACACCGCCATTCCCATGGCCGAATGGAAGCGCCTTGCAGAGAGAATCACCACGATCCCTGAAAGCGTGACGCCGCACCAGCTGGTGCGCAAGGTGTACGACGATCGCGCTGCCATGGGCCGCGGCGACATTCCCGTGGACTGGGGCATGGGCGAGCACATGGCCTTTGCCTCCCTGGTGGCCAGCGGCTATCCCGTTCGCCTTTCGGGCGAGGACTGCGGTCGCGGCACGTTCACCCACCGGCACGCCGTGATTCATGACCAGAAGCGCGAGAAATGGGACGTGGGTACTTATGTGCCGCTGGAAAACGTGGCGGAGAACCAGGCGCCGTTCGTGGTGATCGACTCCATCCTTTCCGAAGAGGCGGTGCTGGGCTTCGAGTATGGTTACGCATCAAATGACCCGAACACGCTGGTGATCTGGGAAGCCCAGTTTGGTGACTTTGCCAACGGTGCCCAAGTGGTGATCGACCAGTTCATCGCATCCGGCGAAGTCAAGTGGGGCCGTGTCAACGGCCTGACGCTGATGCTGCCGCACGGCTACGAGGGACAAGGGCCGGAACACAGCTCTGCGCGCCTGGAGCGCTTCATGCAGTTGTCGGCCGATACCAACATGCAGGTGGTGCAACCCACCACGGCCAGCCAGATCTTCCACATCTTGCGTCGCCAGATGGTGCGCAACTTGCGCAAGCCGCTGATCATCATGACCCCGAAGTCGCTGCTGCGGGCCAAGGACGCAGCATCACCCCTGAGCGAGTTCACCAAGGGTGGGTTTCAGACGGTGATCGGCGAGAGCAAGGTGCTGAAGGCCGACAAGGTCAAGCGTGTCATTGCCTGCTCGGGCAAGGTGTACTACGACCTGGTCAAGAAGCGCGAGGAAAAAGGTGCCGATGACGTGGCCATTCTGCGTGTGGAGCAGCTCTATCCTTTTCCGCACAAGGTGTTTGCTGCCGAGTTGAAGAGGTTTCCCAACGCCACGGAAATCATGTGGTGCCAGGACGAGCCGCAGAACCAGGGTGCCTGGTTCTTCATCCAGCACAACATCCACGAAAACATGCTCGAAGGCCAGCGGCTGGGCTACTCCGGTCGTGCCGCATCGGCTTCGCCGGCCGTGGGCTACTCGCACCTGCATCAGGAACAGCAGAAGGCTCTGGTTGAGGGCGCCTTTGCCAAGCTCAAGGGCTTCATCCTCACCAAATAAGGCCGCCTAGACAAGCGCACTTACCCCATACCGAAAGAATTGAAATGGCAATCATTGAAGTCAAAGTACCGCAGCTTTCCGAGTCCGTGGCAGAAGCCACCATGTTGCAGTGGAAGAAAAAGCCCGGCGAGGCCGTCGCCATGGACGAGATCCTGATTGAGATCGAGACCGACAAGGTCGTGCTCGAAGTGCCGGCCCCAGCCGCTGGCGTACTGGCAGAAGTGCTGGTGGCCGATGGCGGGACCGTTGCCGCCGAGCAGCTGATCGCACGCATCGACACCGAAGGCAAGGCAAGCGCTGGCGCAGCGGTGGTGACGCCCGCGGCGGCTCCGGCAGCCCCCCCCGTGCCGGCCGCGCCAGTAGCAACCGGCGGGTCCATGGCGGGAGTGGCCATGCCAGCTGCGGCCAAGCTCATGGCCGACAACAATATGGCCGCCGGTTCGGTTGCGGGTACAGGCAAGGACGGCCGCGTGACCAAGGGTGACGTGCTGGGTGCTGTGGCGGCGCCCATGCCGGCCGCCGCTGCCTCGGTCGCCATTCCCACCGGCGTGCCAACGAAGGTGTTGCCACAAGTGGCCGCGCCCTCCATAGACCTCGGCGATCGACCTGAGCAGCGCGTGCCCATGACACGTCTGCGCGCACGTGTAGCCGAGCGCCTGTTGCAGTCCCAATCCACAAATGCCATCCTGACCACGTTCAACGAAGTCAACATGGCGCCCGTCATGGAGATGCGCAAGAAGTTCCAGGACGCCTTCTCGAAGGAGCACGGCGTAAAGATCGGCTTCATGAGCTTCTTTGTGAAGGCCGCGGTGCACGCGCTCAAGAAGTTCCCGGTGCTGAATGCGTCGGTCGACGGCAACGACATCGTCTACCACGGCTACTTCGATATCGGTATCGCCGTCGGATCGCCACGCGGTCTGGTTGTGCCGATCCTGCGCAATGCCGACCAGATGAGCTTTGCCGAGATCGAGAAGAAAATCGCCGAGTTCGGCCAGAAGGCCAAAGACGGCAAGCTGGGCATCGAAGAGATGACAGGCGGTACGTTCTCCATTTCCAACGGCGGCACGTTCGGCTCGATGATGTCCACCCCCATCATCAATCCGCCGCAGTCGGCGATCCTGGGAGTGCACGCCACCAAGGACCGTGCCATGGTGGAGAACGGCCAGGTCGTGGTCCGACCCATGAACTACCTGGCCATGTCCTACGACCACCGCATCATCGATGGGCGCGAGGCCGTGCTGGGTCTGGTTGCGATGAAGGACGCGCTGGAAGATCCGGCCCGCCTGCTGTTCGACATCTGAATTTGATCAACCAAGCAGGACTGCCGCGCGGCGAGGCCGTGCGCGGTCCCCAACCGACAAAGAATCATGAGCAAACAATTTGACGTGGTCGTCATCGGCGGCGGTCCCGGTGGCTACATCGCTGCAATCCGCGCGGCCCAACTGGGTTTCCAGGTGGCCTGTATCGACGAGTGGAAGAACGGCAATGGGGGGCCGGCGCCAGGTGGCACCTGTACCAACGTGGGCTGTATTCCGTCCAAGGCGCTGCTGCAGTCCTCAGAACATTTCGAGCACGCGAACCACCACTTCGCCGACCATGGCATCAGTGTCAAGGACGTCAAAATGGACGTGGCGAAGATGGTGGCCCGCAAGGACGCTGTCGTGAAGCAGAACAATGACGGCATCCTGTACCTTTTCAAGAAGAACAAGGTCAGCTTCTTCCATGGCCGTGGCTCGTTTGTGAAAGCCGTTGATAGCGGCTACGAAGTTGTCGTGACCGGTGCGGTCGATGAAACCTTGGCCGCCAAGCAGGTCATCGTTGCCACCGGCTCGACCGCCCGCGCGCTGCCAGGCGCGGCTTTCGATGAGGAAAATATTCTGTCCAACGATGGTGCATTGCGCTTGGGCGCCGTGCCCAAGAAGCTGGCGCTGATCGGCTCTGGTGTGATCGGCCTGGAAATGGGCTCCGTGTGGCGTCGCCTGGGCGCTGAAGTCACGGTACTTGAGGCGCTGCCGACTTTCCTCGGCGCGGTGGACGAACAAATTGCCCGCGAAGCCAAGAAGGCTTTCGACAAGCAGGGACTCAAGATCGAACTCGGCGTGACGGTCGGGGAAATCAAATCCGGAAAGAAGGGCGTCAGTGTCGCCTGGACCAACAGCAAGGGCAAGGCCCAGACGCTGGACGCGGACAAACTCATCGTCTCGATTGGCCGGGTGCCCAACACCACGGGGCTGAACGCTGAAGGGGTTGGCCTGCAACTCGATGAACGTGGTGCCATTGTGGTGGACGGAGACTGTCGTACCAACTTGCCCGGGGTCTGGGCAGTGGGCGACGTGGTTCGTGGTCCCATGCTGGCGCACAAGGCCGAGGAAGAGGGCGTTGCCGTAGCCGAGCGCATTGCTGGACAGCACGGGCACGTCAACTTCAACACCATTCCGTGGGTGATCTATACCAGCCCGGAAATAGCGTGGGTAGGCCGTACCGAACAACAGCTCAAGGCTGATGGCGTCAAGTACAAAGCGGGCACCTTCCCGTTCCTGGCGAACGGCCGCGCGCGCGCCCTGGGCGACACCACCGGTATGGTCAAGTTCCTGGCTGATGCTGCCACGGACGAAATCCTCGGTGTGCACATCGTCGGCCCCATGGCCAGCGAACTGATCTCGGAGGCAGTCGTCGCCATGGAATTTCGCGCCAGCGCTGAGGACATTGCACGTATTTGCCATGCGCATCCCTCCTTGAGTGAAGCGACCAAGGAAGCGGCGCTAGCTGTTGACAAGCGCACGCTGAATTTCTGAATCAAGGATTCGGAATCACTTTTGTGATCAAAGCTGGCCCGGTTCGTTTGGCCTACGAAGCCGAACTCAAGGCGCGGGGTTACATCAGCGATCCAGCGCAGCTTCTTGCTGTTGACGCGCTGGAACGGTGTGCGGCTGACTGGATCGCCTTCAAAGGCAAACGATCCAACGCACTCAAGAAGCTTGTCAACAGGCCAGAAACGCCGCGCGGGGTTTACATGTACGGCGGTGTTGGGCGCGGCAAGAGCTTCCTGATGGACTGCTTCTACAGTGTCGTGCCCTTGAAGCGCAAGACACGACTTCATTTCCATGAATTCATGCGTGAAGTTCACCGCGAACTTGGCGTATTGCAGGGCACGGTCAATCCATTGGACGAGTTGGGTCGAAGAATCTCCAGGCGGTATCGCCTGATATGTTTTGACGAATTTCACGTTGCCGACATTACCGATGCCATGATTCTTCACCGTCTGCTCGTTGCCATGTTTGACCACGGTGTTGGTTTCGTGACCACCTCCAATTTCGAACCAGACCACCTCTATCCTGATGGATTGCATCGTGACCGCATTCTGCCGGCCATCAAATTGCTCAATGAGCGACTTCACGTAGTCAACGTCGACAACGGGACTGACTACAGGCGACGCATGCTGGAAGACATGCAGCTTTATTACACACCATTGGGTGAGCATGCGGATGCCGAAATGACCCGAGCCTTTGACCGTTTGTCGGTGACGGCTGATGAAAATCCCGTCCTGCAAATTGAAGCGCGGGAGATTCGCGCAAGGCGACGAGCGGGTGGTGTCGTCTGGTTCGATTTCAGGACAATCTGCGGCGGGCCCCGTTCACAGAATGACTACCTCGAAATTGCGACGCAGTTCCATACGGTGTTGCTCAGCGGCGTTCCGCACATGCCAGTGCGCATGGCGTCAGAGGCCAGAAGATTCACCTGGCTGGTAGACGTACTCTATGACCGACGAGTCAAGCTGATCATGTCCGCCGCCGTCGGACCCGATGCACTCTATTCCGAAGGCCCTTTGTCACATGAGTTTCCACGAACTGTGTCGCGGTTAAACGAAATGCAGTCGGGTGAATATCTTGCGCTTGAACATCGAACCGTCGATACCGGTCTGACCTGAGTTTCGACAGCCTTTGGAAGCAATCGCGTCAGTCCATGGGCAGTCAGAAATCTTCGATCCTGACAATGGCCAGTGAAATGTTGTCCCCGGCCCCCTTGGCCCGTGCGCGCGCCTTCTCTATCAAGAATTCGCTGGCTTCACGTGGCGTCAGCGAATCCAGAACATAGGCCATTTCTTCCGGGGTGAAGTAGTGCCACAGACCATCGCTACAGGACATCAACACATCACCCGAACGGACTTTCGAAATGTAGTCCAAGCTGACAGAGGGCTCATCCTCAGTTCCCAGGCAGCCCATAAGAATGTTGGACTGGGGGTGTGATTGTGCTTCCTCCTCTGTAATTTCGCCTCGGTCCACCAACGCCTGAACGTAGGAATGATCAAAAGTGCGCTTGACCATGCGACCTGAGCTGAAATGGTAGATCCGCGAGTCTCCTGCATGTAGCCAGTGTGAATCTGCGCCAGGATTGATCAGGAACAGCGCGATGGTGCTGTGCGGCTCCTGCTCGGCGGATATCGCTGTAAGGCGGATGACGATATGTGCCTCCTGGGCTATCTGCCTGAGCATGGAGGGGGCATCGTCCGTGTCTGGTGAATAGCGTTCAAAGAGCTGGCGCGCAGTCAGCATGACCTGGTCCGAAGCCTTTCGCCCGCCACTTCTGCCGCCCATACCGTCGGCGAGCACCGCCAGAAGGCAACCAGCAACGCGAGGATGGGTCAGCACGGCGACCTGATCCTGTTGATACTCCCGATCACCCTTGTGGATGCCTGTGGCTGCGATAAGTCGATAACCTGTGGTCATGGTGGAATTGGAATTAGAGCTTCAGGACTCGAAAAATCTTCAGTAAACCCGTATTATTCAACGAACCTCTCCAAAGGCTAGCCCCTTTGTCCATTTTTGCCCTTCAATTTGCACTCCCCTGGTCGACGCTTGATCGAATTGAAGATTGAGCATGCGGATCTTGACGCCTGGATTGATCATCTGGGTCAGGAAATTCCGGCGGATGAGTTGATGCTACGCCGCCTGAAGAAGCGTCGACTGGCGCTTCGCGATCAAATCGTCCGACTTGAACTGGCGTTAGGACCCAAGGAACCGGCCTGATGGAATTGCAGGAGAAGGTTGAAGGGGCATTTTTGCCGCAGGGTCCTTTGTTCAGTGCCGCAGGTCATTTTTTGCCACGTGCCGGCCAGACGCAGATGGCGCTGGCGGTCGCCAGAACGATCGAGCAGGGCGGCGCACTCGTGGTTGAAGCCGGAACCGGTGTCGGGAAAACTTTCGCCTATCTGGTGCCCGCGCTTTTCAGCGGTGAGCGCGTCCTCCTTTCAACCGCCACCAAGACACTTCAGGATCAGCTTTTTGGAAGAGACTTGCCAGATGTGGCAACGGCGCTGGGGTTGCCGGTTCGAATGGCACTGCTCAAAGGACGAGGCAACTATCTTTGTTTGCACCGGCTGGAGATGGCGTGCCAGAGAGAAGATTTTTCCGACCCCGAACGGGCATCCGGGTTGGCCCGGATTGCGCGCTGGGCCGCCCGGACTGTTTCCGGTGACCTCGCTGAACTGCCGGAGCTTGATGACCGGTCTGATTTGATACCAGACATCACTTCCACAAGGGAGAATTGCCTTGGAGGAGAGTGCCCCAAATTGCAGGCCTGTCATGTCATGCAGGCGAGGCGTGATGCGCTGGAAGCCGATGTCATAGTCATCAATCACCATCTTTTTTTTGCCGACCTCACGGTTCGGGAAGCAGGCATGGCGGAATTACTGCCGACGGTGAAGGTTGTCATTTTCGACGAGGCGCATCAGCTCAACGAGACTGGCGTGCAGTTTCTTGGACACCAGCTGTCAACAGGACAAATGCAGGACTTCGCGCGCGACTTGATCTCGGTCGGATCCCAGCGGGCACGCGGTTTTGCAGATTGGGAAGGCCTGGGAGAAGCCGTCTTTGGCGTGGCGGACGCTCTGAGATCCCGGTTGAGTCGTGGTGGGTCCAGCGGGCTCCGCTTGGGCTGGACAGATGACTCGTCCGAAGGCCGTGCAGTGAGTTTGTCACTCGTGGAGGTTGCCAAAGCATTTTCCCAATGTGCAGGCGTGCTGGGCACACTGCTCGAACTGACGCCGGAATTGATCCGCCTGCATGAGCGTTCGCTCGAAATATTGCAACGTTGTGAGGCCTTCGCACGCGATTGCGAGCCCGGCGAGGTTCGGTGGATCGACCTGGGAACACAGGTAAAACTGGTGCAAGCTCCGCTGGACATCGCACTTGCCGTTCAATCCCGGATGCTGAATTCTGATAGTGAAGAGTCGCAAGGGAGGGCCTGGATATTTACCTCCGCGACGCTCGGCGCGGATCAGGCACTGACCCGGTTCACTGAGCCCTGTGGCCTGAGTCTGGCCACGATCCTGAAGGTGGAGAGTCCGTTTGACTATGCTAGTCAGGCATCGGTCTACGTACCGCGGCACCTTGCATTGCCCAGTCATCCCGACCATAGCGCCCAGGTCGCATCCTTTGCTTGCGCCGCAGCGCGCACGCTCTCTGGGCGCACACTGTTGCTGACAACCACACTTCGCGCCATGCGAAAAATTGGTGAGTTGTTGCGACGCGAACTCGCTGGCTCCAACGTCGAAGTTCTCGTGCAGGGCGAGTTGCAGAAGCGTCTATTGACGGAACGTTTTCGCTCAGTCGATGTGGCGCAACCAGGAGGGTTCATTCTCGTGGCTTCGGCCTCATTCTGGGAGGGGGTCGATGTACCCGGTCATGCCTTGCAACTGGTCATCATCGACAAGTTGCCATTTCCTCCGCCCAACGATCCACTGGTGGACGCGCGATCACAAAGACTGCAAGGCGAAGGTCGGAGCGCATTCCGAGATTATTTGCTACCTGAGGCCTGCCTCGCGCTGCAGCAGGGTGCCGGCCGGCTGATTCGTCGTGAAACAGATCGCGGCATTCTGGTCGTATGCGACGCACGCCTTGTGACGAAGGGCTATGGACGACGGATCATGGCGGCCCTGCCATCGATGCGACAGCTCGAGACTGAGGCCGAGTTTCAGCTTGCCCTTGATTTGCTTACCAGAGCTTCCACCACGGCCTCGATACCGACTTGAAGCCCTGGGTCAAATACTCACTACTCGGATAATTCTTCTCTAGCACTCGCCGCGCGTCATCGCGGAGTTGCACCATGCCCAAGGCGTTGTAGGAATTCACGATGATAGCGAGCGCCTCTTCGACTGCCGGGACGTTGCTGTATTCTGCGAGCGCAATCTGTGCACGGTTGATTGCTGCAACATAGGCGCCCCGCGAGTAGTAGAAGCGAGCGACATGGACCTCGTACTGCGCCAGCGAATTAACGATGTAGGTCATACGCTGGCGGGCATCAGGTGCGTACTTGGAATCGGGAAAACGGGTCACCAGCTCATTGAAGGCTTCAAAGGACTCCTTGGCGGCCTTCTGATCCCGCTCCGACAGGTCTTGCTGCGTATAGGATGAAAGGAATCCCAGGTTGTCGTTGAAGTTGACAATCCCCTTCAGATACATTGCGTAGTCCAAGGCGGGGCTCGCCGGATGCAACTTCATGAAACGGTCAAGGGTGGTGATCGCCTGCGCCTTTTCGCCGCTCTTGAAGTAAGCATAGGCTTTATCAAGTTGAGCCTGTTGTGCCAGTGGGGTACCAGCGGCACGACCCTCCAGTTTTTCAAGCAGCGGAATGGCTTTGTCGTATCCACCTGAACTGATTTCGTCGCTTGCCTCGGCGTAGATCTTGTTCGGGCTCCAGCCAGCCGTATTGTCAACTGTCGTCGTGGAGCAGCCCGGTAGCAGGACAATCAGGGCGACTGTCACCCACGCCGGAACAACCGATAATTTGGCACGAAGCATCAGTTACAACTTTCTTGAAACAAAGCAGATCCATTATATCGAGCGACCTCCAGGTCGCTCCTGAAGAGCAGAGCGATGACAACTCGCAGGAGGTCGGGCCAGATCACGAGTTGCGCGGGCTGACTGTCCCCGACAGGCATCATGCGCAACGTCTGGACCGTGCCCTCGCCGAGTTGATCCCGGAGTTTTCCCGCAGCCACCTGCAGCAGCTGATCGAGGCCGGGTTCGTTACCGTCAATGCGGCAACGACCATCAAATCTTCGACACGTCTTCGGGCGGGCGACCAGATTGCCGTGGAGCTGCGACCGACGCCGCAGACGCAGGCCTTCAAACCGCAGCCCATGACCCTGGATGTCGTGTACGAAGATGCCCACCTGATGGTGATCAATAAGCCAGCTGGTCTGGTCGTCCATCCAGCGCCGGGCAACTGGTCCGGCACACTGCTCAATGGACTTCTGTCGCGAGATTCAGGCGCCAGTTTGCTGCCTCGGGCGGGCATCGTCCACCGGCTGGACAAGGACACCAGCGGCTTGATGGTCGTGGCCCGGTCGCGGCAGGCGATGGACGCGCTTGTGCAGCGAATCGCTGCCCGGGATGTCAGTCGTCAGTACCTTGCGCTGGGACATCGAAGATGGTCAGGGCCAGCACTTCGAAAAGTGGAAGCGCCGGTAGGGCGTGACCCGCGCAACCGGCTGCGAATGGCGGTGGTCGACTTGACTTTAAACGGTGGAAAGGCGGCATCGACGGTCATTCGCCTGTTGAAGAACAGTGAAAACAGCTGCCTTGTAGAGTGCACCCTGCAGACCGGGCGAACCCACCAGATTCGCGTCCACATGGCGACTCTGGGGCACTCTTTGCTGGGGGACGTCGTTTACGGAGGCGCGCCGCTTGCCGGAATTTCCAGGCAGGCTCTGCACGCATACCGATTGGGGTTTGAGCACCCGGTGACATCGCAGCAGCTGGTGTTCACTGCACAGCCACCCGAGGACATGCTACTCGCCATGGATGAACTCAAGCTCAGCTACAATGTCGCGTAGCCGCTTTTATGCCTGCTACTTTGCCATGATTTGACCCACAGTTGCTTGGGCAGTCTCCGCATATCTCCTGTCGCGCGGTCTTCGCGGACTGGATTTTTTCTGAAAATGCGCTCGAAGCGCCTTTCCTCCGGAATTACGAAAAATGAATACGGCGGATGCCAAGCGTGTCCTCGAAACCGCCTTGATTTGCTCCCAGCAACCGGTGCCCGTGCGCGAGCTTCGTACTCTGTTCGATGATGCGCTGAACGCCGATAGCATCAAGTTACTTTTGCGTGAATTGCAGGCGGAGTGGTCCCAGCGCGGCGTCGAGTTGATCTGTGTCGCGTCGGGATGGCGGCTTCAGAGCCGGCCCGAAATGCGTGAGTTTCTGGATCGACTGCATCCTGAGAAACCGCCAAAATACACGCGAGCCACGCTTGAAACGTTGGCGATCATCGCCTATCGGCAGCCAGTGACCCGTGGCGACATGGAAGAGATTCGGGGTGTGATGATCAACGCGCTCATCATCAAACAGCTTGAAGACCGCGGCTGGGTCGAGGTTATCGGTCATCGCGAAGCGGCGGGCCGCCCGGCGTTGTTCGCGACGACCCGGCAGTTTCTGGATGATCTGGGCATCGAGTCCTTGGATCAACTTCCCACGCTGGACAGTTCTGCAGGCGACGCCAACGTGCTCCAGGCCCTTTACGGAGGAAACAAGGATAGGCAGCCAGCGCTGTCCATTGGCAATGAGCCAGAGCCCATCGAAGGAGCTCTGCAGCCCTCCATCAGTGAGGCAGACTCGACTCCGGAGGGTACCCAAAATGAACCATCAGAATCCTGATCCATCAATACCTCAAGATGACGAGGATGTTTCGGGAGTTGACGCGATGCCCGTTGCCTTGAAAACTTCCAGTGCTGTAGATATTGAAGTGGTCCAGGCCGATTCACCGAAGGCTCGACCGTTGAGCCAGGCATCTCCTCCTGATCTGCCCGCAATTCGTTTTGCCGATGTCGTTTCCGGTCAATACGACGCGGATGAAAGTCCTGAGGCGCTCGAGCATCCCAAGCGGGTGCTGGTGCCGCAGGCTGAGACGCCGAAGCTGCACAAGGTCCTTGCGCAAGCAGGGTTGGGTTCGCGCCTTGAGATGGAGCAACTCATCATGGAAGGGCGCATCTCGGTCAACAACGAACCCGCGCATATCGGTCAGCGGGTGCAATTTGGTGACCAGGTCAAGGTTAACGGCAAGCCCATCAGGGTACGTATTGACCCACCTCCAGCGCGCGTGATCGCGTACCACAAGCCTGTCGGGGAGGTGGTTACAAACGACGACCCTCAAAACCGCCCGACTGTTTTTCGGAAACTGCCGCGGCTTTTTCAGGGCAAATGGCAGTCTGTAGGAAGGCTGGACTTGAATACCGAGGGGCTTTTGCTTTTCACCAGTTCTGGCGAGTTGGCAAACAAGTTGATGCATCCTCGCTTCGGGCTGGAACGGGAGTACGCGGTGCGCGTATTGGGGGCATTGAGCAATGAGGAAAAGCAGAGGCTGCTCGACGGCGTGAAGCTCGAGGACGGACTGGCGCGCTTTGGTTCCATAGAAGACGGCGGCGGGGAGGGCTCCAACTGCTGGTACAGGGTGACCATCTCCGAAGGCCGCAACCGCGAAGTCCGCCGGATGCTTGAAGCAGTAGGTCATGCTGTCAGTCGCCTGATCCGCATTCGATACGGTGCAATGGTGCTGCCCCGGGGCCTCAAGCGCGGTGCCTGGATGGAACTCGAAGAACGGGACATCCGCGCGCTCGCCCAGGCAGCGGGAGGCGAGAAGGGGCGAGAGCCCGGCGACCCGAATGCGCGTCGAAACGGCGGGTCTGGCGAGAGTGCGACTGGCCAAAACGCACGTAGCCGGCGGTCTGGCGGGCGCGGTGAGGGGCCGAGGGGTTCAGGCACAGGGTCACGCAAGGCCGATCAAGGGGGGCAAATTCCCAACCCTGTCGCCGACCCGCGGCGCAAGCCACGTGGCGACCAAAGAGACGGCGGCGCGCAGCCCGATCCCTTGAAGACGTCGGTGGGCTATATCGGTGTCGACAGCTTCACTCGTCAGCGGCAGGGACAGGGCACCGGGGCGGGACAACGCCGGGGTGGCGCCACCGGTGGAGGCGCGCGCGATGGCGGTCGCCGTGGTGGAGGGCGCGGTCGGTGAACCGCAGGGTTGAATGACTCTGTACCGACCCTCGAAAGTCGAACGATCGATTCGATGAGATTCCGGACACAGGGTAAAATTGCAAGCTTTGCTCAAGCGGCGAAAAAACTCAAACACCTATCAGGACTATCAATCATGGCAATCGAACGTACTCTTTCCATCATCAAGCCCGACGCCGTCGCCAAGAACGTCATTGGCCAGATCTACGCCCGCTTCGAGGCGGCCGGACTGAAAATCGTCGCTGCCAAAATGGCGCATCTTTCACGTGGTGAGGCAGAGGCCTTTTATGCGGTGCACCAAGCACGCCCCTTCTTCAAGGATCTTGTTGAATTCATGATTTCAGGTCCGGTCATGATCCAGGCGCTGGAAGGAGAGAATGCGATCCTGAAAAATCGCGACTTGATGGGGGCAACGGATCCCAAGAAGGCTGCTCCCGGCACCATTCGTGCCGATTTTGCCGACAGCATTGATGCCAACGCCGTGCATGGCTCAGACGCTGCCGAGACGGCCGCCGTGGAAATTGGTTTCTTTTTCCCCGGCATGAACGTTTATTCGCGTTGACACCCCGACGGGCCAGGCCATGACGGTCAACCTCCTTGAATTGGACCTGGAGGGGCTGTCCGGCTTTTGTGACCAGCTCGGTGAAAAGCGATACCGGGCGACCCAGCTTTTCCGCTGGATTCATCAACGAGGCGCTTCGAATTTTGAACAGATGAGCGATCTGGCAAGGTCCTTGCGCGAAAAGCTCAAGTCACGGGCGCACATCGCGGGCATGCGCGTGATCAGCCAGCACGAGTCGGTCGACGGCACCATCAAGTGGCTTTTTGATGTGGGAGGCGGCAATGCCGTTGAATCCGTATTCATCCCCGAGGAGGATCGTGGAACGCTATGCGTGTCTTCGCAGGCGGGTTGTGCGGTCGGATGCCGTTTCTGCTCGACAGGGCACCAGGGTTTCAGCAGGAACCTGACCACTGGTGAAATTGTCGCTCAACTCTGGTTCGCCGAACACTTTCTTCGCCAGCGTCTGGCGACCCAGCGCCGGGTCATCTCGAATGTCGTCATGATGGGCATGGGAGAGCCGCTGCAAAACTATTCGGCATTGCTGCCCGCATTGCGCGTCATGCTTGATGATCACGCCTACGGCCTTTCGCGACGCAGGGTTACCGTTTCGACGTCGGGCGTGGTTCCAATGATTGACCGGCTCGCCGTGGATTGTCCCGTCGCACTCGCTGTGTCGCTGCATGCGCCCAATGACCTCTTGCGCGACAGCCTGGTTCCGTTGAACCGCAAGTATCCGATTGCAGAATTGCTTGAAACCTGCGCGCGCTACCTCACCCGAGCGCCGCGTGACTTCATCACACTGGAATACTGCATGTTGCAGGGTGTCAATGATCAACCCGAACATGCCCGGCAACTGATCGACCTTGTCCGGGGGAATGCGAAGAGCAAGGGACTGCGTTGCAAAGTCAACCTGATACCGTTCAATCCGTTTCCGGCGTCCGGCCTTTTGCGCTCTCCTGCGGCTGTCGTCGCGGCGTTTGCCGGGATTCTCGGTGATGCTGGTATCGTGACCACCGTCCGGAAGACGCGTGGCGATGATATCGATGCGGCATGCGGGCAACTGGCCGGTGATATTCAGGACCGCACCCGTGTGGATGAGCGCATGGCACAACAACGGACCTTCATGATGCAGCCGGTCCAACAGCGCTAGTTCGATAAACGGGGACATACACGTGATGAACAGATTTAAAGTTGAGCGTATCAACAGCGGTTTGCGGTTTACCTCTGCTGCGAGCAGCATGGTGCTTGTGCTTGGCTTGTTCGGTTGCGCGACTTCCAGTGCGCCGGTGTCGCCCGATGGGGCGGCTGCCGCGGCCTCCGCTTCAGCCAGGCAAGCGGGCGGCGGCGCTGAAATCGTGACCGCATCTGACGAGACCGACGTTCAAAAACGTGCCCGGCTCAGGTTCGAGCTGGCCGTCAATTATTATGAACTGGGGCAGACTACGGTGGCTCTGGATGAACTCAAGCAAGTGCTGAATCTTGACCCGACCTTTGCCAACGCCTACAACTTGCGTGGGTTGATCTACATGCGACTGAACGATAACAGGCTCGCCGAGGAGAGTTTTCGGCGGGCCCTTGCGCTCAGTCCCCAGGATTCCAGCACTCTGCACAATTACGGGTGGTTTCTTTGCCAGCGAGGCCGCTACCCGGAATCACTCAGGGTCCTTTCCCAGGCGCTTGCCAATCCGATGTATCTGGATCGTGCAAAGACTTTGCTGGCGCAAGGCCTGTGTGAAGCAAGGGATGGTCGACGCGAAGATGCCGAGCGCACGCTTGCCAAGGCCTACGAACTGGATGCGGCGAACCCGGTTACGGGCTATAACCTGGCCTTGCTGCTCTATCTGCGTGGTGATGTCACCCGGGCGCAGTTTTACATACGCAGGATCAACAACAGCGAACAGGCGAACGCAGAGTCGCTCTGGCTTGGCATCCGTATAGAGCGCCGGTTAAAGAATCCTGAAGCGGAATTGCAACTGGCCAGTCAACTGAAGCGGCGATTTCCTCAGACGAAGGAGGCGATTGCCTACGAACGTGGAGCATTTGATGACTGAGCCCACGGTGTCGGTGGCGCGCGCGCCTGAGCCCTGGGCCGATGCCCCGGAAGGCGCAGGTTTGACCCTTCGCAGGGCACGCGAAGCCGCCGGGATGCATCTGGAGACCCTCGCCGCGACACTGAAGATTCCGGTCTGGAAGTTGGAGGCCATCGAGGCAGATCGATGGGATCTCTTGCCTGATGCGGTCTTTGCCCGTGCCCTGGCCGCAAGCATCTGCCGCACGCTGAAAGTGGATTCTGCGCAGGTTCTGGGGAGGCTGCCACTCGTCAAGCCCAGGCTTCTGGCCGAGGATCCAGGGATCAATGCACCGTTTCGTGGCGCACCAGGGGTCAATGCCGGTGGAGCCACTCTGTTCCACCTGTCCCGCCCGTTGCTGCTGGTGGTAGTTGCACTTTTCCTGGGCGCCTTGATCCTCGTTTTCATGCCTTCGGCTCCACCTATTTCACAGAAGCCGGGATCAGCTCCTGTTGAGGACGAAAAGAAGCCGGATGCGTCCTCACCAGCGCCTGTGAAGCAGGCAGCACCCGAGGTTCCGAGTGCACCAGAGTCAGCCGCGTCGTCTGCGTATCCTTCGGGCGCCATGCCTTCAGGGGTTGCTGTGCCTCAGTTGCCGTCTTTGCCCGTGTCCTCGCCGTCACCGCCCGATGTGCCAGCGGGCGCGATGAAAGCCGAGGTGGGTCAGCAAGCGCGAATGTCCGAAACCGCGATCCTTTTCAGGACAACCGGCCCATCATGGATACAGGTTACGGATGCCCGGGGCACTATCGTGGTGAGGAAGTTGATGGAAGCCGGCGAGTCTGCCACAGCGACGGGCGTCTTCCCTCTGGCGGTTCTGGTCGGACGGGTGGATGCCACCACCGTGGAAGTTGGTGGCAAGCCCTTTGACATGACGGCAATAGCCCGTGAAAACGTCGCCCGTTTTGAGGTGAAACAGTGATGACTCGAGTTCAGGCCATTGAAGTCGCGCAGCCGCGGGCCCGCCGGTCCCGGCAGGCCCGAGTGGTATGGGGCTCAAGGGTTGTGACCGTGGGCGGCGATGCGCCTGTCCGTGTGCAATCCATGACCAATACGGACACGGTAGACGCCATTGGGACGGCGATACAGGTCAAGGAGCTTGCGCTTGCCGGTTCGGAAATGGTGCGCATCACGGTCAATACGCCCGAGGCTGCCCAGGCCGTGCCCTACGTGCGGGAACAGCTCGACCGGATGGGTGTTGACGTTCCTCTGATCGGCGACTTCCACTACAACGGGCATCGCCTCCTGACGGACTTTCCTGCCTGTGCACAGGCCCTGTCCAAGTACCGTATCAATCCCGGCAACGTGGGCAAGGGCAACAAGCGCGATAAACAATTTGGCCAGATGATTGATGCCGCAATGCGTTGGGGCAAGGCCGTACGGATCGGGGTCAATTGGGGCAGCCTGGACCAGGAACTTCTGGGCAGCCTGATGGATGAAAACAGTCGCCGCGAGGTGCCTTGGGAAGCGCGTCAGGTCATGTACGAGGCCTTGATCAGTTCTGCGATCGAATCCGCAAGCCTGGCTGAAAGCATGGGGCTCGACGGCAACCAGATTCTTCTGTCTTGCAAGGTCAGTGGCGTGCAGGACCTGATCTCGGTCTATCGCGAACTTGCGCGCCGTTGTGACTTCGCGCTTCATCTTGGCCTGACCGAGGCCGGCATGGGCACCAAGGGGACGGTCGCATCCGCAACCGCATTGTCGATTCTTCTGCAGGAGGGCATCGGTGACACCATCCGCGTTTCGTTGACCCCCCAGCCCGGCGAGTCGCGCACACAGGAAGTGGTCATCGCGGCCGAAATCCTCCAAGCGCTGGGCGTTCGCAGCTTCGTTCCGAGCGTCACAGCGTGCCCTGGGTGTGGACGGACCACCAGTGGCACCTTTCAGGAGCTCGCCAAGCAGATCGACGATTTTCTTCGAGCGCAGATGCCTGTCTGGCGCAGTCGTTACCCTGGGGTTGAAAAACTCAAGGTGGCCGTGATGGGATGTATCGTGAACGGTCCAGGCGAGAGCAAACATGCTGACATCGGCATCAGTCTTCCCGGCACGGGGGAGGCGCCAGCCGCCCCGGTGTTCATTGACGGCGAGAAAAGAATGACCTTGCGCGGTGAGCGCATCGCCCAGGAGTTCCAGTCCATTGTTGAGTCTTACATCCAGAACCGCTTTGGCGTGCCGCAGGCCGCCGCAGCAGACTAAACGCATTTATGGTGGAAAAATCACGCGTGCAGCGCAATGAAAGACTGACGGCCGTCAAGGGAATGAATGACATCCTTGCTCCGGACTCGGCGAACTGGGAGTGGCTGGAAGACAAAGTCCGAACGGTCATGGCGCGGTACGCTTACCGCAACATCCGAACGCCAATCGTCGAGCCGACAGCCTTGTTTGTCCGCAGCCTCGGAGAGGTGACCGACATCGTCGAAAAGGAAATGTACTCCTTTGAAGACCGGCTGAACGGTGAGGCCCTGACCCTGCGCCCGGAATGCACCGCTGGCGTTGTGCGTGCCGTGGTCGAGCATTCAATGCTGTACGAAGGCGGAAAACGCCTTTATTACATGGGTCCGATGTTTCGTCACGAAAGGCCTCAGCGTGGACGCTATCGCCAGTTTCACCAGGTTGGCGCTGAAGTGCTGGGTTTCCCCGGGGCAGAAGTCGACGCAGAGATCATCCTTCTGGCCGGGGCCTTGTGGCGCGAACTGGGGCTGGACGACGTCAGGCTTGAGCTCAACAGTCTTGGGCAACCCGTTGAACGGCTCGCACATCGCAAAGCACTGATTTCTCACTTTGAATTGAACGAGCAATTACTCGACAGCGATGCAAGGCGTCGACTGCACAGCAACCCGCTGCGGATTCTGGATACGAAAAATCCGGCCATGACGGCGGTGGTCGAGTCTGCCCCCAGGCTCATGGATTTTCTCGGTGAAGCGTCGCTGGCCCACTTCAGGTCACTGACGGCCATACTCGATGCCAATGACATCGCCTTCACTGTGAACCCCCGCCTGGTACGCGGCATGGACTACTACAACCTGACGGTATTCGAGTTCGTGACAGATCGCCTCGGCTCGCAGGGCACGATCTGCGGGGGTGGGCGCTACGATTACCTTGTTGAACAAATTGGTGGTAAGCCCGCACCTGCCGTGGGTTGGGCGCTGGGAGTCGAACGTGTCCTGGAACTTCTTCTGGAGCAGGGGCACGGCCCTCGCCCTCTGGTACCGGATGTCTATGCGGTCATTCCTGACCGGGACAGCCTGCCATTTGCCCTCAAGACTCTCCAGGCGCTCCGGGCCCTGGGTGTCAGCGTCCAGATGCATGCCGCGTCCGGTGAGGGAATGGGTAGCATGAAGGCGCAGTTCAAGAAAGCTGACGCCAGCGCGGCACAATTTGCCCTGGTGTTTGGTGTCGAGGAGGTTTCGCGTGGCGAAGTGATTGTGAAGTCACTGCGTGACGGCCGTGGCGAGCAGACCACCCGCCCCGTCTCAGAGCTTTCCGCATGGGCACAGACCCTACAATCCAACTCCTAACAATTGACTTTCATGGCAAAACAACTCGACCTTGAAGAACAGGAGCAACTTGACGAACTCAAGCACTTCTGGAAGACCTACGGCAACCTGATCACATGGGCGCTGATCGCAGTGCTTGGGGCTTTTGCTGCCTGGAACGGTTACCAGTACTGGCAACGGACGCAGGCGCTCCAGGCGGCCGCCCTTTTCGATGAGGTTGATCGTTCTGCCGCCGCCGGGGATCTGGGGCGACTGAACCGCTCTCTGGCCGACATGAAGGACAAGTTCGGCGGCACGACATACGCTCAGCAGGCGGCCTTGCTGGCAGCCAAAGTCTATTTTGAAGCGGACAAGGCTGATGCGGCCAAGGACGCTTTGCTGTGGGTGTCGGAAAAAGCGTCTGATGAAGGCTACCAAGCGGTGGCCAGACTTCGGCTTGCCGGTTTGATGGTCAGTCAAAAAGCCTATGACGACGCATTGAAGCAACTTGACGCCAAGTTCCCCAAGGACTTTGAACCCCTGGTGTTCGACCGCAAAGGTGACATTGCGATCTTGCAAGGGAAAACCCCGGAAGCCATTGCCAATTACGAGAAGGCCTACAAGCTGTTTGGCGAGCGCGCCGAATACCGGCGCCTGGTGGAGGTCAAGCTCAACGCATTGGGTGTTGATCCGCTCGCCGGCGTCGTTGCTCCGACGAACGCGGCAGCGGCTTCCGTGCCGGGAGACAAGAAATGAGCCTCTCTGTTCATGGCCTTTCTGGCTGTGTTCGTGCGGCTCTGCTGGCTTTGCTCGCCGGCTTGCTGGTCGCCTGTGCGGGAGGCGCCGAGAAACCCAAGCCCACCGAGCTGCCGCCCAACGCAGCACTGATCGGGGTCCGACTCGCGTGGAGCGGCAGCATCGGCGCCGTGACCTTTCCCCTGGATGTCCGCGTGAATGGAAGCACGGTAGCCCTCGCAAGCAGTGATGGCACTGTGCTCGCCCTTGATGCGGGTACTGGTCGCGAGATATGGCGTACCAAGGCGGGCGAAGCGCTTGCCGCGGGCGTCGGCAGCGACGGAAAAACAACGGTGGTCGTCACACGCTCCAACCTGGTCGTGGCTTTCAATGACGGTCGCGAAATTTGGCGGCAGAAGATCCCGGCGCAGATCTATACCGCGCCGCTCGTGGCGGGTGAGAGAGTCTTCGTGCTGGCGGCAGATCGCTCGGTCACCGCGCTAGACGGGCTGACCGGCCGGAAACTTTGGGCGCAACAGCGTCCGGGCGACCCACTGGTGTTGCGGCAATCCGGCGTGATTCTGGCGGTCGGCGATACCTTGGTGGTTGGATTGTCCGGCCGAATGGTAGGCATGAATCCGTTGAATGGCAGCGTGCGGTGGGAGGTGCCCCTTGCCACGCCGCGCGGGACGAATGACATTGAACGCCTGGTCGATCTCGTTGGCACTGTCAGCCGGGACGGCAGCAATGTCTGCGCGCGGGCCTTTCAGGCGAATGTGGGTTGTGTAGACACTTCACGTGGTTCACTGGTGTGGGGCCAGGCGTCCAACGGCATGGTGGGCGTCGCGGGCAATGCAAAGTCACTTTTTGGCGTGGAATTCGATGGCAAGGTTGTCGCCTGGAACCGGATCAGCGGTGAACGCCTCTGGATATCGGAGCGACTCAGGTACCGTGGTTTGAGTTCACCGGTCGTCGCCGGGCGATCGGTTGTCGTTGGCGACAATGCCGGACTTCTTCATCTTCTCTCGGTGGAAGACGGCAGCCCGCTCAATCGTCTGACCACCGATGGATCTGCCATCGCGGCCCCCCCTGTCATGTCAGGCGACACGCTGATCGCTGTCACCCGCAATGGCGGAGTTTTCGGCTTCCGGCCGGAATGACCAGACAGGCCATCTGACGTGAAACCTGTTCTGGCCCTGGTCGGTCGACCCAACGTCGGCAAGTCAACGCTTTTCAATCGTCTCACCAAGTCGCGTGATGCGATCGTGGCCGACTTCGCCGGCCTGACACGTGACCGCCACTATGGCAATGGCAGGCAAGGCAGGCACGAGTTCATCGTGATAGATACCGGCGGATTTGAGCCAGATGCCGCCAGCGGCATTTTCAAGGAAATGGCCAAACAGGCGCAGCAGGCGGTTGCCGAAGCGGATGTCGTCATCTTTGTCGTGGATGCGCGGGCGGGGCTGTCCGCCCAGGATCATGACATCGCCAAGTACCTTCGAAAGCTCGGAAAACCCTGCGTCCTGACCGCCAACAAGGCCGAGGGGATGCATGAAGGCATCCAGCTCTCCGAGTTCTTCGAACTGGGGTTCGGTCAGGTCATTCCAGTGTCTGCGGCGCACGGGCAGGGGATCCGCGAACTCGTTGAACTGGCGCTGGCACCGCTTCATTTGCCAGACCCCGACGACGAGGTCGTGCAACCGGATCCTGGCGTGATCAAGCTCGCGGTGGCAGGACGGCCGAATGTCGGCAAGTCCACGCTCATCAACACCTGGCTGGGCGAAGAGCGCCTGGTGGCTTTTGATTTGCCCGGGACGACACGAGACGCCATCACGGTACCGTTCGAGCACAAGGGACAACGCTTCGAACTGATTGACACCGCCGGATTGCGGCGTAAAGGCAAGGTGTTCGAGGCGATTGAAAAGTTCTCGGTCGTCAAGACGCTGCAGGCGATCGAAACCGCCAATGTCGTGCTTTTGCTCCTGGATGCCACGCAGGGCGTGACGGACCAGGACGCCCACATCGCCGGATACGCCCTCGAAAGTGGGCGGGCGGTGGTGCTCGCCGTCAACAAGTGGGACGCCATTGACGCGTACCAGAGGGAACTGGTTCAGCGCTCCATCGAAACCCGTCTGGCCTTCCTCAAGTTTGCGTCCCTGCATTTCATCTCGGCCCGCAAGCGGCAGGGACTTGGGCCTTTGTGGACATCCATCATCCAGGCCCACAAGGCAGCGACCCGCAAGATGTCGACACCAGTCCTGACGCGGCTTTTGCTGGAGGCGGTCCAGTTTCAGTCGCCCCAACGCGCGGGAATGTTCCGGCCCAAGTTGCGCTATGCCCATCAGGGCGGCATGAATCCCCCGATCATCATCATCCATGGCAATTCGCTGGAACATGTCACGGAATCCTACAAGCGCTTTCTCGAAGGCCGCTTTCGCAAGGAATTCGACCTGGTCGGGACGCCATTGCGTATCGAGATGAAGAGTTCAAAGAATCCTTATTCAACCCAGGACGAAAGCTGACGCGCTTTCCGCCAAATCAGGGTTTTCGTAAGGTAATTTCCCCCCGTTCTCCGGCTACAGCGACGTCGCTGTGTTAAGGTAGACAGCCAAATACAACTTTTGAACACGGAGAATATCGTGAGCAACAAAGGGCAACTTTTGCAGGATCCCTTCCTTAACGCCCTCCGGCGAGAACATGTTCCGGTGTCGATCTACCTCGTCAACGGCATCAAGCTGCAGGGACAGATCGAGTCGTTCGACCAGTACGTTGTCCTGCTGCGCAATACCGTGACGCAGATGGTCTACAAGCATGCCATTTCCACCATCGTCCCCGGGCGCGCGGTGAATTTCTCGGCAACTGAGGGTGCTGAGCCTGCACCCGTCTGACATGCGTCATGTGATCAGCGGTCATTGCCGCATGGAGCGCGCTCCAGCCGCTGCACCGCGTTGAGTCCGGCTGACAAACTCAACCCCGCCACCACGCTCGCTGTGCTTGTCGGCGTGGATTTCGGGCTGCCCCACTTTGACGCGGGCCTGGAAGAACTGGGCCTGCTGGCACAGACGGCGGGACTGACGCCGGTTGCCCGAATCACCTGCAAACGCAAGGCACCCGATGCGGCGTTGTTTGTCGGCAGCGGCAAGGCGGATGAAATCAAGTTTCTCGCCGAACAGCATGGGGCCCGGGAAATCCTCTTCGATCAGTCCCTCAGTCCTGCCCAGCAGAGGAACCTGGAGCGCCACATCGGCTTGCCGGTCAATGACCGCACCCTGCTGATACTTGAAATCTTCGCCCAACGGGCCCGGAGTCACGAGGGCAAACTCCAGGTCGAACTCGCCCGGCTGCAGTACGTGAGCACGCGCCTGGTGCGCCGCTGGTCTCACCTGGAACGCCAGAGTGGCGGCATTGGCTTGCGAGGCGGGCCGGGCGAGACCCAGATCGAACTCGACCGACGGATGATTGGCGACGCCATCAAGCGCACCCGTGATCGACTTGAAAAGGTCAAGCGGCAAAGGGCCACGCAACGCCGACAGCGTGCCCGGCGCGACAACTACGCGATATCACTGGTCGGCTACACCAACTCCGGCAAATCCACCTTGTTCAATGCCTTGGTCAAGGCGCAGACTTATGCTGCCGACCAGTTGTTTGCGACACTGGACACCACGACGCGGCAGCTTTATCTGGGCGAGGCCAGCCGCTCCGTGTCCCTGTCCGATACGGTCGGATTCATCCGCGATCTCCCGCATGGCCTGATTGATGCATTTCGCGCTACATTGCAGGAAGCCGCCGATGCCGATCTTTTGCTGCACGTCGTGGATGCTGCGAACCCTGGCTACCCTGAGCAGATGGCCGAGGTGCGCCGCGTGCTCGACGAGATTGGCGCCAGCGGAGTGCCGCAAGTATTGGTATTCAACAAGATCGACGCCCTTGAACCGGATCGGCGACCCCTGCATCTGGTTGACACGTTCGACTTTGATGGCATCCCCGTCCCCCGCGTATTCGTCAGCGCCCGCACCGGGGAGGGGTTGCCAGCGCTTCGCGCGCGGCTTGGCGACATCGTGCGCAAGGCAATGCCCGGACAGAACGCACCGGATTACATGAGCCAATTCAACGACGCCATTCCCTGATTGGGCACAATCGGGGTACAGATACACGATAACCATGCGAATGAAACTCAATTTAAGCGCCTTTCAAAGTTCAGGACTTGGGCACCGCATCCGGGGGATGTTCAATCTGAACGACCCCCGTTGGGGACGTTCGGGTGACAAACCCTCCGAAGGTGATCAGCCCGAGCCGCCCCGTCCGGACGCCGAACCGCCCTTGCCGCCGTCTGGAAACAGCCGGGATCAGGGCAAAGGGCCCAACCAGGGTCCACCGGATCTCGACGAGTTGTGGCGCGATTTCAATCGCAAGCTGGGCGGGTTGTTCGGCAGTGCCCGGGGCGCCGGCCGCGGCGGAAGCAGTGGCGGTGGTGGCGGCGGCTTTCAGCCACCCGACATGAAGAGCGCAGGGCTGGGGGTTGGTCTGGTTGCCGGCGTAGCGCTGCTGATCTGGCTGGGCACCGGGTTTTTCATCGTCCAGGAAGGCCAGCAGGCTGTCATTACCCAGTTTGGCAAATACAACTCCACGGTGGGTGCCGGTTTCAACTGGCGCCTGCCGTATCCCGTGCAGCGTCACGAAATCGTGGTGGTGACCCAGATCCGCTCGGTCGATGTCGGGCGCGACGTGATCGTCAAGGCGACAGGGCTGCGCGATTCCGCCATGCTCACGGCCGACGAGAACATCGTCGAGATCAAGTTCGCCGTGCAATACCGGCTGAACGATGCCAGAGCCTATCTTTTCGAGAGCAAGGATCCGGCAGCCGCAGTCGTGCTCGCGGCGGAGTCGGCAGTGCGCGAAGTGGTCGGGAAGATGAAGATGGACCTGGCGCTGGCTGACGAGCGCGACCAGATCGCGCCGCGCGTGCGAGCCCGCATGCAGGAGATTCTTGACCTGTACAAGGTCGGCATTGAAGTCGTTGGTATCAACCTGCAGCAGAGCGGCGTGCGTCCGCCCGAGCAGGTTCAGGCCGCCTTTGACGACGTGCTCAAGGCCGGGCAGGAGCGTGAACGCGCCAAGAACGAGGCGCAGGCCTACGCCAACGACGTGATACCGCGGGCCGTCGGTTCGGCCTCCCGATTGCGCGAAGAATCTGAAGCCTACCGCGCGCGCATCGTGGCGCAGGCCCAGGGTGATTCGCAGCGTTTCCGCTCGATCCTGACGGAGTACCAGAAAGCGCCCCAGGTTACGCGCGACCGCATGTTCATCGACGCCATGCAGCAGGTCTACACCAATGTCAGCAAGGTTCTCATTGAGTCGCGTGCCGGGTCCAACCTGCTGTACCTGCCGCTGGACAGGATATTGCAGATGACCGGGCAAGGCGGCGCCGCTGCAACTGCTGACGCAGCCGTGCCGGCGTCGGGTGCCACACCCCCCGCCCCATTGCCCGCGTCACCGGCCCCTGCCGCCCCGGCCGATTCCCGTTCGCGTGACGCCGCACGCACACGCGACCGCGAAACCCGCTAAGGAAGAACAAAGTGAACAGAGTCGGATTTATTGCTTCCTCCCTGCTGATCCTGCTGGCATTGCTCAGCTCCACGCTGTTCGTGGTCGATCAGCGCCAGTTCGGTGTGGTGTTTGCGCTCGGGCAGATCAAGAACGTGATCACCGAACCAGGCCTTCATGCCAAGTTGCCGCCACCCTTCCAGAACGTCTCCTACATTGACAAGCGCCTGCTCGTGCTCGAGAGCGTCGACGCTGAGCCCATGCTGACGGCCGAAAAGCAGCGCGTGGTGATTGACTGGTACGTGCGCTGGCGCATCACCGAACCCACCGAATACATCCGCAATGTCGGTCTCGACGAGAAAGCCGGTGCCAACCAGCTCAATCGTGTGATCCGCAATGCTTTCCAGGAGGAAATCAACAAGCGCACGGTCAAGGACCTTCTGGCCAGCCGGGATTCTCTGGTGGCGGATGTCAAGCGCGAAGTGCTGGTGGCCGTGCGCGGGGCCAAGCCCTGGGGGATCGATGTGGTCGATGTCCGCATCACGCGCATTGACTACGTGGAGGCCATCACGGAGTCCGTGTTCAAGCGCATGGTCGCTGAACGCCAGCGTGTGGCCAACGAGTTGCGCTCCACCGGCGCGGCCGAAGGCGAAAAGATCCGCGCCGACGCTGATCGCCAGCGCGAGGTGACGGTGGCCAACGCCTACCGGGATGCCCAGAAAGTCAAGGGCGAAGGCGATGCCGAAGCGGCCCGCACCTTTGCCGAGGCCTTTGGCCGCGATCCACAGTTTGCCCAGTTCTACCGAAGCCTCGACGCTTACAAGGCCAGCTTCAACAAGAAGAGCGATGTCATGGTCCTCGACCCTTCGTCTGAATTTTTCAAGGCCATGCGTGGCAGTGGCAATGCGGCAGCTGCGGCGGCGCCCGCCAAGAAGTAACGCTTGGACAGCAACACCCTGCTGACGGCACTGGCCCTCGTTCTGCTGATCGAGGGCCTTTTGCCTTTTCTGTCCCCCGGCGGCTGGAAACGGATGTTTTCGCAACTGCTCCAGTTGCACGACGGGCAGATCCGGTTTTTCGGCCTCATTTGCATGCTGCTGGGGCTGATGATCCTTTGGCTGGCCACATGAAACGGCCTGCAAGCCCGGTAAAATTACGGTTTTAACAGCCCCTTCATCACATGTCCGCCTGGGTCCTGCCGGATCACATCGCCGATGTCCTGCCCTCGGAGGCCCGCCACATCGAAGAACTCCGCCGCTGCCTGCTGGACACAGCCTGCAGTTACGGTTACGAACTCGTCATGCCGCCGCTGCTGGAGCACCTCGAGTCGCTCCTCACCGGCACGGGTGAAGCCCTCGATCTTCAAACCTTCAAGCTCGTGGACCAGCTGTCCGGGCGCATGCTGGGCCTGCGCGCCGACACCACGCCCCAGGTTGCCCGCATCGACGCCCACCTGCTCAATCGTGCGGGTGTCACGCGGCTTTGCTATTGCGGCCCGGTGCTCCACACCCGACCCGAGCGCGCCTATGCCACGCGCGAACCGCTGCAGCTCGGCGCCGAAATCTATGGCCATGCGGGGCTAGAGGCCGATCTGGAAATCCTTTTGCTGGCACTCGACTGTCTCAAGGCCGCTCGCGTGTCTGACCTCAGCGTAGACCTGGCCGACGCCAGCATCGTGGGCGCACTGCTGTCCGGGGTGTCCGTCAGCGCCGAGGTGCTCGCCCAGGTGCACGCGGCACTCGCCACCAAAGATGCGACCGAACTGGATTCCCTGACCCGGACTTTCCCCGCCGCCACTCGCCAGGCCTTGCTCGCCCTGGTGCAACTGTATGGTGATGAAAGCGTGCTCGATGAGGCAAAAATCGCCCTGAAGTCAGCGCCAGGTATCGACAAGGCGCTATCGAACCTGAAGTGGCTGGCACGCCAGCTGGGCGATGCCAAAGTGACCTTCGACCTTGCAGATCTGCGTGGCTACGCCTACTACAGCGGGGCCCGCTTTGCGGTCTATGCGCAAGGCGCCGGCGACGCCGTGGTGCGTGGCGGGCGCTATGACGGTGTGGGCGCCGTATTCGGGCACAACCACGACCGGGCGCGTCCGGCGGCGGGCTTCAGCCTCGACCTGAAGGCGCTGGTCGCGGTCGCGGCGTCGCGCCCGCTCAAGGCGGCGGTCCGGGCGCCCTGGGGCGAAGCCGACGGGCTGCGGCGCGCCATTTCCGCCTTGCGCGATCGCGGCGAAACCGTGGTCTGCGTCTTGCCAGGCCATGAAAGCGAAATCGATGAGTTCCACTGCGACCGCGAGCTGATCGAAGCCGCGGGGCAATGGGTGGTGCGGGCCATTTGAGAAACACTGGGATGAACATGATCAAAGGTAGAAACGTCGTTGTCGTCGGCACCCAGTGGGGCGACGAGGGCAAGGGCAAGCTGGTTGACTGGCTCACCGAAAGTGCGCAGGGCGTGGTGCGCTTCCAGGGCGGGCACAACGCCGGCCATACGCTGGTCATCAACGGCGTCAAGACGGCGCTGCACCTGATCCCCAGCGGCATCATGCGTCCCGGCGTCAAGTGCTACATCGGCAACGGGGTCGTGCTGTCGGCGGCCAAGCTTTTCGAAGAGATCGAAGGGCTGGAGAAGGCCGGCGTCGAGGTGCGCTCGCGCCTGCGCATCAGCGAAGCCTGTCCGCTGATCCTGCCGTTCCATGCCGCGATCGACGTGGCGCGCGAGGCCGCGCGCGAGCAGGGCGGCACCGAGAAAATCGGCACCACGGGCCGCGGCATCGGGCCGGCCTACGAAGACAAGATTGCCCGCCGGGCGCTGCGCGTGCAGGACCTGAAGTACCCGGAGCGCTTTGCATCGCGGCTGCGCGATCTTCTGACACTGCACAACCACCTGCTGACGACCTTCCTGGGCTCGGCCAGCTTTGCCTTTGGCGATGCGCTCAAACCCTACATCCGCAACGGCGAAGTCCAGTTTGACGCCGTCTACGACGAAGCCATGCGGCACGCCGAGCTGCTCAAGCCGATGATGGCCGACGTGTCGCGCGAACTCAACGAAGCCCACCTGCATGGGGCCAACCTGCTGTTCGAAGGCGCTCAAGGCACGCTGCTCGACGTGGACCACGGCACCTACCCCTATGTGACGTCGAGCAACTGCGTGGCCGGCAATGCCGCCGCCGGCTCCGGCGTGGGCCCGGGCATGCTGCACTACATCCTGGGCATCACCAAGGCCTACTGCACCCGGGTGGGCGGCGGTCCGTTTCCGACCGAGCTGGAATGGGAAAAAGAAGGCACGCCGGGCTGGCACATGAGCACCGTGGGCGCCGAAAAGGGCGTCACCACCGGTCGCAGCCGCCGTTGCGGCTGGTTCGACGCCGCGCTGCTCAAGCGCAGCGCGCAGGTCAATGGCCTTTCGGGCCTGTGCATCACCAAGCTCGACGTGCTCGATGGCCTCAAGGAGCTCAAGCTGTGCACCGGCTATGAACTCGATGGCGAAGTCATTGACATCCTGCCCATGGGCGCCGACGAGATCGCGCGCTGCACGCCCATTTACGAGACCCTCGCCGGCTGGACCGACAGCACCGTGGGCGTCACCCGCTATGACAAACTGCCGGTCAATGCGCGCCTGTACCTGGAGCGCATCGCGCATGTCACTGGCGTGCCGATCCACATCGTCTCCACCAGCCCGGACCGGGATCACACCATCATGATGCGCCACCCTTACCTGGCGGACTGAGAACCGGGAATTTCGTTACAAAATGGCCATATGCCAGCGCCGAATGGTCATTGTCTGCTAATTTTTCAGGAGTAATTTACATGTTGACGGAAGACGGCAAGCACCTGTACGTGAGCTACGACGAGTACCACAACCTCATCGAAAAGCTCGCGCTCAAGATCCACCAGTCCGGCTGGCATTTCGACACCATCCTGTGCCTGGCACGCGGTGGCATGCGGCCAGGCGACATCCTGTCCCGGGTGTTCAACAAGCCGCTGGCCATCATGTCCACCAGCTCCTACCGTGCCGACGCCGGCACGGTCCAGGGCAATCTGGACATCGCCCGTTTCATCACCACGCCCAAGGGCGAGATCGCCGGGCGGGTGCTGCTCGTGGATGATCTGGCGGACACCGGCCACACGCTCAAGGCGGTCTTCGAACTGCTCAAGAGCAACTACGCGCCCATCTCCGAGCTGCGCAGTGCCGTGATCTGGACCAAGGGCGTGTCCACCTTCGTGCCGGACTACTCCGTCGAGCTTCTGCCGACCAACCCCTGGATCCACCAGCCGTTCGAAAGCTACGACAGCCTGACGCCAGAAATGTTGCTGGAGAAGTGGAAGCTCTGAGCGCTTGCGCTGGGGCAGGCTACCATCGCGCGCATGAGCTCATCGCAAATCGACCCGGTCACCGCCCTCATTCACCACCCCTACGCGCCGCCAGCGGGTTTCGCGGCGCCCCAGCCGGGCACCTTCAAGGCCTCGACTGTCATTTTTCCCAATGTCGCGGCCATGCGGGCCCGGAACTGGAAAGAGAAGTCCGGTTACACCTATGGGCTGCACGGCACCCCGTCCACCTTCCTGCTCGAAGAACGACTGTGCGCGCTTGAAGGGGGTCTGCAGTGCCTGCTGGCGCCCAGCGGCCTGGCGGCCATCGCCACGGTCGCGCTGGGCCTGCTGCGCACCGGCGATGAAGTCCTGATTCCTGACAACGCGTACGGCCCGAACAAGGCGCTGGCCGAGGGTGAGCTCGCCGCCTGGGGCATCACCCACCGGCTCTACGACGCCATGGACCCCGCCGATCTCGCAGCCAGGATCAGCGCGCGCACCCGGCTGGTCTGGCTGGAGGCCCCGGGCTCGGTCACCATGGAATTCCCTGATCTGCCCGAACTCGTGCGTGTGTGCCGCGCCCGTGGCGTGACGACCGCGCTGGACAACACCTGGGGCGCCGGCCTGGCCTTCCAGCCGTTTGACCTGGGTGGCGACGGCACCCGGGGTCTGGGCGTGGATATCTCCGTGCATGCCCTGACCAAGTACCCCAGTGGCGGCGGCGATGTGCTGATGGGCAGCGTGATCACGCGCGATGAGGCGCTGCACCTGAAACTCAAGCTCAGCCATATGCGCCTGGGTGTCGGTGTGGGCGCCAATGACGTCGAGGCCGTGCTGCGCTCGTTGCCCAGCATGGCGCTGCGCTACCGGGCCCACGACGCTGTGGCGCGGGAACTGGCGCTGTGGTGCGCGCAGCAGCCCCCGTTCGTCCAGGTGCTGCATCCGGCCTTGCCAGGGGCACCGGGCCATGACCACTGGCGGCACTTGTGTGCCCCGGGGCTGGCCGCTGGCCTGTTCAGTGTGATCATCGATCCTCGCTTCACGTCTTCGCAGGTGGATGCCTTCTGTGATGCGCTGCGCCTGTTCAAGCTCGGTTACAGCTGGGGCGGGCCGATGAGCCTGGTCGTCCCCTACGATCTGGCGTCCATGCGCAACCCCTGGCCGGCGCGGGTCCGCCGCGGCACGCTGGTTCGGTTTTCGATCGGGCTCGAGAACGCGGCCGATCTACGAGACGACCTGCAACAGGCCCTGCGGGCGGCGTTGGCCTGAACCGGAGTGCGGCTCAGTGTTTTCCGCACTGGTCAACGCGCGGCGCTGTCGGTAGGCTCGCCTGAAGCTCATTCCCTTTCCCAGTTCCCCATTGCACTCCATGACCGACCCCACGCCGCCGCAAGCCCCGCAGACCGCCGAGGCACCGCCTTACGTCCCGCCCCCCCCGGTCGGGCCGAGAGCCCTCATGGTGCCGCTGGGTTGGGGTGCGCCGTTCCGATGGCTGGCGCTGGGCTGGCAGGATCTGAGGGCCCATCCAGGCATTGGCCTGTTTTATGGCGGCTGTTTCTGGGTCATGGCCTTGACGCTGGGCTTCGTGTTTCGCGCCAGACCCGAATACGCCATGTCGATTGCGTCCGGTTGTCTGCTCGTCGGGCCGTTTCTGGCCATGGGACTGTACGAGGTCAGCCGGCGTCGGGAGCAGGGCCTGAAGCCCGATCTGGCCAGCTCCATTACCTGCTGGGACTCCCACATCCGCAGCATGGGCATGCTGGTGCTGGTGCTGATCGTGCTGGAGCTGCTCTGGGGCCGCGCCTCCCTGGTGGTTTTCGCGGTGTTCTTCAACACCGGCATGCCGTCCACCACCGGGGTTCTCAAGGCGGTCTTCAACCCCGAAAACTGGGAGTTCCTGGCCGTTTACCTGGCCGTGGGGGGTGTTTTTGCCTCTTTGGTCTACGCCACCGCCGTGGTCTCCATCCCGATGATCCTCGACCGCGACACGGACGCCATCTCGGCAGCGATCACCAGCATCCGCGTGGTGTTCGAGAACACCGGCGTCATGCTGCTGTGGGGCGCCATCCTGACACTGCTGGTCGTGGTGGCGCTCTTGCCATGGGGCGCGGGTCTGGTGCTGGTCGGCCCATGGCTCGGGCACGCCAGCTGGCACGCCTACCGGGGCGCCGTGACCTGGCAGGAAGCGTCCACGGATGCCGCCTTCCAGGCCTGACGCGAAAGAGCCGCTG
This sequence comes from Hydrogenophaga sp., assembly GCA_011391595.1. GTDB lineage: Bacteria > Pseudomonadota > Gammaproteobacteria > Burkholderiales > Burkholderiaceae_C > JAABQG01. The sequence goes on from JAABQG010000036.1 coordinate 32,044, forward strand.
CCGAACATCCAGGGGCGTCGTGCAAACTGTTAAAGTGGGCTTTACCTACTGAACAGTGAAAGCAAACATTGGCTACTCCCAACTACGGATACGAAAAGCGCCAGAAAGAACTGGCCAAGAAGCGCAAGAAGGAAGACAAGCTCAAGGCGAAGTCCGAGCGCCGGACGGACGCTCCCGATACCGACGTGGTGTCGGGCGAGACCTATGTCGGCGGCGATTCAGCCGTGCCGCCGGATTCCCCGGAGCCGTCCCCGCAACCCTGAACCAGGTGTCCCGGCTGCGCTCGCGTGCATGAGGCCCGCGGTTTCCTGATCCCTCGGGCTCAGGGGCCGGCGGGTGCCGCGAGCAGCCCGCGCGCCAGTTCGCGCATCGCCTCCATCGAACGATCCCGGGCCACCAGCACCTCGGCCTGGTCAAAGCGGGCGAAATTTCGCCGGGTCGACGCGGCATAGCCCGGGTCGTAGTGCCTGAGCAGCAGTTCGCGCACCACCGGCTCCACGTTGCCCGTGCGCACCTGGGCTTTCCATCCCTCGACCACCGCCTTGCCGCGCAGCGTCGTCAGCGCATCCAGCCGCTGGCAAAAGAACGCCGCGTCGTTCGCAAAGAACGCATAGTCCTCCAGCAGCAGCGCCACCCGTTCGTCGTCGGTGAGCTGCAGCAGGAAGCAGGGGCTGGCGCGCATTGCCAGGATCAGGCTTTCCGGCACCGTCAGGTTGCCGACCTTCTTGCTCTCCGCCTCTACGAACACCGGGCGTGCCGGGTCGAAGCCGCGCAGCGCATCCCACACCAGGGTGTCAAAGCGCTTCTGGGTGGGCTGGGGCTGCCCCGGAATCACGCCCAGCACCGAACTGCGGTGGCTGGCCAGCGCCTCCAGGTCCAGCACCTGGGCGCCGGCTTCAACCAGCGCCTGCAGCAGGCGCGTCTTGCCCGAACCCGTGGGGCCGCAGATCACCCGGAACGCCAGGCGTGCCACCTGCAGCGGCAGATCGGCCAGCATGGCCGCGCGAAAAGCCTTGTAGCCGCCTTCGAGCAGGTGCACCCTGAAGCCGATTTGCCCCAGGATCAGCGCCAGCGAGTTGCTGCGCTTGCCGCCGCGCCAGCAGTAAATCAGCGGTTGCCAGTTCTTGGGCTTGTCCATCACCTCGCGCTCGATGTGGCCGGCGATATTGCGCGCCACCAGCGCCGCGCCGATCTTCTGCGCCTCGAAGGGGCTGACCTGCTTGTACAGCGTGCCCACGCGGACGCGTTCGGCGTTGTTGAGCGACGGCCAGTTGACGGCGAGCGGCAGGTGGTCCTCGGCATGTTCGCCTTCGCTGCGGGCGTCGATGATGGCGCTGAAGCTCGCGAGCCTTGCCAGGGCTTCGGCGGCGGGAAGAGGGTGCAGACTCACTTGAGCAGCTTTCCGAGTTCGGGCCAGATCGTGGCCAGGATGATGGGTTGCGCTTCCTGCGTCGGGTGGATGCGGTCGGCCTGGAACAGGCGCGTCGGGTTGGCGCCGTCGGCCACGCCCTTGAGCATGAAAGGCACCACGGCGGCCTTGTGGGCCTTGGCGACTTCCACAAACACGGCTGAAAAACGCCGGCCATAGTCCGCGCCATAGTTGGGTGGCACCTGCATGCCGACCAGCAGCACCCTGGCGCCCGCCTTCTGCGCGGCCTGCGTCATCCAGCCCAGGTTGTCCGCGGTGAGTTCCAGCGGCAGGCCGCGCAGCGCGTCGTTGCCGCCCAGCTCGATGACGACCACGGCCGGCCGGTGCTGGGCGAGCAGGGCACCCAGGCGCGAGCGCCCGCCCGAGGTGGTGTCACCGCTGATGCTGGCGTTGACCACGCGGACCGGCGCCTTGTCGCGCGCGAGCTTCTGCGCCAGCAGCGCCACCCAGCCGGTGCCGCGCGGCAGGCCGTATTCCGCGCTCAGCGAATCCCCCAGCACCAGAATGACTTTCTCAGGAACGGTCCTGGCGGCTGTCGCCGGGCCAGTCGCCGCAGTCGCCTTCAGGGCGGCCGAAACCCCCACGCCCCAAGCCATGGCCACAGTCGCGATACAGTGTCGTCGATTCAAGATACAAAGTCCTTCATGTCCATTCCCGCCCGTTCAGCCCTCATTTCCGTGGAGCACGTCTTCAAGTCCGTGACCGACTCCACCGGCACCCTGGACATTTTGCGCGATATTGATTTCACGCTCGCATCGCAGGAAACCGCCGCCATCGTCGGCGCCTCGGGCTCGGGCAAGAGCACGCTGCTGTCCATCATCGCCGGGCTCGACACCCCCACGCGCGGCACCGTGCGCCTGGCCGGGCAGGATATTTTTGCCATCGATGAAGACGCGCGCGCCGCGTTGCGGGCGCAGAAGGTGGGTTTCGTGTTCCAGAGCTTCCAGCTGCTGGGCAACCTGACGGCGCTGGAAAACGTCATGCTGCCGCTGGAACTGGCCGGGCGCAAAGACGCCCGCAAGGCCGCCACCGAAATGCTGGCACGCGTCGGACTGGCCGAGCGGCTCAGCCACTACCCCAAGGTGCTCTCGGGGGGCGAGCAGCAGCGCGTGGCGCTGGCGCGCGCCTTCGTCGTCAAGCCCGCCGTGCTGCTGGCCGACGAACCCACCGGCAGCCTGGACTTTGCGACGGGCGAGAAGATCATGGAACTGATGTTCGAGCTGAACCGCGAACAAGGCACGACACTGGTACTCGTCACGCACGACCAAGGCATTGCAGCCCGTTGCGAGCACCGCATCACCATCGAAGCCGGGCAGATCGCAAAAATTTGACGAAATTGGCACCTAGCCAGCGTCAATCGGTCCTCGATAGCTATTAAAAAGAGAGTCTCCGCCTAGCGCGACTTCCTGCGCGATGCCGCCGTTTTGGCGCCGCGGCTGGTTTTTGCCGGTGCCGCCGGCCGGGTGGTATTGGTGGTCCTGGCCGCCTTCGTCGGGGCAATGGCCGCTGACCGGGCCACGGGCTTGTCGCCCTTGGCGGGCTGGTCGCCGATCACCGACGTCAGCGGGCAAACCTTGAACACTGGGCACTTGGCGCAACCAACGGCCATCGCAATGGGGCAAATCTTCATGGGGACCTTTTGTTCACAAATGGGGGAACTGCCCAGTATGCGCCCCAGAACGCCCGATACCGGGGCCCGGCCCGCGTCTAGAGCGGGCAGTCGATAATCGCACGATGTCTTCTCCCAAAGTGCTTTACGGCTTCCATGCCGTGGGCGTGCGCCTGAAAACCGCACCGAAATCCATCATCGAAATCTATTTCGAACCGACGCGCCGCGACGCGCGCATGCGCCAGTTCCTGGAGCGCGCCACCGAGGCCGGTGCGCGACTGATCGAGGCCGACGGCCTGCGCCTGTCCAAACTCTGTGGCAGCCACGGCCACCAGGGCGTGGCCGCGCGGGTCGAGGCCTTGCCGCAGATCACCTCGCTCGACGACCTGCTGGACAGCCTCACCGAGCCGCCGCTGCTGCTGGTGCTCGACGGCATCACCGACCCGCACAACCTGGGCGCCTGCCTGCGCGTGGCCGACGGCGCGGGGGCGCATGCGGTGATTGCGCCCAAGGACCACGCCGCCGGCATCAACGCCACGGTGGCCAAGGTGGCCAGCGGCGCAGCCGAAACCATGCCCTATTTCATGGTGACGAACCTGGCGCGCACGCTCAATGAATTGAAGGAGCGCAGCATCTGGATCACCGGCACCAGCGACGACGCGCCGCAGACCCTGTACCAGGTCGACCTGAAGGGCCCGACGGCGCTGGTGCTGGGCGCCGAGGGCGACGGCATGCGCCAGCTCACGCGCAAGACCTGCGACCAGCTCGTCAGCATCCCCATGAAAGGCGCCGTCGAAAGCCTGAACGTGTCCGTCGCCAGCGGCGTGTGCCTGTACGAGGCCCTGCGCCAACGCGGCTGAAGGGCAGGGCAACACCCATGCCAACCTTCACCGAAGCAGCGACCGTCCAGGCGTGGGTGCGCGAGGCCCGTACCATCGCCGCTCTCACTGGTGCCGGCATGAGCGCCGAGTCCGGGGTGCCGACCTTCCGTGACGCCCAGACGGGCCTGTGGGCGCGCTTCAACCCCGAGGAACTGGCCACCGAGGCCGCCTTTCGAGCCAACCCGCAGCGCGTTTGGGACTGGTACGCCAGCCGCCGCGAGATGATGAAGGACGTGGCGCCCAACGCCGGCCACCAGGCGATTGCCGCCTTCCAGCGCCGCCACCCGGGACGGCTTACCCTGATCACCCAGAACGTCGACGGCCTGCACCAGAAGGCCGGCAGCACCGGTGCGCTGGCACTGCACGGCAACATCTTCGAGGACATCTGGCTCGACCCCTGCGCCGGGGCGCGCGGGCGCGCCGGCATATGCGACGTGTCGCTGGCCGAGCCGGGACGCCCGCCGCATTGCGCCGATTGCGGCAATCCCCTGCGCCCTGGCGTCGTCTGGTTCGGCGAAATGCTGCCCGCCGGCGCGCTGGCTGCCGCGGAACAGGCGGCTGACCATTGCGACCTGATGCTGGTGATTGGCACTTCGGGCGCCGTCTACCCGGCCGCGGGACTGGCGCACACCGCGCGCCAGGGCGGTGCGCGCGTGGTTGTGATCAACCCCGAGCCCAGCGAACTCGACGGCGTGGCACACGCGCTGCTCCGTGGCAAGGCGGCAGAACTGCTGCCCGCCTTGCTGAACGATTGATTGAACCAAGCAGGAGGCAACTTTGAAATCAATAGCATTGAAACGCCATTTGGTGACGGCAATGGCCGTATTTCTTCTCTCTGCTTGCACCCAGGAGCAGCAGAACAAGCTCAGCCGCGACATCCAGAACTGGACGGGCACCAACGGCGTGCTGGAAATCTACGCCGGCGACAAGGTGGTGCGCAGGTTCCTTAAGATCGACAAGATCAGCACGGCGCTGGGCACCGATGACGGCAAGCCCCGTGCCTATCGCTACGGCTACGGTGTGCTCGACGAAAACCTCAACATGCTGGTCGATCCCGGCGAAAAGAAGGTGTACTTCGAGATCAGCGACTACACCAACGCCGTCTTTTTCGAGAATCCGCACTGACTGCGGCAATATCACTTCAGGAGCCTTCCATGACAGACGTATTTGCAAAGAATGTGGCCACGACCGCGGCGGATGCCGCCAGGATAGTTCCCCGCGCCGAGTTCCGTGTTTTTGGGACGGGTGTGATCGATACCGTCAAGGAGCGCCTGTGGAACGGCAAGACCGTGCTGTTCCAGGCCCGCCGCATGCCAGTGGAAACCTATTTCCTGTCGGCCAATACGGACGAGGCCAATGTCAAGGTGCGCGATGGACTGCTTGACATCAAGGTCAAGGTCGGCGAAACCCCAGACGGCTACGAGATCTTCCAGCCGCGCGGCAAATTCCAGTTTCCCGTCAAGCGCGAAGACCTCGAAACCATCCTTTCTTACCTGAAGGTCAGCGCGCCGCTGGACCAGGACAGCTACTCGATTGATAGCTTCATCGCCATGGCGCGCAGTCACCCCGAACTGTGCCCGGTCACGGTGGAGAAGATGCGTTACGGCTTCACCATCGACGGGATTATCTGCGAATATGCCCAGGTCTGGTTTAATGGCGCGCTGCTTGAATCCGCCTGTGCGGAGAGTGAAAATTACGCCGGCATGAAACAGGTGATTGAAGGCCTGGGCATTGCCGGCTTGCCCAACACGAACTACTTGAAGGCCGCTAAGCGCGTGGTCGGCATGAGTTGAGGGCGCGATGCGCACGGGGATGTTCAGAGGACCGATGGCGAAGACGGCGGCAGTTTTTGCCACCGCCCTCGTGCTGGCATGCAGTGCCCGCATCGCCCTGGCGGCGCAACCGAAGGCCTTCGAAACTAATGCTGTCGCAAAAGCTGAAAGTGTGGACGGGTACGAGTACAAGTTCCTGGTTCAGCCTGGCGCGAAGGTGTCGACCGCCGATCAGGGCTTCAGGGAGGTCTGGAATCGGGTCAAGGCCTCGGCTGCCAGGAACGGATACGCGCTCACCGAGAGGAAGAACGATCCCCTGAAGATCGAAACTTCAACCAAGGAATATTTCGACACCCGGGACCAGGCCCTGTGGCGCGCCGGCTACGTCCTCAGAATCACGACCCGCCAGGAAGGCCGCAAGCCGGACGCCATGGTGAACGTCACCGTGAAGGCGATCCACGAGGATGCATCGCGCACGCTGGCCACGCCGCTGACCGTGGTGGGCGTGCAGAAGGTCAGCGTCGGCGCCGAGGAAAACATTGGCTTTGTGCCGGGTGGCAAGCTGGGCGGCTATGTCGAGAAGGGCGCCTCGTTCAGCATCCCGCTTGAATCCTTGGGCAAGTTCACGCTTGGCGATTTCGGGCGGTACATGCCGGAGTTGCTCGGCCTGGGCCTGCCGGCGGATACCGCACTGGCCGGCGTCAAGGTCTTCTCCTGGAGCGTG
>JAABQG010000037.1 GCA_011391595.1 Hydrogenophaga sp.
GTACTCTGGGGATAACAGGCTGATACCGCCCAAGAGTTCATATCGACGGCGGTGTTTGGCACCTCGATGTCGGCTCATCTCATCCTGGGGCTGTAGCCGGTCCCAAGGGTATGGCTGTTCGCCATTTAAAGAGGTACGTGAGCTGGGTTTAAAACGTCGTGAGACAGTTTGGTCCCTATCTTCCGTGGGCGCTGCAGATTTGAGGAAGCCTGCTCCTAGTACGAGAGGACCGGAGTGGACACACCTCTGGTGTATCGGTTGTCACGCCAGTGGCATTGCCGAGTAGCTAAGTGTGGAAGAGATAACCGCTGAAAGCATCTAAGCGGGAAACTCGTTTCAAGATGAGATCTGCCGGGGCCTTGAGCCCCCTAAAGAGTCGTTCAAGACCAGGACGTTGATAGGTCAGGTGTGGAAGCGCAGTAATGCGTTAAGCTAACTGATACTAATTGCTCGTGCGACTTGACCCTATAACTTTGATCATTGATCAAGGGTGTTATGCCAAGTGACGCAGTCAAAAATATAAAAAGCTGATTAGCTCTATGAATTCGTTGTCTTGACTTTAGTCAGGGCGGCAACAAGTTATGCCTGATGACCATAGCGAGGTGGTACCACTCCTTCCCATCCCGAACAGGACAGTGAAACGCCTCCGCGCCGATGATAGTGCGGATTCCCGTGTGAAAGTAGGTCATCGTCAGGCTATTACAGCAAGAAACGCCCAGTCATTCGACTGGGCGTTTTCTTTTGGGTGACAATATCTCCACGGTTCCGACATTGGATATCACTTGGCTTGGCGAAGCTCCCGTCGGAGGATCTTTCCGACATTGGATTTTGGCAGTTCGTCCCTGAATTCAATGTACTTTGGACGTTTGTAGCCCGTCAGTTGTTCATGGCAAAACTTGGCGACCTCGTCTTCTGTCAACAGCGGGTCGTTCTTTACCAGGAACACCTTGATCGCCTCCCCTTGCTTCACATCCGGGACTCCCACGGCCGCGCACTCTACGACGCCAGGGCATAGCGAGATGACGTTTTCCAGTTCGTTGGGGAAGACGTTGAATCCGCTTACGATGATCATGTCCTTCTTGCGATCGATGATTCGAGTGTAGCCACGCCCGTCCATGATGCCGATATCACCCGTCCGCATGAACCCGTCAGCCGTAAAGGCTGCGGCAGTCTCTGCGGGTTGGCGATAGTAGCCCGTCATGACATTCGGACCCTTGATGCAGATTTCTCCATGACCACCAATGGGCATCGAAAGCCCTTCCTCGTCCTTGATTGCGATTTCGATGCTTGGCAAAGGCAAGCCAATAGAGCCAGTGAACTCCTTGTTCGTGACTGGATTGTTTGTCCCAATCGCGCAGGTTTCACTCATTCCCCAACCTTCAATCATGGGACAGCCGGTCGCTTCGAACCAATTCCGTGCGGTGCCCTCCGAAGCAGCCATGCCGCCAGCCTGAGAAACGCACAAGCTTGCAAAGTCGAGTGACTTGAATTGAGGGTGTACAAGGAGGGCATTAAAAAGGGTATTCACTGCCGGCAGCATATGGAACGGGCGTTGCTTCAGGACTTCAATGAATTTTCCGAAGTCCCGCGGATTGGGGATCAATGTCATGTGCGCCCCCCATCGGATGCACAGGAGGCAAAGCGTCAGAGCAAAGATGTGATACAGCGGCAACGCGGCAATACTGTTGGTCTTGCTCACGTCGCCGATTCGCTTGAGCGCTGGCGTGAACCAGGCCTCCGCTTGAAGAATGGCCGCCACGATATTTCTGTGGGTCAGGACGGCCCCCTTTGACAAGCCGGTGGTTCCGCCGGTGTACTGCAGAAAAGCGGTTGATTCAAGGGTCGTTTCGCTGGGCTGGAGTTTCAAGGTGGCGCCTTCGGCGACCGCTCGGCCAAATGGGGTCACCGTCCGCCCATCGGTCATCGGCAGCTTGTAAGCTGGAACCATCTTGGCAAGATGGCGCACAGCAAATGTGATCCATCGACCGTACCAGAACCCAAGCAAATCACCCATCGACGAAACCACGATATGCTTCAACGCTGTCTGATCGATGACTTCTTCCAGCGTCGTAGCGAAGTTCTCCAGAATTACGATCGCTGTAGCACCGGAATCCTTGAGCTGGTGCTCCAACTCCCGGCCCGTGTACAGAGGGTTCACATTCACGCAGGTATAGCCCGCACGCAGAACGGCCGCCATCGTCACGGCAAATTGAGGCACATTGGGCAACATGATCGCAACGCGGGCACTTGGCTCAAGGCCGCGGGCTTGCAGCCAGGCTCCCAGAGCAGCAGAAAGCTCATCGAGCTCCTGATACGACATCCAGCGGTCCATGCAGACTGAAAACGGGCGGCTTGCGTTCTTTCTGAACGACTCTTCCAGCAGGTGCGGCAACGATCGGTACTGACCTGGATCGATCTCGTGAGGAACGCCCTCGGGGTAACTCTTAAGCCAGAACTTGTCCATAGAAACTCCTTCAGGTCATTTTGCCGGTAGTCGCCGCGGCCGGTCTATGGGAACGCCCCAGGATGGCGGCGAGTTTCGTCTCACAGGCGACAAGCTCTCCTTCAAAAAGAAGATCGATCAAGGCTGATTCACGCTCATCGACAATAGACAGGAAGGTCTCCACGCCATTCGGTCGCCGTGACATGCCCGCAAACGTATCGAATCCGGACTCCAGAAACTCCTGCAGCGAACCCAGACCGGCCGCGTGCGCGGGTTTGCGCATCATTCGCAGCATCAGGCGAAGCCCAGGCATCCGTGTCAAGCGAGCCAGTTCCCGTCCAATTTCCTGCACCACCTGCAGTTGGCGATTTCGCTCAGCACGGCGACCCACAGCGCGCCAAGCCGATATGTACCAGGCACTGGGGGACATGTCTGCTAAGGCGCTTGTTCTTGGCCAGGACAAAGCCATTGCATGGTCCATCTCCTCGGTCAGGATGTGCAGTTGCGCCAGAGAAACGGCCGTTGCCACGACTTGCTTGGGGAAAAGTGTCTGTAGCGCTCCGGCAATCCTGCCGAACTGCGCATCACGGTCAGCATAGTCTTTGTCACTGTAGAGCTCTTCGAGGAAGAAGCGTGCGGCATCCCGGTAGGGTCCTCCCCCCAGAAGATCGGCGTAGGTTCCGGCGAATCGGCGGGATTGAAACGCCTTGACGGCTGTCACGCGGGCGGAGAGTTCTGGGTCGGATGCGTGAATGTCTCGCAGTTGCGACACGCGCGTGACAGCGTCACGGATTATTTGAGCGGCGTCCATGAGTGAAGTCTACTCAGGCGAGGTATTCACATTGGGCGCTACGCTCTACCAAGCTGGGCAAGCCTATGACACAGTGGCCCGATGTACGCGAGACCTCGTCATGGCGCCGTTTGGTCAGCAAACTTATGGCGGGTGGCCGCACCTTGGATTGCTCATCTGGGGCTACGAAGGGGCTGGGCGGGAATGACGCCGGCAGCTCAACCGCTCTTTGAGCGTAACGATCAATGCAGGCACGTCTTCTTCAACTCGTCGTCTTGAGCGCGATACTTTTTGCCCTTGGATGGCTTTGGCTGTTCTGGACGTCCCCCGCATGGCTTTCCTTTGCCGGATTCTGGGCGATTGACCTGCCCCCAATCCCCGTACCAGTCTAAATTCCAGAAGTCCGTGGTCTGCAAGGTTAACTGATCCCTGCATCGGTCTTGCTCTCTTGCACAGAATCGCCAGTTAACTGGCGATTCATTGCCGCGAACGTCGCGGGTGGAACGCGCCCACAGCTGCTGTCCGGCCTGATCAATGGACACCGGCAGTCCCAGGGAGGTCCGGTGTCATCTTCATTCACGGATTCGCCTGCAACCGGGGGCTCTGGACATTGTGGCTCAGGTCACTGCGATCGAGAAGGCAGTGTCTGTGCGGCGATCGATCTTGAGCCGGCATTCGTTCCCATTGACCAGTACGCGGTGCAGATTGACGACGCAGTATCCCGCATGACCGCCGTCACCGGATTGCCGCCAGTCCTGGTCTGCCACGGCATGGGCGGACTCGCCGTCCGCGCCTGGCTCCGAGTGGCCGGCGCTGATGTCCGCGTGGCCCATGTGATCACGCTCGGCACGCCCCACCACGGCACCTGGTTTGGCCAGTTCAGCTGGGCAATCAACGGGCTGCAAATGCGCCACATGGGCCCTTGGGTTCACCAACTTCTCCGCGACGAGCCCATTGGCCGGGCAGCAAGCTTTACCTGCTGGTAAAGCAATTGCGACAACATAGTGTTTCCCGCGTCCAGCGCGATGCTCGCCGGTGCGGAAAACCGGCTCGCGCCAGGTCTGGCGCACCCGGAACTCGCGTTGGATGCCAGGGTCAGGCGCGCCTGTTTTCAGACGATCCGATCGCTATGAACCGGACAGTTTTCAGCGGGTAACATAGCCGTATGGCCACGCCGCATGAATTCGTGATGACAAGAAACCTTCCGCTTAAAGAGGGTGCTTGATGGCGTTGATTGTCGTGATGGAAGATGAACCCGGCACTCGTATGCTTGTGGCCGCGGTACTCAGGAATGAGGGGCACGAAGTGTTCGCCGCCGAAGACGGCGCGCAGGGGCTCAGGTTGGTTGAAGCGCACCATCCAGACCTGATCATCAGTGACATCCAGATGCCTGCGCTCAATGGCTTCGAAATGCTTGCGGCTTTGCGATCGAGTCCCGTCCTGGCGGGGATACCCGTCATTTTGTTGACATCTCTGCAGGAGCGTGCTCATATGCGCATCGGCATGACGACAGGGGCAGATGACTACATCACCAAGCCTTTTCGGCCAGGTGAACTTCGCGATGCCGTGGTCGCACAGATCAAGAAACGGGACATCCAGGCCAAACTTCAGGACGTGGCCGTCGACACTGCCGTGCGCACCGCGCTGGATTCTCAGACACGGCAGGTGGCCCGCTTGTACGAGCGGCGCCTGGCCAAGGCCTTGAGCGAGCGCTGGCCTTCTGGCGATGGCGGTGAAGTCGACGAGCGATTCACCGATGCCACGGTATTGTTCGTTGATATTCCCAACTACGCGGCCGTTTCCGAGCAACTGAACGGTCAGGAGCTCGCCGACCTGGTCAGACGGTTTTACGGCAGTGCAGGCGACACGGTGTATCTGTTCGGCGCCCGCCACATGCAATTCATCGGCGAAGGACTGCTGGCATTGTTTGTGGATGCGTCGGACACACGGTCGGTCAGTCACAGTCTGCGGGCTGTGCGGGCCGCACTCGGCCTGGCAGATTCCGCACGTGGTATCCGCCAGTACCTTGAGAGGCAGTACCCCGGGCGCAACCTTCCGCGTTTTGAGGTCAACGTCGCGCTGCACAACGGCCCCGTCACGCTCGTCCGGCTCCAGGATCCATTGCACGACGCAGCAGCGCGGATCCTGCCGGTCGGAGAAGCGGTTACGACGGCCATGTTGCTGCAGAAAGAAACCAGCGCGATGAGCTGGTCCATCGCCGCAAGCGCCAGCACGCTTGCGGCGATCACGGGCGAGGTCGAAATTGACCGGCGCGCGCGGGTGTCACTCCAGGGAAGAGCGGTGCCGCTCGACGCGGCCGAGTTGGTGGCACTGACCCTCTGAGAAACAGTGCTTCCAAATGCCGCCTTTGCCCCTGCCATGGATTGCGCATCCTTTCGTGATGGTGGCACGCATCACGGCAGCGTTGACTCGGACCACCGCTTCAGGTCCATTCCTTCGGTGGGCTTGAGCGTCATTTTTCTTAGCTTCCTTCCTGCCCTCACCGATGCACGCCGCCATGACAGACGCATGTAAGGCCGCGACGGTGCTGGTGGTTGACGATAATGCGGCCAATCTCAAAGTCGTCGGCAGCATGCTCCTCAAGCTTGGCTATGACTTTCAGACTGCCTCAAACGGGCGGGATGCCGTGGCTGCCATTGAACGATCGATAAATCGCCGCCAGCGGTTTGGCGCCATCCTGATGGACCTCAACATGCCGGATCTGGACGGTATTGAGGCCACACGGCTGATTCTGGGGGCCTGGGGTGCGCAAGCGCCTCCCATCATTGCTTTGACCGCGTCGGCAACTCCGGAAGATCAAGCACGCTGCACTGCCGCCGGCATGGTGGCCCACCTGACCAAACCGCTGCATGTCGCTGCGTTGGCGCAGGCGCTTCAAGAATGGGCCGTGCATTCAGAACTTTCTGAAAACGGCCTCGCCACCGAAGACCGCGACGCGGCGATCGAACAGCCGAGCCCGGCGCATGACGCCGGGTCCCTGATGGACTTGGGTCGCCTGGAAGAGTTTCTTGAGTTTGATGACCGGGCGCAGACCATGACCCGTGAGATCGTGGGCCTGTTTGTGGCCGACGCACCGCGGCGGATCTCTGCGATCCAGGCGGCGATCGCCGCGAACGACGCTGGCGCGTTGTTGATCGAGGCGCACGCGCTCAAGGGTGCGGCGAGCAATATCGGTGCAACCGCACTTCAGGCGGTCTGCGACCGGCTTGAAGCCGGTTCTCGCGAGGCCATTCCTGTGGATGCAGCGGTGCGTCTGACGCAGCTCCAAAGCCTCTGGGCGCAGACCGTTGCGGCGCTTTCCAGGTGGACCTGACGGACAGTCAGGGCGCCAGCACGCCCCTTCGCATCTGGTCCAGCTCCATCGTCTCGAAAAGCGCCTTGAAGTTGCCTTCGCCAAAGCCTTCATTGCCTTTGCGCTGGATGAACTCGAAGAAGATCGGGCCCAGCTGGTTTTCGCTGAAGATCTGCAAAAGCAAAGCGCCGGGCGTGCCGTCCAGCAGGATGTTGCACTGTTGCAGCGCGGCGACGTCCTCGCCATGCCCGGGAATGCGCTTTTCCAGGAGTTCGTAGTAGGTCTCGCTGGTATTGAGCAGCGCAATGCCGCTCATCTGCAAGGCATCCACGGTGGCGATCAGATCGGTCGAGCCCAGCGCGATGTGCTGAATGCCCTCGCCGTGGTAGCGGTCGAGGTATTCCTGGATCTGACCGGCTTTTTCGTTGCCTTCCTCGTTGATCGGGATGCGGATCTTTCCGCAGGGGCTGGTCATGGCCTTGCTCTTGACGCCTGTGGACTGGCCTTCCAGATCAAAGTAGCGCACTTCGCGGAAATTGAAGAGCCGCTCGTAAAACTCAGCCCACTCGCCCATGCGGCCGCGGTGCACGTTGTGCGTCAGGTGGTCGATGTACGTCAGGCCATGGCCGGCGGGGTTCAGCGCTTCGGCCGCGGCAATGCCGGGCAGTGCCTCGAAATCCACATCGAAAAAGCCGATGTTGCCGATGTCGCCATCCCGGGCGCCATTTTTCCCGCGCCAGCGGTCCACCAGGTAAATCAGGCTGTCGCCAATGCCCTTGATGGCGGGAATGTTGAGCTCGCCCGGACCGGCTTTGCCGGCATAGCCAAAGGCCCCCAGGTCCAGCGCCCGCTCATAGGCCGATTTGACGTCTTGCACGCGAAACGCAATCGCGCAGATGCTGGGGCCGTGCAGGCGGGCAAAGCGCTGGGCGAAGGAGTCAGGCTCTGCGTTGATGAGGAAGTTGATGCCGCCCTGGCGGTACAGCGTGACATCCTTGTGCCGGTGCCTCGCCACAGGCTTGAAGCCCATGTGCTCGAACAGCTCGCCCATTGCCTTGGGGTCGGGTGCGGCGTATTCGATGAACTCGAAGCCGTCGGTGCCCATGGGGTTGTCCCAAGGCGTCACAGTGGGGGCCGGTCGGAATTCTGTGTTTGTCATGGGGTCTCCTGGAGGAATTCATGACTGTACCGGCGTGGAGGCTCTTTTTTTCTGCAAACAATGGCGCTCGATTTGCTATGAACGCATGAAACCTGCAAAATTGGAAGCATGGAAGCACTCGACAAGCTTGATCGCCATATCCTGCGCAGCCTGCAGACCGATGGGCGCGCCACCTATGATGAAATCGCCGACACCGTCGGCCTGTCGCCGAGCGCGGTCTTGCGCCGTGTCAAGCGGCTCGAATCCGTCGGCGTGATCGATCGTTATGTGGCGCTGGTCAAACCAGAAGCCGTGGGGCTGGGCTTGACCGCTTATATCAACGTGCAACTTGAAAAACGCGCCGAGAGCGCCAAGCGCAACCCCATGGACCTGTTTCGCGCCAGCGTGCAGGCCTGGCCCGAGGTGGTGGAGTGCGCGGCGCTCACCGGCGAGATGGATTTTCTGTTGCGCCTGGTGGTGGCCGACATGGCCGCCTATTCGCGCTTCATGCTGGACACCCTGCTCAAGCACCCGAGCGTGCAGGATTGCAAGACCAGTTTCGTCATGGAACGGGTCAAATCGACCACGGCCGTGCCCCTGCCGTGAAGGCGGACGCGGGCCGTTCTTTGCAGGCCCAGGGCGGAAAAACCACACGCCGGCCATTAATCGAGTGCCAGCTCTAACCGTTGTTGATCCTGAAAACATAGCAACTAACGACGCTATGGCGATGGATTGAACTGTATTTTTGTAAGAATTCTCAATTCGCACCTTGTCTGTGCGGTCCCGATCCCTGAATTTGGAGTGTTGAGCCTAGGGAAAACCCTTACATTGAACTCATGGCTCAATCGAAAAACCTCTTTAAAGCGTCTCTCGACGCCGGTCGAGAGTTGTTGCGTCCCCTGGCGCTGCCGGGGATTTCGCTGGACGGCCCGAGCGTGCACGACAGGGGCCATCAGCCTCTGTCATTGGTGCCCATCCGTTCCATCGGGCCTTCCGAGCGTCAGCGGGTGGCCAGCCACCTGATCGCGCTGGACGAGCATGACCGTTACCTGCGTTTTGGCTATGCCGCCTCCGACGAGCAGATCCATCGCTACGTCACCGGACTCGACTTCGAGCGCGATGACATTTTCGGGATCTACAACCGCAAACTCGAATTGATCGCGATGGCGCATCTGGCGTTTTCGGTGGACCCGCAACGCGCATCCTGTGCCGAATTCGGTGTCTCGGTGCTGTCCCGAGCGCGGGGTCGCGGCTACGGCGCGCGCCTGTTCGACCGGGCCGTGATGCACTCGCGCAACCAGGGTGTGACGATGATCTATATCCATGCGCTCAGCGAAAACACCAACATGCTGAAAATCGTGCGCAAGGCCGGCGCATCCGTGGTCCGCGATGGCAGCGAAAGCGAGGCGCATCTGACGCTGCCGCCGGCCACCCTGGACACGCACGTCAGCGAGATCGTCGAAAACCAGTTTGCCGAGGTGGACTATGTGGTGAAGACCCAGACCAAGCGGGTTCACGACTTTCTGGTCGGGGCACACCACAAGCCCGCCGACTGACGCCGCCCGGCCTGCGATTCGTGGGGCCCGGCAGCGGATTCCGCTATCCTACGGGGTCCGCAACTACCGCACGTACTGCACCTCCAGGCTGTGTCCGACCCTCACCCTGCCCGTCACGCTGACCGCGAAGACAAGCGTACTTTCCTGCAAAAACTGGCCGAATTCATCCACCCGGGCCCTGACTCGGCAGAGGAACTGATCGAAACGCTGGTCGAGGCGGAGGACAACAAGGTTATCAACGCGGAGAGCCGTGCCATGCTCGAAGGCGTGATTCGCATGGCCTCGATGACGGCCGGTGACGTGATGGTGGCTGCCCCCCGCATGGATCTCATCGACATCGCGTCCACCGATGAGGCCTTGCTTCACGTGGTGATCGACACCGCGCACTCGCGTTTCCCGGTGTATGAGGGGGACAAGGAAAACATCATTGGCATCCTGATGGCCAAGGACCTGCTCAAACTGCAGCGCGCACCCGAACTCAATATACGCGCCCTGTTGCGGCCCGCGGTTTTCGTGCCGGAGACCAAGGGGCTGAACGATTTGCTGCGCGACTTTCGTGGGAATCGAAACCATCTTGCCGTGGTGATTGACGAATTCGGGCGCACGGCGGGGCTGATCACGATCGAGGATGTCCTGGAGCAGATCGTCGGTGAGATTGAAGATGAGTTCGACGTGGCTGAGGATGATGGTGACATTTTCGGCCTGCCGGATCGCAGCTTCCGGGTGAGCGGCGACACGGCCATCGGGCGCATTGAAGAAGCCTTCGGCGTGAAGCTTGAAGGCGTCGACTCGGACGAAAGCTTCGACACTATTGGCGGCCTGATCGCCCACGAAATGGGCCATGTGCCCCGGCGCGGCGAACATCATCTTCTGGCCGGGCTCAATTTTGTCGTCCAGCACACCAGGGGTGGCGCGGTGCGCTGGTTCAAGGTCTCGCCGGTGGCCGGCCCGGTACGGACTGGCTGACGCCTGCCATTTGCATGCGGGCTCGGCTCCTTCCTACTTTCGCGGTGCTACTGGCCGGGGTGGCGCAGGCGGCCTCCATGGCCATGCCCTTGAATGGTCAGCCACAGTGGTGGCTTCAGATCCTGAGCCTGTCCGTGCTGTGCTGGCAGCTGACGCGCTGTGCAGAGCAGTTGACCTCGTGGAGCAGCAGCACATGGAGCGTCGACGAACGACGACCCGATTGGCAAACCGGCTGGAAAGGCGCTGCCTGGCTCGGGTGGACCTTTGCCACCGCTTGGCTTGCCAGTACGTTCTGGTGGCTGTTTGTTTCCATGCATACCTATGGCGGGCTGCCCGCGGCGCTGGCCGTGCTGGCCGTACTGGGTCTGGCAGGCGCGCTGGCGCTTTATTACGCGGCCGCGTGCGCCTTGTTTTTCAAGCTGTTCTTTGCCCATGCGGATGCCCGGTTGTCCTGGTCTGCCCTGGTCTTTGCTGCACTGTGGACGCTGGCGGAGCTGGCGCGGGGTGTCTGGTTCACGGGCTTCCCATGGGGCGCCGCTGGCTATGCCCATACCGGCGGGCCGCTGGCGGGCTACGCGCCCTGGCTGGGGGTTTACGGCGTCGGTGCAGTCGCGGCTTGGGCCGCATTCATGCTGGCCGGAATTCTGGCGGGATCAGGCCGCAGCCGCTGGGCCACCGGCCTGTGGCTGGGCATCGTGTTCGCGGTGGGCCTGGCGGCCCAATGGTTCGGTCCGGCGTTCACCCGGAGCGCTGGCACGCAAAGCGTGGCATTGCTGCAGGGAAATATCGCGCAAAATGAAAAATTTCAGCCCGGCACCGGGGTTGCCGATGCGCTTCGCTGGTACGGGGAGCAACTGCAAGCGAACCAGTCCAGCCTGGTGGTGGCCCCGGAAACTGCCATTCCGATGCTGCCCCAGCAGTTGCCAGACGGCTACTGGGCAGCTTTGCAGGCCCGTTTCGCCGATGGCCGGCAGGCGGCGTTGATCGGTGTGCCGCTTGGGAGCAATGCCGAGGATTACACCAATGCCATGGTCGGGCTCAAGCCCGGCCAGTCCCAGCCCTATCGGTACGACAAATTTCACCTCGTTCCGTTTGGCGAGTTCATTCCGCCGTTTTTCAAGTGGTTCCTTGCCATGATGAACATCCCGCTTGGCGACTTCAACCGTGGGACGCTGGCGCCACCTTCGTTTGAATGGCAAGGCCAACGGCTTGCGCCCAACATCTGCTACGAAGACCTGTTTGGCGAGGAACTTGGCAGACGGTTCGTCGATGAGGTCACGGCGCCGACCATCATGGTCAATCTCAGCAATATCGGATGGTTCGGCAACACGCTGGCCATCGACCAGCACCTGCAGATCTCCCGCATGCGGGCGCTGGAGTTTCAGCTGCCCATGCTGCGCGCCACCAACACCGGCCCTACGGTGGTGATCGACCATCGTGGCCAGGTGACGCACAGCCTGCCGCGTCACACCCGTGGCGTGCTCGAGGGCGTGGTGGAAGGGCGTAGCGGCAGCACGCCGTTTGCGATGTGGGTCTCGCGGCTCGGGCTGTGGCCGGTGTGGTTTCTGTCCCTCCTTGTCGTGGCCTTGGCCGCGATCGTGGCGCGGTCGCGTCGCCGCTGACGTTCGTCAGGGCGGCAGGATTGCAGCGGACCGCGCCCGCACAGCGGCCAGCCCCGTAAAATCAGCTGTTGACGCAAATTGCGCGGCGACCCAGCCGGTCCGTCCGGGACCGGACGGCCCAAGCCCTGGACCCTTGTACCCATGCTCACTTTCCAACAAATCATTCTCAAACTGCAGTCCTACTGGGACGCCCAGGGCTGCGCACTGCTGCAGCCTTACGACATGGAAGTGGGCGCCGGCACCAGTCACACCGCCACCTTCCTGCGCGCACTCGGGCCCGAGCCCTGGAAGGCGGCGTACGTGCAGCCTAGCCGGCGCCCCAAGGATGGCCGTTACGGCGAGAACCCGAACCGCCTGCAGCACTACTACCAGTACCAGGTGGTGCTGAAGCCCGCGCCGAGCAACATCCTGGAGTTGTACCTCGGCAGCCTGGAGGCGCTGGGCTTCGACCTGAAGAAGAACGACATCCGTTTTGTCGAGGACGACTGGGAGAACCCCACGCTGGGCGCCTGGGGCCTGGGCTGGGAAGTCTGGCTCAATGGCATGGAGGTGACGCAGTTCACCTACTTCCAGCAGGTTGGCGGCATCGACTGCCGGCCCATCACCGGCGAGATCACTTACGGACTGGAGCGCCTGGCCATGTATCTGCAGGGCGTTGACAACGTCTACGACCTCGTGTGGACCGACGCCGGATCGGCGCCGGGGCGCGCCCAAGCGGGCGAGCGGGGGGGCAAGATCCGCTACGGCGACGTGTACAAGCAGAACGAGGTCGAGCAATCCACCTACAACTTCGAGCATTCCGATGCCGACTTTCTCTTTACCGCCTTCACCGCGCACGAGAAGCAGGCCAGGCACTTGATCGAGGTGCAGCTCGCGCTGCCGGCCTACGAGCAGGTGCTCAAGGCTGCCCACAGCTTCAACCTGCTGGACGCACGCGGTGCCATCAGCGTGACCGAACGCGCTGCCTACATCGGGCGCATCCGCAACCTGGCCCGCGCCGTGGCGCAGAGTTACTACGAGAGCCGCGAGCGCCTGGGATTCCCCATGGCGCCGCGCGAGTGGGTGGAACAGATGAAGAAGAAGGTGGCATGAACATGACGACGCAGAACCTTCTTGTCGAACTCTTTGTGGAAGAGCTTCCGCCCAAGGCGCTAAAAAAGCTGGGCGATGCCTTCGCCGCGGTGCTGGCGGACCAGCTCAAGGCCCAGGGCCTGACGTCGGCAGACACGGCGGTGACATCCTTCGCCTCGCCCCGGCGCCTGGCGGCGCACATCAGCCATGTCTGGCTCAAGGCGGAGGACAAGGCGGTACAGCAAAAGCTCATGCCCGTGTCCGTGGGACTCGATGCGGCGGGCCACGCCACGCCGGCGTTGCTGAAGAAGATGCAGGCCATGGGTATTGAACTGGCAGATCTGGGCCCGGCCGTGGCGGCGCTCAAGCGCGCGCCCGACGGCAAGGCCGAGGCCTTGTTCCACGACAGCCTGATCAGCGGCGCCACGCTGGACACCGGCCTGCAGAAGGCGCTGGACGAAGCGGTCGCCAGATTGCCGATCCCCAAGGTCATGAGTTACCAGCTCGAGACCGACTGTGACCTGCCGGGCTGGAGCAGCGTGAACTTCGTGCGACCGGCGCATGGCCTGGTGGCCCTGCACGGCCCTACCGTGGTGCCCGTCAAGGTGCTGGGGTTGACCGCCGGGAAAACGACGCAAGGGCACCGCTTCGAGGCCGCGCAGTCGCCTGTCGTGATCGCGGACGCCGACAGCTATGCCGGGACGCTGCTGCGTGACGGAGCGGTCATTGCGAGCTTTGGGGACCGTCGCTTTGCCATCGTCCAGCAACTCGCTCAGGCCGCTGAGCGACTCGGGCCGGGCTACGAAGTACTGATGGACGAGTCGCTGCTGGACGAAGTCACCGCTTTGGTGGAGCGGCCCAATGTGCTGGTCTGCGGCTTTGAAGAACAGTTCCTCGAAGTGCCGCAGGAGTGCCTGATCCTCACGATGAAGGCGAACCAGAAGTACTTTCCGTTGCTAGACGCCTCGGGCAAGCTCACCAACAAGTTCCTGGTGGTCAGCAACATCAGTCCGGCGGACGCCAGCGCGGTGATTGGCGGCAACGAGCGCGTCGTGCGCCCGCGCCTGGCGGACGCCAAGTTCTTCTTTGACCAGGACCGGAAGAAGACGCTTGAATCGCGCGTCCAGGGGCTTGACAAGGTGGTCTACCACAACAAGCTGGGCACCCAGGGGGAGCGCATGGAGCGTGTGCGCGCCATCGCGAAGGCCATCGGCCAGCAACTCGGAGGTGATGTTCTGGCAAAAGCAGCCGATACTGCCGCGCGATTGGCCAAGACCGATCTGCTGACAGACATGGTGGGTGAATTCCCCGAACTGCAGGGCGTCATGGGCGGCTACTATGCGCGTCACGACGGCCTCTCCGAAGACATTGCCTTCGCCATCGAAGACCACTACAAGCCGCGCTTTGCCGGTGACGAGCTGCCGCGCAACCCGGTCGGCGTGGTTGTCGCGCTGGCCGACAAGATGGAGACGCTGGTGGGTATGTTCGGCAGCGGGAATCTGCCCACGGGCGACAAGGATCCGTTCGCCCTGCGTCGGCACGCCCTGGGCGCGGTTCGCATGCTGATCGAGAAGGATCTGCCACTGGAGCTGAGCGTGCTGCTCAACATTGCCGCCCATGCTTTCAAAGGCATTCCTGGCTTTGATTCTGGCCGCGCCGTTGTGGATCTGGAAGGCTTCATTGACGACCGCCTCGCCGGCGCCCTGCGCGAGCAGGGTTTCAGCGCCCAGGAAGTCGATGCGGTGCTGGCCTTGCGTCCGCAGCGCCTAGGGCAGGTGGGCAAACTGCTGGCCGCCGTGCGGGCCTTCGGGTCGCTACCCGAAGCCCCGGCCCTGGCCGCCGCCAACAAGCGCATTGGCAACATCCTGAAGAAAGCCGGCGAGGTGGATGCGCATGTCAATCCGAAGCTGCTGAAAGAGTCTGCCGAGCAGGATCTGTACGCAGTGATGCAGCGTTTCGTCCCCGAGGCCAACGCACTGTTTGAGGCTGGCGACTATACCGCCTCGCTGCGCACGCTGGCCGCGCTGCGTGCGCCGGTCGATGCCTTTTTCGACGATGTCATGGTCAACGCGCAGGAGATGGATCTGCGGCTGAACCGGCAAGGCCTGCTCAAGAGCCTGCACGACGCGATGAACCGGGTGGCTGACCTGTCGCGCCTGGCGACCTGAGGCGCGGTGCGGTCATGCGCCCCGCCGTTGACGGTTCTCTTTGATAATCGGTGTCATGAAACTAGTCATTCTCGAGCGCGACGGCACCATCAACTACGACGGTGCCGATTTCATCACCTCGGCCGAAGACTGGACGCCGCTGCCCGGCGCGCTGGACGCCATCGCGCGTCTCAACCACGCCGGCTTTCATGTCGTGATCGCTACCAACCAGCCCGGGCTGGGGCGCGGGTTGTTCGATGTGGTTACCCTCAACGCCATTCACGCCAAGATGCACAAGATGCTGGCGGCGGTCGGGGCCCGGGTTGACGCGGTGTTCTATTGCCCCCACTCGCCGGAGGAGCACTGCCTGTGCCGCAAGCCGCTGCCCGGCCTGTTCGAGCAGATCGGCGAACGCTATGGCATGGACCTGCAGGGCGTGGCCGCTTGTGGCGACAATGCTGATCACCTGCTGGCGGGCGCCGCGGCGGGCTGCGCCCCGCACTGGGTGCGCACGGGCAGTGTCGCCGCCAGCTTTTCGCATGCGGTGCCCGAAGGCTATCCGCCCGGAACGGTGGCGCACGCCGACCTGGGGGCTTTTGCGGATGCCCTGATTGCGCGTGCGGCGCCCTGAGCCGCCAGCCATGCGCAGCTTGCTGCAGTTCACGCTGGACCTGTTCGACACGGCACCTGCGCCGCTTTTGCCAGTCTCCACGTCATTGGCAAAGGTCCCCGGAGGCGGAAATTCATCAGAATCTGATGAAAAAGCGACGCAGTCCAGCGTCGAACGGCCCTATTCAGCTATCAATTCAGTACCGTCAGAGGGGCCGCCGGCGGAAGCGCTGGACCGTCTGATGACGCCTGCGAGCTTCGGCCATCCGCGCGCAAACCGGGAGGTCGCCTTGGCGGGTACGCGCGTTGCTTATGAGTTCCGGCGTGGCAAGCGCCGTACCATCGGCTTTTCCATCGGGCCCGATGGCTTGGCGGTGCGCGCGCCCAACTGGGTGCCGTTGTACGAGGTGGATGCCGCCCTGCGCGACAAAGCCGACTGGATCATCCGCAAGCTCGGCGAGGCGCGGCAACGCCAGGGCCGCATGGAGTCCGCACGCATCGAGTGGTGTGATGGCGTGACGTTTCCCTTCTTCGGCGACAGCGTGCGTCTGGTGCTGGACCCGCGCCACGGGTTCAAGGGCACGGGCGCGCAACTGGTGACCACTGAGACGGGGCCGACCGGCGAGTCCGGGCGCACCTTGCAGGTGGGCCTGCCGCACAGTGCCACGCCGCAACAGATCCGCGATGCGGCGCAGGCTTGGCTGATGCGCCAGGCCCACCGGTGTTTCATCGAGCGACTGGATCATTTCGCACCGCGGCTTGGCGTGCGGTGGAAAAAGCTGAGCCTGTCCAACGCCGGCACCCGCTGGGGCAGCGCCAGCGCCGATGGTTCGATCCGGCTGAACTGGCGGCTGGTGCATTTCCGCATGCCAGTGATCGACTATGTGGTTGCCCATGAACTGAGCCATCTGCGCGTGATGGACCACAGCCCACGGTTCTGGGACACGGTGGAATCGGTGATGCCCGACTACGGCACCTTGCGCGTGGAACTCAAGCGCCAGCCGGTGCCGAACTGGTAGCCCGGCGAGTATTTCCTTAAGCGTCAGGGCGGCGCAAAGCGGTACACGCCGTCCGGATGCAGCGTGCGTCGAAGGTGGCCGGCAAACCACAACGCATGCAGGTGGGCGATCGACTCGCCCATGGCAAAGGTCGTCTGGTGCAGGTCGAGCGGGCGTTTGAAAAGCACCGGCAGCATGTCGGCGGCGCTGCCGGGTCCTGCCGTACAGGCTTCGAGCACCTCGGCCAGGCGGTCGCGGTGGTGATCGTGGAGCTGGTCGATCCGGGTGTGCAGGCCGCGAAAGGGCTTGCCGTGCGACGGCAGCGTCAGGGTGCCGACGGGCAGCGCCCGGAATTTGTCGATGGAATCCAGAAACAGCTTCAGCGAATCGGCCTCAGGCTCCACCTCGTAGACCGCCACGTTGGTGGAAATGCGCGGCAACACCATGTCGCCGCTGATCAGCACCTCCAGTTCGTCACAGTACAGCGCGATGTGCTCGGGCGCGTGGCCGTAGCCGCTGATGCAGCGCCAGGCGTGCCCGCCGATGCGCACCGTGCGGCCGTCCATCAGTCGGCTGAAGCGGGGCGGCACGTCCGGCACCATGCCGGGGTAGTAACTGGTGCGCCCGCGGATCTTCTCGATCGACTCGGGATCAAGCAGCCCGTGGGAGGCAAAGAAGCGCGCCGTGCCTTCGCCGCCGAAACCCATGGTGCTCTTCGAGCCAATGCGTGCCGTGTGGTAGTCGGTCGCGCTGATCCAAAGGGGCGCGTTCCAGCGTTCGCACAGCCAGTGCGCCAGGCCGATGTGGTCCGGGTGCATGTGGGTCACGATCACGCGCAGGATCGGCAGGCCCCCGAGCTGGGTAGCGAAAATCTGCTCCCATTGGGCTTTCGCTTCGTCGCGGGTGATGCAGCAATCCACCACGGTCCAGCCCTGAACCTTGCCCTCAGGGCCGTCGAGTGCATCGCGCAACAGCCACAGGTTGATGTGGTTCAGCGCAAAGGGCAGGGTCATGCGGATCCACTTCACACCGGGCGCCACCTCCAGCGTCGTCCCGAAGTCCGGCAGCGCATCGCCAAGAGGGTAGTGAAGTTGCTGCTCGAGGAGGTTCATGGGCGGGATTTTTCGTTCATAATTGACGTTTACGTAAACGTCAACTGTGTCGAGCCCATTGTAGGTGGCGGCGGCTGGCGTGGCTGTCACCCTTGTTGATCCCCGTACGGAACGCTATGGCCACCACCTACAGCATCAGTGATCTCGCCAAAGAGTTTGACCTCACGACGCGCGCCATACGCTTTTACGAGGACATGGGATTGCTGCAGCCCGGCCGGGCCGGGCCGGGGGCGCGCAGCCGGGTGTATTCACCCCGTGACCGCACACGGCTGAAGCTCACGCTGCGTGCCAAGCGGCTGGGCTTGTCGCTGACCGAGGCCAAGGAGCTGATCGACATGTACGACAGCCCGCGCGACACCGGGCCGCAGCTGCGAAAGTTTCTGCTGGTCCTGGCGGCGCACCGCCAGCAGCTCGAAGACCAGCTCGCAGAAGTTCAGGCCAACCTCGACGAAGTCAAGGTGCACGAAAAGGAAGCGCGCGCGCTGCTGGCCAGGACGGAGAAGTCGCCGTCGTCACCGCGCAACCTGGCCAAGGTGGCCGGGGTGATGCCATGACCGCCCTCTTTGAACGTGTGCAGCAGAGCTTTCTGCGCCAGGGGATGATGCAACACCTCGACGCCCGGCTTCTGAAGGTCGAGAAGGGGGTGGTTGAGATCCTGCTGCCTTACTCCGACAAGGTGACGCAGCAGCAGGACGGCTTCCATGGCGGCGCCATGGGCGCGGTGGCTGACATCGCCGGGGGCTACGCCGCGTTGACCGTGACACCAGAAGGCATGGAGGTCGTCACCGTGGAATACAAGATCAACTTCCTTGCCAGCTTCAAGGGCGGCGAACTGCGCGCGACCGGTCACGTGGTCACGGGCGGCAAACGCATCATCGTGACCACCGCCGAAGTGGTGCATGTGGACGACGACGGCAAGACCTCACCCTGCGCCGTGATGCAGCAGACGCTGGTGCCGGTGCCCAAGACGTATTAACCCCCCCCTTGTTCGATTCAATAGATTCCATTCCCCAGGAGACAAGACCCATGAGCAATCTGCCCGGACTCAACTTCCAGCTCGGCGAAGACATCGATGCCCTGCGCGACGCGGTGCGCGAATTCGCCCAGGCCGAAATCGCCCCGCGAGCGGCCGAGATCGACCGCGACGACCAGTTCCCCATGGACTGCTGGCGCAAGATGGGCGAGCTCGGCGTGCTGGGCATCACCGTGTCCGAGCAGTACGGCGGCGCCAACATGGGCTACCTGGCCCACATGGTGGCCATGGAGGAAATCAGCCGCGCCAGCGCCTCGGTCGGCTTGTCCTACGGCGCGCACAGCAACCTTTGCGTCAACCAGATCAACCGCAACGGCACCGAGGCGCAGAAGCAGAAATACCTGCCCAAGCTGATCAGCGGCGAGCACGTCGGCGCGCTGGCCATGAGCGAGCCCGGCGCCGGCTCCGACGTCATCAGCATGAAGCTGAAAGCCGAGGACAAGGGCGGCTACTACCTGCTCAACGGCAACAAGATGTGGATCACCAACGGCCCCGATGCCGACACGCTGGTGGTCTATGCCAAGAGCGAACCCGAGCTCGGCGCGCGCGGCGTCACGGCCTTCCTGATCGAGAAGGGCATGAAGGGCTTTTCCATCGCGCAGAAACTCGACAAGCTCGGCATGCGCGGCAGCCACACCGGCGAGCTGGTGTTCCAGAACGTGGAGGTGCCGGCCGAGAACATCCTGGGCGGCCTCAACAGCGGCGCCAAGGTGCTGATGAGCGGGCTCGACTATGAGCGCGCGGTGCTCACCGGCGGGCCGCTGGGCATCATGCAGTCGGTCATGGACAACGTGATCCCCTACATCCACGACCGCAAGCAGTTCGGCCAGAGCATCGGCGAGTTCCAGCTGATCCAGGGAAAGGTCGCCGACATGTACACCGTGCTGCAGGCCGGGCGCAGCTTTGCCTACACCGTGGCCAAGAACCTCGACCTGCTGGGCAGCGAGCATGTGCGTCAGGTACGCAAGGACTGCGCAAGTGTCATCCTCTGGTGCGCCGAGAAAGCCACCTGGATGGCCGGCGAGGGCGTGCAGATCTATGGTGGCAACGGCTACATCAACGAGTACCCGCTGGGCCGCCTGTGGCGCGACGCCAAGCTTTACGAGATCGGTGCCGGCACCAGCGAAATCCGCCGCATGCTGATCGGACGCGAACTGTTCGCCGAAACTTGCTGATGCCTGGCGGTACTGACCAACGCGACACGAAGTGAGCATGCCCTGCCCTCAGCGGTTCAGAGCGGCGCTCCAGACCCCCACTGACGCCAAGCGGACTACCATCCTCCCATGACCTCCTCCATACAAGACCTGATCGACAACAACCGGGCCTGGGCGGCCCGAATGGTCCAGCAACGCCCCGACTTCTTCAGCAAGCTGGTGCAGCAGCAGAACCCCAAGTACCTGTGGATTGGCTGCTCCGACAGCCGGGTGCCCGCCAACGAGATCACCGGGCTGGACCCAGGCGAGGTTTTCGTGCACCGCAACGTGGCCAACGTGGTGGTGCACTCGGACCTGAATGCGCTGTCGGTCATCCAGTTCGCGGTGGACCACTTGAAGGTCGAGCACATCATGGTCGTGGGCCACTATGGCTGCGGGGGTGTGCTGGCCGCCCTGCGTGGCACGCGCGTCGGCCTGGCCGACAACTGGCTGCGCCATGTGCACGATGTCAAGCTGCGCCACCGGCGCCGGCTCGACCACCTGTCAGTGGCCGAACAGGAAGACGCGCTGTGCGAGATGAATGTCATCGAGCAGGTCGGCAACGTGGCGCTGTCCAACGTCATGCAGGACGCCTGGAGCCGGGGGCAGAACGTCACCGTGCATGGCTGGTGTTACGGCCTGAAGGACGGACTGGTCAAGGATCTCGGCGTCACCATGCAGAACACCAACGAAGTCGTCAACGTTTTTCGAAATGCGCTGAAGCGCTACCCCCGCGGCGCGGCTTTCAAGGGCTGAGTGACATGCTGTTGCAGAAACTGGATTCCCCGCTGGCGCTGGACATCGCCAAAGCCATGATCGACGGTTTCAACCGCCACTACCGGCTGTTCCGTACCGAATCAGCCCGTGCCAAGCACCGCTTCGAGACCGCCGACTGGCACGGCCAGCAGCGCGCCCAGCGCGAACGGATCGAGTTCTACGACCTGCGTGTGCGCGAGTGCTCCAACCGGCTGGAGCGGGAGTTCAAGGCGGCCGCGCAGCCGATGGAGGTCTGGCAGCAGGCCAAGTTGCTGTACATCGGCATGCTGGTCGATCACCGCCAGCCCGAGCTGGCCGAGACCTTCTTCAACTCGGCGACGACCAAAATTTTGCACCGCAGCTATTTCCAGAACGACTTCATCTTCGTGCGCCCGGCCATCAGCACCGAGTACATCGAGAACGAGGATCCTGCGAAAAGCTCCACCTACCGCGCCTACTACCCGCGACGCGACACGATCCTCGAAGAACTGCGGCGCATGGTGCGCGACTTTGCGCTGCACGTGGAGTTCGAGGATTTCGACCGCGACACGCTGTGCGTGTACGAGGCGCTCCAGGGGCTTTTCGATCACGTCCACTTGCGCGCCAACTTCCAGATCCAGGTGCTGTCCAGCCTGTTCTATCGCAACAAGGGCGCCTACGTGGTGGGCAAGGTAATCAACGGTTTCCAGGAGGTGCCGTTCGCCTTGCCGATATTGCATTCGACCTCCGGCAAGCTCGTGATCGATGCGCTGCTCGATGGCGAGGACGAATTGCTGATCCTGTTCAGCTTCGCGCGGGCCTACTTCATGGTCGACATGGAGATCCCCTCGGCCTATGTGCAATTCCTGCGCAGCATGATGCCGCGCAAGCCGCGCGCCGAGTTCTACAACGCGCTGGGCCTGGCCAAGCAGGGCAAGACCCTGTTCTACCGCGACTTCCTGTTTCACGAGCACCACAGCACCGACAAGTTCCGCATCGCACCCGGCATCAAGGGCATGGTGATGCTGGTGTTCGACCTGCCGAGCTTTCCCTTCGTGTTCAAGGTCATCAAGGACTTCTATCCGCCGCAGAAGGACACCACGCGCGAACAGATCCGCGGCAAGTACCTCCTTGTGAAACAGCACGACCGCGTGGGGCGCATGGCCGACACTCTGGAGTTCAGCGAGGTGGCTTTTCCTCGCGAGCGCTTCGAGGACGAGCTGATCGCCGAGATCGAGAAGTTCGCCCCCAGCCAGCTCGAGATCTCCGACCGTGACGGTGACGGGGAGACCGAGGTGATCCTCAAGCATGTCTATATCGAGCGGCGCATGATTCCGCTCAACATCTACCTGCAGGAAGCCTTCGATGTGCTGCAGAAGGACCCGGCCAATGAGCGCGCCACGCAGCAATTGAACCGGGCCGTGCTCGAGTACGGCAACGCCATCAAGGACCTGGTGGCGGCCAACATCTTTCCCGGCGACATGCTCTGGAAGAACTTCGGCATTACGCGCCACGGCAAGGTGGTCTTTTACGACTACGACGAGATCGAATACATCACCGATTGCAACTTCCGCCGCGTGCCCCAGCCACGCAACGAGGAAGAAGAAATGTCGGGCGAGATCTGGTACAGCGTCGGGCCAAAGGACGTCTTCCCCGAGACCTTCGGCCCCTTCCTGCTGGGCAACCATCTGGTACGCGACGTGTTCATGAAGCATCACGCCGACCTGCTGGACGTGGCCTTCTGGCAAACGCACAAGGAACGCATACAGCAAGGGCATGTCTATGACGTGTTCCCCTACGAGCAGGAGAAGCGCTTCAGGCAGCAGCGCACGGATGCGCGGATGGCCTCATCGATTTAGGCGCCGAGCCGCTCTCCGTCCCAGCCGGCCAGCCGAAGCAAGACATGCCCGATGATGCAGCATGATTGATAGCAAGCAACGACCGTTCCACGCTGGAATAGAGCGAATTTGAACTTGAACTTGATCGAAAGGATCTGAAATGACCGACGCCATCGTGATCGTCAGCGCTGCCCGCACCCCCATGGGCAGTTTCCAGAGCGACTTTGCTTCCCTGGCCGCTCATGACCTGGGCGGCGCGGCCATCCGGGCCGCGGTCGAGCGTGCCGGCATCCAGCCAGAGCAGGTCGAGGAAGTCATCTTCGGCAACTGCCTGATGGCCGGCCAGGGCCAGGCCCCGGCGCGCCAGGCCGGCTTCAAGGGCGGCCTGCCCAAGAGCGCGGGCGCCGTCACATTGAGCAAGATGTGCGGCTCCGGCATGCGCGCGGCCATGTTCGCGCACGACATGCTGCTGGCCGGCAGTGCCGAGGTGGTGGTGGCTGGCGGCATGGAGAGCATGACCAATGCGCCCTACCTGCTGCAAAAGGCCCGGGGCGGCTACCGTATCGGCCACGACCGCATCTTCGACCACATGATGCTCGACGGCCTCGAAGACGCCTACGAGCCCGGCCGCTCCATGGGCACTTTCGGCGAGGACTGCGCCGCCAAATACAGCTTCACCCGCGCCGAGCAGGACGCCTTTGCCACGGCCAGCGTGCAGCGCGCCAAGGCCGCCACCGAGACCGGCGCCTTTGCCGCCGAGATCACGCCCGTCACGGTCAAGGGTCGCGGCGGCGAGACGGTGATCTCCATCGACGAAGGCCCGGGCAAGGTCAAGCTCGACAAGATCCCGACGCTCAAACCCGCTTTCAAGAAAGACGGCACCATCACCGCGGCCTCCAGCAGCTCGATCAACGACGGCGCCGCTGCCATGGTGCTGATGCGCGCCTCCACGGCCGCCCGGCTCGGATGCAAGCCGCTGGCACGCATCGTGAGCCACGCGGTTCACGCGCAGGAGCCCGAATGGTTTGCCACCGCGCCGGTCGGTGCCACGCAGAAAGCCCTGGCCAAGGCCGGCTGGAGCGTGGGCGACGTGGACCTGTGGGAAGTCAACGAGGCCTTCGCCGTGGTGCCGATGGCACTGATGAAGGAGCTGAACCTCTCGCACGCGATCGTCAATGTCAACGGCGGCGCCTGCGCGCTGGGTCACCCGATCGGCGCGAGTGGTGCGCGCATCATGGTCACATTGATCCACGCCCTGAAGGCGCGTGGCCTCAAGAAAGGCCTGGCCACGCTGTGCATCGGCGGCGGCGAGGCAACTGCCGTGGCGCTGGAACTGCTTTGATTTTGATAGCTGACTGTATCCGTTCGACGCTGGTCTAAAGAACTTTTCATTCAATAAATTGATCATGAGCACAGTTTTGGTCATCGGCGCGTCCCGTGGCATCGGGCTGGAGCTGGTCCGGCAGTACGGCGAGGCCGGCGAGCGCGTCATCGCCACCGTGCGCGACGAGGCGGGACGAGAGCGTGTGCGCGGCCTCGGCGCTCAGGCGCTCATGGTGGATGTGGCCCAGCCGGCCAGCGTCAGCGGCCTGGCCTGGCTGCTCGACGGCGAAAAGATCGACACCGCGCTCTACGTGGCTGGCGTCATGAGTCGCGCCGACGCGACCGAGCCGCCGACCCAGCCCGAGTTTGACCGCGTGATGCACACCAATGTGCTCGGCGCGATGCAGGTGATTCCGCAGGTGGCACCGCGGGTGGCGGCGGCGAACCAGGGCCGGGGCGGCCGCTTCGCCTTCATCTCCAGCGTGATGGGGCAGATCGGCACCGTCACCAGCAGCAATGCCTGGCTCTACCGCGTCAGCAAGGCGGCGCTGAACATGGCGGTGGCCTCTGCCCAGCCCAGCTATCCCGGCGTGATCATGGTGGCGATGCACCCCGGCTGGGTGCAGACCGAGATGGGCGGCGCCGGCGCGCCGCTGACGGTGCAGGCCAGCGCGCGTGCCTTGCGCACCACGCTGGCCGCCCTGACCGCGGCCGACCGCGGCCGCTTCCTGCAACACGACGGAACGCTCTACACCAACTGGTGAGCGCGCCACAACAAGCCATCAGACGGAGAACCCGATGCTATTGACCCAGGACCAGGAAATGATCCGCGACGCGGTGCGCGCATTTGCCCAGGAAGAGCTCTGGCCGAACGCCGCGAAATGGGACAAGGAGCACCACTTTCCCAAGGACGTGCACCAGGGCCTGGCCCAGCTCGGCGCCTACGGCATCTGCGTGCCTGAAGAATACGGTGGCGCCCACCTCGACTATCTGACGCTGGCGCTGGTGCTCGAAGAAATCGCCGCTGGTGACGGGGGCACCAGCACGGCGATTTCCGTGACCAACTGCCCGGTCAACGCCATCCTGATGCGCTACGGCAACGACGCGCAGAAGAAGCAGTGGCTCACGCCGCTGGCGCAAGGCGAGATGCTCGGCGCCTTCTGCCTGACCGAGCCCCACGTGGGCTCGGACGCTTCGGCCTTGCGAACGACCGCCGCGAAAGAGGGCGATGGCTACGTCATCAACGGCGTCAAGCAGTTCATCACCAGTGGCAAGAACGGCGACGTGGCCATCGTCATCGCCGTCACCGACAAGGGCGCGGGCAAAAAGGGCATGAGCGCCTTCATCGTGCCCACCCGCGCGGCCGGCTACACCGTGGCGCGGCTCGAAGACAAGCTCGGCCAGCACAGCAGCGACACTGCGCAGATCAACTTCGACAACTGCCGCATCCCGGCGGAAAACCTGATCGGCGTGGAAGGCGAGGGCTACAAGATCGCGCTTTCGGCGCTGGAGGGCGGGCGCATCGGCATCGCCGCGCAGAGCGTGGGCATGGCCCGCAGCGCGCTTGACGTGGCGATTGCCTACGCCAAGGAGCGCGAAAGCTTCGGCACCGCCATCTTCAACCACCAGGCCGTGGGCTTCCGCCTGGCCGACTGTGCCACGCGCCTTGAAGCCGCGCGCCAGCTGATCTGGCACGCCGCCGCACTGCGCGACGCCGGCCGCCCCTGCCTGAAGGAAGCCGCCATGGCCAAGCTCTTCGCCAGCGAAACCGCCGAAGCCGTCTGCAGCGCCGCCATCCAGACCCTGGGCGGCTATGGCTACGTGAGCGACTTTCCCGTCGAGCGCATCTACCGCGACGTGCGGGTGTGCCAGATCTACGAAGGCACGAGCGACGTGCAGAAGATCATCATCCAGCGCGCGCTCTGAGCGCTGCGCTTTCCAAACTACCCCGGAGACACACCATGCCCATCACCAAAGGCTTCCGCCAACTCGTGGACGAAGCCAACGCGCAGATCACCACCTACAGCGTCGCGCAGGTGCGCGAGCGGCTGCACGACCCCAAGGCACAGATCGTCGACATCCGCGACGTGCGCGAGCTAGAGCGTGAGGGCACGGTGCCCGGCGCACTGCTGGCCCCGCGCGGCATGCTGGAGTTCTGGGTGGACCCCGCCTCGCCCTACTACAAGCCCGTGTTCGGCGACGAGGGCAAGGAGTTCATCCTTTTTTGCGGCGCCGGCTGGCGCAGCGCGCTGGCGGCCAAGGCGCTGAAGGACATGGGCATGACCAACGTGGCGCACATCGACGGGGGCTTTGCAGAATGGGTGAAGCAGGCCGCACCGACCGAGACGCTGGAGGCGCACAAGCTGGCCCATGCGGCGCGGCGTGCGCCCAAGGTCTGAGGGACACATGGAAGACGTTTGTCCTTGCGGACGCTGTGACAGCAAAGGGCGGCCGCTGGCGTACAGCGCCTGCTGCGGCCGCTACCTGGACGGCGGCCTGTCCGCGCCCGACGCCGAAGCCCTGATGCGCTCACGGTTTACCGCCTTCGTGCGCGAACGCGCCGACTACCTGCTCGCCACCTGGCACCCGGCGCATCGACCCGCTGCGCTGGACTTCGAGCCCGGCGCCAGGTGGCTGGGGCTGCAAGTGCGAAGCCACCAGGTCACCGGGCCCGACAGCGCGGAGGTCGAATTCGTCGCTCGCCACCGCGTGGCCGGACTTGCGGTGCGTCTGCACGAGCGCAGCCGCTTCGTGCGCGAGCCGGTGCAGGGCGTGGCGCGCTGGTTGTACCTTGACGGGGATACTCTTGGATGAAATACGGCTCTGTCCAGTGTGGAATGGTCGCGGGTAGCTATGCAATTTGAAGCGATCCTGTTCGACTGCGACGGCGTTCTGGTGGACAGCGAGCCCATCACCAACGGCGTGCTGCGCGACATGCTGGAGGAAAGCGGATGGACTTTGACGCCGGATGAGTGCCAGCACTTGTTCGTCGGCAAGACGCTGCGTGAAGAGCGCGCCACCGTGGAGGCGCGCACCGGCCGGCCGCTGACCGATGCGTGGCTTCAGCGTTTTTATGAACGCCGTAACCGTGAACTCGACGCGCGGGTGGAAGTCATTGCCGGCGCGCACGCGGCCGTGGCCGCGGCGCACGCCCACACGCAGCAACGCATCGCCTGCGCGTCGGGCGCGGACCGTTTCAAGGTGGAGATGCAGTTGCTCAAGGTGGGCCTGATGGATTTCTTCGACGGCCGCGTCTTCAGCGGCCACGAGATGCCGCGCTCCAAACCCGCGCCCGACGTTTACCTGGCCGCCGCCGCGCACCTGAACGCGCCGGCGCACCGGTGCCTGGTGATCGAGGACACGCCCACGGGCGTGACGGCGGGTGTGGCGGCCGGCGCCACGGTCTGGGCTTATTGCCCGCTGCCGGCGCAGGGGCCGGCGCTGCGCCAGGCGGGGGCCCATCATCTGTTCGGCCACATGGCGGATTTGCCTGGGCTGCTCGTGGCCGCTTGACCTGGCTGCGGCACCTGCCCGTTTCGCAGGCACCGTGGCGCAGGCCGCGCCGGACAAGGCTTTGTCGCGTTCTCCCCGTGCCCATGCACAAGCTTGTCCACAGAAGTTGGGGACGAGGCCCCGGAGGGCCGGTTTACCTCGCAATTTGAGGCCAAATCGGCGTCACCCCAGCGCCGATCGGTCGTAGGTCGCTATGAATAAAGGTGTGTCTGGTGGCCGTTCAGGTGCCCGGACGAATGTCCGGCGCCGGCGTTGTCGGCACGCCCTGGTCCAGCGCGGCCTGATGCTGGGCGGCCAAGGCACGCTGGAAGGCCGGGCGTGCCTGCAGCCGCTGCCAGTAGTGAGCGACCGCTTCGGGGAACTGCTCTGCCAGGCCGAGGTGGCCGGCCAGCATCAGGGCGTAGCCCACGGCGATGTCGGCGGCGGTGAAGCGGCCGGCGCACAGGAAATCCTGCGTCTGCAGCGCCGCATCCACCGCGCGCAGCCGGGCCAGGAACCAGCGGCTGTAGTCCGTCACCACCGCGGGCAGCAGGCGCTCCGGCGGCTCCATGTGGGCGTAGCGCAGCACCAGCGTCTGCGGAAAGGTGAGCGTGGCATCGCTCATGTGCAGCCAGTTCAGGTACGCGCCATAGGCCGGGTCCGCCACGGCCACATCGAGGTCGTTCGGACTGTGCCGCGCCGCCAGGTACTGGCAGCAGGCGGCGGATTCGGTCAGCCGGGTGTCGCCGTCAATCAGCAGCGGCACCGTGCCCAGCGGGTTGTCGGCCAGGAAATGGCGGGCGTGGGCACGCGGCGGAAACGGCAGCATGCGCAGGGTGTAGGGCAGGCCGAGTTCCTCCAGCAGCCACAGCGGGCGGAACGAGCGGGCGCTGACGCAATGGTGCAGGGTGATCATGGCATCGAGTGTAGGGGCCGTTTACGCAGCCCGATTGGCCTGCTGTCGATACACCGCCGGGCTGTGCCCGGTCCAGCCGCGAAACGCGCGGATGAAGCTTTTTTCGTTCAGGAAGCCGGCCGCCGCAGCCACCTGCTTGATGGGCCGCGTGGTGCGCAGCAGCAACTCGGTGGCGCGGGCGCGGCGCACCTCGTCTTTCAGGCCCTGCAGCGTGGCGCCTTCGTCCTTGAGCTGGCGGTGCAGCGTGCGCGCCGAAACGGCCAGCAGCGCGGCCAGCGCCTCGGCGCTGTGCGTCTGCAGCGGCTGCACGGCCAGCGCCTGGCGCACGCGCTGCACCAGCAGGCGGTCGCGCCGGTATTGCAGCACGGTCAGCGGCAGGGCGCGTTGCAGCATTTGCGACATCGCGGCTTCGTCGCGGCGCAGCGGCAGCGCCAGGTAGCGCGCGTCGAAGCGCAACTCGGCCCGCCGGGCACCAAAGGCCACCGCTGGCGCAAACAGGATCGAGAAGACCGCGACATAGGGCGGCGGCGCAAACGGAAAGCGGGCCTCCTGCAGCGGGATGCGCGAGTCCACAAACCAGCAGGCCAGGCCGTGGATGTTGCGCAGCACGTGGACCAGGGTGAATTCCCGCGCGGCACCCAAGTCGGCGTGCTCGTCGATCACGATCGCGGCCTGCGCGCCGGCGCTCATCACGCTCAGCCGGATGTCGCCGGTCAGCAGGCCATGGTGGCGGCACCAGCGTTTGAGCGCCACGCCCAGGTCGGGCGCACTGAGCGAGGCGCGCGCCAGCATGCCGTAGCTGCCCCAGGGCAGGCGCCGCGAAAAGGCGCCCAGGCCTTCGTCGTCGAGTTCCTGCATCGCCGCGCCGGACAGCAGCTCCATCTGGCGGGCGGTCATGCGGCCGTCGGCCCGCAGGAGTTCGGCTGGCGTGATCTGTGCCAGTTGCAGCGCCTGTGAGGCATCGCGACCAACACGCTGGTAGGCGGCCACGATGGTGCGGGCAAAGGCGATCGGGGTCGCTTCCGCACCCGCGGTGGCGTTCGTGGCAGGGACGAAACTGGACGGGGCGGTCATCAGCCAAGGCTGCCACAATGTGGCACGATTTGCAACCTCGATGACGCCCATCGGGGAATCCCTGTTCCTATGCTTGCACCCTGGCGCCATGATGGAGCGCCACCACAAGAGGATGAACATGCCCGTTCTGGAAAGCAAACTCAACGCCCGATCCGCCGACTTCCAGGCCAATGCCGTTGCCATGCGCGCCATCGTCGACGACCTGCGGGTGCAACTCGCGAAAGTCGCCGAGGGCGGCGGCATCGTGGCCCGGGACCGCCACACCGGGCGCGGCAAGCTGCTGCCGCGCGACCGGGTGCAGATGCTGCTGGACCCCGGCACCCCCTTCCTGGAGCTGGCGCCGCTGGCCGCGCTCAACATGTACAACAACGACGCGCCGGGCGCCGGTATCGTGGCGGGCATCGGTCGCGTCAGCGGCGTGGACTGCATGATCGTGTGCAACGACGCCACCGTGAAGGGCGGCACCTATTACCCGATGACGGTGAAAAAGCACCTGCGGGCGCAGGAGATCGCGCAGCAGAACCGCCTGCCCTGCATCTACCTCGTGGATTCCGGCGGCGCCAACTTGCCGAACCAGGACGAGGTGTTCCCCGACCGCGACCACTTCGGCCGCATCTTCTACAACCAGGCCAACATGAGCGCGCAGGGCATTGCGCAGATCGCGGTGGTCATGGGCTCGTGCACCGCCGGCGGCGCCTACGTGCCGGCCATGAGCGACGAAACCATCATCGTGAAAAACCAGGGCACCATCTTCCTGGGCGGCCCGCCGCTGGTGAAGGCCGCCACGGGCGAGATCGTCAGCGCCGAAGACCTCGGCGGCGGCGACGTGCACACCCGACTGTCCGGCGTGGCCGACCACCTGGCGCAGAACGACCTGCATGCGCTGGCGCTGGCCCGGCAGACCGTGAAGAACCTCAACGCGCGCAAGCTGCCGCCGATCGCCACCCACGAGCCGGTGGCGCCGCGTTATCCGGCGCAGGATCTGTATGGCGTGATCCCGACCGACGCGCGCAAGCCCTTCGACGTGCGTGAGATCATTGCGCGCATCGTGGACGACAGCGACTTCGACGAGTTCAAGGCCCGCTTCGGCACCACGCTGATCACCGGCTTTGCGCGCATCGAAGGCATGCCGGTGGGCCTCATTGCCAACAATGGCATCCTGTTTTCCGAGAGCGCGCAGAAGGGTGCGCATTTCATCGAGCTGTGCTGCCAGAGGAAGATTCCGCTGGTGTTCCTGCAGAACATCACCGGCTTCATGGTCGGGCGCAAGTACGAGAGCGAAGGCATCGCGCGCCACGGCGCCAAGATGGTCACGGCCGTGGCCACGGCCAGCGTGCCCAAGTTCACCATCATCATCGGCGGCAGCTTCGGCGCCGGCAACTACGGCATGTGCGGGCGCGCCTATTCGCCACGTTTTCTGTGGATGTGGCCCAACGCGCGAATCTCGGTGATGGGCGGCGAGCAGGCGGCCAGCGTGCTGGCCACGGTGCGACGCGACGGCATCGAGGCCAAGGGCGGCAGCTGGAGCGCCGAAGAAGAGGCGGCCTTCAAGCAGCCCCTGCTGGACCAGTTTGCCCACCAGTCGCACCCCTATTTCGCCAGCGCCCGCATTTGGGACGACGGCGTGATCGACCCGGCCGACACCCGCCGCGTGCTGGCGCTGGGCCTGTCGGCCGCGCTCAACGCGCCGATCGGCGAGCCGAAGTTCGGCGTGTTCCGCATGTAATGACTGTGCGGGACAGACCGTAGCGAAGCGAAGCTCTGTCCCCAACACATCAAAAGCCGATGGAATCCATCTACACCACGCCCGATCACGAACTGCTGCGGGAGCAGGTCGCACGCTTCCTTGCGCGTGAAGTCGAGCCGCACGCTGCCGCCTGGGAGGACCAGGGCTTCGTGCCGCGCGAGGTGCTGCTCCGCATGGGCCAGGCCGGCCTGTTCGGCCTGATGTACGAGGGCCGCTATGGCGGCGCCGAGGCCGACGCGCTGACCAACCTGGTGTTTGCGGAAGCGCTGAGCCAGTCCACGTTCGCCGGCTTCATCATCACCGTGCTGGTGCACACCGACATGGCCAGCCCGCACCTCCACCACGCCGGCAACGAGGCGCAGAAGGAGAAGTACCTCCAGAAAGTGATCGCCGGCGAACTGATCAC
Organism: Hydrogenophaga sp.; assembly: GCA_011391595.1. GTDB lineage: Bacteria > Pseudomonadota > Gammaproteobacteria > Burkholderiales > Burkholderiaceae_C > JAABQG01. The sequence continues at coordinate 31,523 of JAABQG010000037.1, forward strand.
GGCCGTGGGCATCACCGAGCCCGGCGCGGGCTCCGACGTGGCGGGCATCCGCACCTCGGCGCGGCTCGAAGGCGACGAATGGGTGCTCAACGGCACCAAGATGTTCATCACCAACGGCGTGCATGGCGATCTGTACTTTGTCGCGGCAAAGACCGGCACCGGCAAGCGCGACATGTCGATGTTCATCGTCGAAAAGGGCACGCCGGGTTTTACCGTGGGTCGCGCACTCAAGAAGACCGGCTGGCTGTCGTCCGACACGGCTGAGCTGGTCTTCGACAACGTGCGCATCCCCGCCGGCAACCTGCTGGGCGAAGAGGGCAAGGGCTTCTACTCGGTGATGAAGAACTTCCAGACCGAGCGCATCGCACTGGCGGCGATGGCCGTGGGCCACTGCACGCAGGCGATCCGCCTCACGCTGGACTACGTGCGCCAGCGCCAGGCCTTCGGCGGGCCGCTGTGGAACCAGCAGACCATCCGCCAGCGCATCTCGATGCTCGACGCGAAGACACGGGCCGCCAGGGCGTTCATGTACCACTGCGCCTGGCGGGTCACGCAAGGCCATGACATCGTGCAGGACGTGTCGATGCTGAAAGCGCTGACCGGCGAACTCGTCAACGAGGTGGTCCAGACCTGCCAGCAGTTCCATGGCGGCATGGGTTTCATCCGCGAGACCGCCATCGAGCGCCTGTGGCGCGACGCACGGGTGCTGGGCATCGGTGGCGGCGCGACCGAAGTCATGCTGGAAGAAGTGGCCAAACGATACTGAGGACTTTGCGGGACAGACCAAGAGTTACACGCAGTGAACTTTGCTCTGTCTTCAACTGACTAACTATGAATGAACTCGATATCCGCCGTCCGTCACCCCATGTGGCCGAAGTCTGGCTCAACCGGCCGGACGTGCGCAACGCCTTCAACGACGGCGTGATCGCTGCCCTGACCGAGACCTTCGCGCGTCTGAATCAGGAATCGGACCTGCGCGTGGTGCTGCTGGCCGGCCACGGCAAGGCCTTCTGTGCGGGCGCCGACCTGAACTGGATGCGCGCCATGGCTGACTACAGCTGGGAAGAGAACCGCGCCGATGCCCAGAAGCTGGCCGACATGCTTTGGACGCTGGACCAGTGCCCGGTGCCGGTGGTGGGGCGCGTGCACGGCGACTGCTATGCCGGCGGCATGGGGCTGGCTGCAGTCTGCGACGTGCTCTTGGCCTCCGACAATGTCACCTTCTGCCTGTCCGAGGCGCGCCTGGGCCTGTTGCCCGCCACCATCGGCCCCTACGTGGTGCGCGCCATGGGCGAACAAGCGGCTCGGCGGTACTTCACCACCGCCGAACGTTTCAGTGCCACGCAGGCGCAGGCCATGGGCTTCGTGCATGAGTTGTGCACACCCGGCGCGCTCGACGAGCGCCTGGCTGCAATCGTCTCGGCCCTGGTGGACAACGGCCCTGCCGCGGTGCGCGCCTGCAAGCGCCTGGTGCGCGACGTGGCGGCCCACCCGCTTGATGAAGCGCTGCGCGCCGAGACCGCGCGGCGCATCGCCGACATCCGCGCGAGCGACGAAGGCCGAGAGGGCGTGCAGTCCTTCTTGAACAAGCGCAAGCCGAACTGGCTGGGCGCCTGAACTGCCCGCCACCAAGGGACATGGCCGTGGAAATTCTCTGGCACGACATCGTTCAGTGGCTGCACACGGTCGGCATCCACCTGGATGACCGTGTGGCCGGTTCGATCGCCGCAGCCGGCACGCAGGCCAGCGATGCCATGGACTTGCCCAGCCTGGTCGCGCTGGCGGCGGCATTGGGCTGGGCCAGCGGATTCCGTCTTTACGCGGTGGTGTTTCTGGTCGGAGCCGCCGGGCAGGCGGGCTGGATGACCCTGCCACCGGGACTGATGGTGTTGCAGCATCCGGCCATGCTGATCGCCAGTGGCGTCTTGCTGTCGGTCGAATTCTTTGCCGACAAGATTCCGGGCGTGGATTCGCTGTGGGATCTGCTGCAAAGCGTGATCCGCATCCCGGCCGGGGCTGCCCTGGCGGCCGGGGCGCTGGGTGCGGATGGCGCCACCGCGGCCACCATCGCCGCGTTGCTCGGCGGCACGCTCGCGGCCTCCAGCCAGGCGGCCAAGACCACCACCCGCGCGGCCATCAACACCTCGCCCGAGCCTTTCTCCAACCTGCTGGCCAGCCTGGTCGAGGACGGACTGGTGGTCGGCGCGGTCTGGCTGGCGGTGGCGCACCCCGTCATTTTTGGCATCGCGCTGCTGCTCACCGTGGTGCTGCTGGGGGTGGTGACGGTCACCCTGTTCAAGTTCCTGCGGGCGGCGTTGCGCCGCCTGTCCGCTTTTCTTTCCGGTTCTCCAAAGGTTGTCTGATGTTCACCAAAATCCTGATTGCAAACCGAGGCGAGATCGCCTGCCGTGTCGCTGCCACCGCCCGACGCATGGCCATCCGAACCGTGGCGGTGTATTCCGATGCGGACGCCCATGCCAAACATGTGGCGGCCTGCGACGAGTCGGTGCACATCGGCGGCAACGCACCGAAAGACAGCTACCTGCGCTGGGAGCGCATCATCGAGGCTGCCCAGGCCACTGGCGCCCAGGCGATCCACCCGGGCTACGGTTTTCTCAGCGAGAACGAGGACTTCGCCCGTGCCTGTGCCGAGGCGGGTCTGGTCTTCATCGGCCCGCCGCCTTCGGCCATCAAGGACATGGGCCTGAAGGCCGAGTCCAAGCAGCTCATGGAGCGCGCCGGCGTGCCGCTGGTACCCGGCTACCACGGCGCCAACCAGGACGCGGCACTGCTGCAGGCCGAGGCCGACCGCATCGGTTACCCGGTGCTGATCAAGGCCAGCGCCGGCGGTGGGGGCAAGGGCATGCGCGCGGTGGACAAGGCCGGGGACTTCCTGGCAGCGCTGGCGAGCTGCCAGCGCGAGGCGAAGAACAGCTTCGGCGACGAGGCGGTGCTGATCGAAAAGTACGTGCAGCGCCCGCGCCACATTGAAATCCAGGTGTTCGGCGACACCCAGGGCAATTACGTCTACCTGTTCGAGCGCGACTGCTCGGTGCAGCGTCGCCACCAGAAGGTGCTGGAGGAGGCGCCGGCCCCGGGCCTGAGCCCCGAGATGCGCGCCCAGATGGGCCTGGCGGCCGTGGCGGCGGCGCGCGCGGTGAAATACGTGGGCGCGGGCACGGTGGAGTTCATCGTCGAGCAGCGTGATGGCGGCGAGCCGAGCGCCGCGCCGGGCCGCCCCGAGCCAGCGAGCGCCCCCTCGGGGGGCAGCGAGGACACACCAGTGCCGAGCGTGGGGGCCAGCATGGCTTTCTTCTTCATGGAGATGAACACCCGTCTGCAGGTGGAACACCCGGTGACCGAAGCCATCACCGGGCAGGACCTGGTGGAGTGGCAGCTGCGCGTGGCCGCCGGCGAGCCGCTGCCGCTGACGCAGGACGAGCTGAAGATCCACGGCCATGCGATCGAGGCGCGCATCTGCGCCGAGAACCCCGACAACAACTTCCTGCCCGCCACCGGGACATTGCAGGTGTACCGCCTGCCGGAGTGCGTGGAGTTCCTGCCGCCGTTTGTCGGCGGCGAGAATGCGGCGCGCGGCGGGCAGGACGTGCGCGTCGATTCTGGCGTGCGGGAAGGCGATGTCATCAGCCCGTTCTACGACTCGATGGTGGCCAAGCTGATCGTGCACGGTGACACCCGCGAGCAGGCGCTGGCCCGGATGGACGCCGCGCTGGCCGCCACCCGGATCGTGGGTCTGGCGACCAATGTGCAGTTTTTGCGCCATGTGGTGG
>JAABQG010000038.1 GCA_011391595.1 Hydrogenophaga sp.
CGGTCGCGATCTGGGCATCCCCACCCTCAACGAGTTTCGCGCGGCTATTGGCCTGACCCAGTACAACAGCTGGGCCGACTTCGGCGGCAACATGATCCACCCGGACAACCTGGTGAACTTCATTGCCGCGTACTCATTTGATGGCAATGTGGGGCTGGCGCAAGCCCTCATCGACGCCGAGATGGGCACCGCAGGATCTGCCGACGCATTGGTTACGGCCCTGGCTGCCGTTGGCGTCACCATTGATAGCGCTGACGCGTACGACTACGCGCTCAACTTCATGCAGAACACCGGCACGGCCCTCCACGGCATGGATGGTTTCCAGCACATCGACACCTGGCTCGGCGGCCTGGCCGAAGTGCACGTCACCGGCGGTCTGCTGGGCGAAACGTTTGACACGGTGTTTGCGGACCAGATCAGCCGCCTCATGAACGGCGACCGCTTCTACTACCTGTTCCGCCTGGACCAGCTGCAGATGGGCGAAGGCATCATCAACGAGCAGTTCAAGGACATCGTCGAGCGCAACACCGGCGCCGAGCACCTGAACGGCAGCGTGTTTGCCTATGCCGACAAGTACTACGACCTGTCTGAAACCGCGGTCGCCGATGCCAAGACCGAGCACAAGTACGCCGATGCGCTGGCCGCCAACCCGACCCTGGGCATCTACTCGACCAAAGGCTTGGCCACCACGGGCAATGGTGCCCTGGTCACAGTGGGCGACGTGCAGTACATCCGCGATCTCCGTGTGGAAGACAGCGCGGCCACCTCGGGCACCACCGCCATCAACCGCGGCATGAACCTGGACGGCACGCTCAACAGCGGCGCGGAATCGCATGAAGTGATCGTCGCCACCGACCGCAACGACCTGATCTACGCCTGGGGCGGTGACGACACCGTGTATGCCGAAGGCGGCAACGACATCATCTACGGGGGCAACGGCATCGACCGCATCTACGGCGGCGACGGCGACGACCGCATTCTCGGCGGCGACGGCGGTGACCTGCTGGATGGCGGCGCAGGCGACGACTACGTGAGCGGGGAACAGACCGCGGTGGCAGCGGCCGGCATCGACCAGATCATCGGCGGCGAGGGCAACGACATCCTGCACAGTGGCGTGGGCATCGACAAGCTGTCGGGCGAGTCGGGTGACGACTTCATCTTCGGTGAAGGCGACACGGATGCCTTCACCCACGGTGGCGATGGCAACGACATCATCGACGGTGGCGCCGGCGGCGACCTGCTCTGGGGCGACAACGGCGACGACCTGATCATCGGCGGCGACGACCAGGACATCTCGGCCGGTCTGAATGGCGACGACATCCTGCGTCCGGGGTCCCTCTCTCAAGCCATGGGCGGTGGCCCTGACGAAGTGATGGGCGGCGACGGCAAGACCGATTTGGGCAACGACGGCAAGGGCGTCGGCTTCGACCTGATCGACTTCAGCGACCATGCGGCGGCACCAAAAGGCCTGACGGTTGACTTTTCGACCCAGCAGAACCCGGCCGTGGCCATCGATGGCACGACGCCGTTCCCGGCCTGGGTCGGCATTGAAGGCGTGATCGGTTCGCGCAACAACGACACCTTTCTGGGTGACGATGCGGCCGTCGGTGGTGCTGCGAACAACTGGATGATTGGCGGCAGCGGCAACGACACCATGAAGGGCGGAACGGGCAACGACGTCATCATCGGCGACGGCATCCGCCTGGACAGCCTGATCGGCACTTACGCCAGTGCTTACACACACTACCTGGATGGTGCCAGCGCCCGAGCCGGTGATGCGACCAACGGGTACTTCGTTCAGAACAACGGCCTGCTCGGCAATGCCGCGATCGGGACTGATGGATTCGAAAAGCATTTCACCACCATGTTGTCGTCAGCCACCTTTGAAGACCTGGTGTTGGGCGGCAGCGAAGTGACACGCTTGTGGCGCAACGGCGTGGTTGGTACCGATCTGGCGGACAGCGTGACGGTGGGCGACGGCGGTACGGTGGGTGCGTCGGACACGGTGGTCTTCACAGGCAACCGCGCTGACTACACGGTCACCGCGATCGACTTCGTCACGGTCAACCAGGGCACGATCAAGGCGTTCAAGATCGTCGACAATCGTGATCCTCTCGCTGTCGATGCTGCAGGGGTGCTCATTCCGACCGATGGTACCGATGTCGTCGTCGGCGTCGAAAACTTCAAGTTTGCCGACGTGACATTGGTGGCAGGCCAGGCACCCATGGTGGATCTGCATGCCTTTGATACCAATAACTATCTCGATACCTTCAACCCGACTGCCTATAACAATTCCAGTGGCTCGGCGGCGTGGACGTCAAGCTGGGTGGAATCGGGCGACCTTACTACGCCCCCCGTCACGACGACCGGTCAGATCCGGATCAGCGGCCCCGGCAACGTGCTGGTATTTGGCGACAACGACAATGACCCTGGAAATGGCAGCGCGACCATCCAGCGGTCGGTCAACCTGGCCGGCGCCTCAACGGCCAATCTGAGCTTCAGTTACGATGAACTCGGCTTTGATGCTGGTGAGATCGTCACAGTTTCTTTTGCCGCCGACGGGGTGAATTTTGTAAATGTCCAGACCATCGACAGAACTTCCGATAGCGGCAACTCGAACCTGGCACTGACCGGTCCCTTCACAGACAGCGCCATCGTGCGCTTTGTGGTCAGCGGTACCAATGGCTCCGGGGACACGGTGCGTATCGATAACGTCAACATCGCCTTCACGACACCCGTGAACGATGGGTCCAACAACTACTCGACCACCTTCACCGAAAATGGCGCTGCGTTAGCGATCGCATCGGGTCCTGGTATCACGGACAACGGCGCGACGCTGTTCTCAGCGAAAGTCGTGCTGACGAATGCGCAGGCAACGGATGCCCTGTCTTTGGCAGGCGGTCTGCCAGCGGGTATTGCTTCCCACATCACCAATGCTGCCGGAGTCATCACGCTGGACCTGACGGGCCAGGCCTCGCTCTCGGCCTACCAGACGGCGATTGCGGCGGTGCGCTTCATCAACACGTCGGACACGCCCAGCACGCAAGCGCGTGTGATCGAGGTCACCGTCAACGATGGCCTGTCAGACAGCAATGTCGCGACGACCACGGTGAATGTGCTTGCGGTTGATGATCCGATGGTGGCCATCAACGACCGCGTGGTGACTAACTACGGCAACGGCGCGGCCTTCGTGATCGAGAACTGGGCGCTGCTGGCCAACGACACCGACCCGGACACCCCGATGGCGATCTCGGTGATCACGTCGCCGAGCAGTCTGATCGCCACCCTGGGAGCCACGGCCGTCACGGTCACCGACACGAATGCGAGCACCGGCGGCAACTTCGTCTACCGCGGAACGGGCACCGACACCGCCACCGTCACCGTCATGCGCGACACGACCGGCCCGATCGATGGCGGAAACAACAACGACATCTTGATCGGCGACGGTGCCACCAACAAGGCCGACACCCTGAACGGCGACCGCGGCGACGACATCCTGTTCGGCCTGACCGGCAACGACATACTCAACGGCGGCTTGGGGCGCGACGTGCTGGTCGGCGGCGCCGGCAACGACACCTTTGTGTACACCGACGTGAATCAGGTCGTGCTCATCGACAACGGCGCGATCGACGGGGTGACGGCCGTCACGGTGGGCCAGCTGGAGGTAATCCGCGACTTTACCGCGGGCGACAAGATCGACCTGTCTGGCATTGATGCGCGCACTGGTACGGGCAACAACAACGACCAGGCGTTCAACTTGCTGGGCACCGGCGCGTTCGCACCGGGCAATACCAACGGCGGATTGCGTTACAGCTATGACAGCGTTACCAATACAACGCTGGTGGAGGCCAGCAACGACGGCGACGCAGCGGCCGAGTTCCAGCTTGTCCTGACCGGACAGCACACGTTGACCACCGCGGACTTCGTCCTCTGACAAAGTCCAACGTCCACCCGCGACAGCCGGAAGGCTTCGTGGGTGGGACGCAAGGCGAACGTGACGTGATCACCACCCCGCTCTCGCAGCGGGGTTTTCCGTGAATTTATGCACAGCGCGCGGGATGGACAAAATGGACTTGCCTGCTAGATTGAACCGAGACTCAGGGACCCTATCATGATGAGCAAGATAACGTCGAAAAATCACAATGAAATCGCGCAGATCCTCGTGGGGTTCAAGGACGTTTTCATCACTGTGGGGGTGTTCAGCGCGATCATCAATCTGATGATGCTGGCACCGTCCCTGTACATGCTGCAGGTGTATGACCGGGTGCTCTCCAGCCGCAACGAGACCACCCTGCTGATGCTCACCCTGATGATGCTGGGCGCCTATCTGTTCATCAGCGCACTGGAGTTTGTGCGCAGCTTTGTGCTCATCCGGCTGGGCGCCCAGCTGGACATGAAGTTGAACAAGCGGGTTTACACCGCGGCGTTCGAGCAAAACCTCAAGCGTTCGGGCGGCAATGCGGGCCAGGCCTTGAATGACCTGGCCAACATTCGCCAGTTTTTGACAGGCAACGGCCTGTTTGCCTTTTTTGATGCGCCCTGGTTTCCCATCTACCTGGTGGTGATCTTCTTGTTCAACCCTTACCTGGGCCTGTTTGCCCTGGTGGGAACCATCCTGCTGGTGGCGCTGGCCTACATCAATGAGTCCGTCTCCAAAAAGCCGTTGTCGCAGGCCAGCACCATGGCGGTGGCCGCCGGCAACCTGGCCACCAACAACTTGCGCAATGCCGAGGTGATCGAGGCCATGGGCATGCTGCCCAATTTGATGAAGCGCTGGTTCAAGCTGCACAGCCGTTTCATCCAGTTGCAGGCCGATGCCAGTGAAAAGGCCGGCATCATTGGTGCAGTGACCAAGTTCGCACGCATTTCCATGCAATCGCTCATTCTGGGTTTTGGCGCCTTGCTGGTGTTGGAGGGAAAGATCACGCCCGGCATGATGATCGTGGCCTCCATCCTGATGGGGCGGGTGTTGAGCCCCGTGGAGCAATTGATCAACGTCTGGAAGAACTGGAGCAGCACGCGCAGCGCCTACCAGCGCCTGGTCGATTTGCTGGCCACGAACCTGCCCCGCGTCGCGGGCATGGCGTTGCCCAAGCCGCTTGGCAAGGTGGCGCTTGAATCGGTGACGGCGGCGCCCCCCGGTGGTTCAGAGGCGGTGATCAAGAATCTGAGTCTTGCGCTCGTCCCGGGGGATGTACTGGGCGTCATCGGGCCGAGCGGAGCGGGCAAATCGACGCTGGCACGCCTGCTGGTTGGAGTCTGGCCGGTGGCCGTGGGCAAGGTGCGTCTGGACGGTGCCGATGTGTACCAGTGGAACAAGGACGAGCTGGGGCCGAGTATTGGCTATCTGCCGCAGGATATTGAGCTCTTTGGCGGAAGCATCAGCGAGAACATCGCGCGTTTCGGCGAGGTCGATGCGGAAAAAGTGGTCCAGGCGGCAAAGCACGCCGGCGTGCACGACATGATTCTGCAAATGCCCGCAGGCTACAACACCCAGCTGGGCGATGGGGGCGCGGGCTTGTCGGGCGGGCAGAAGCAGCGCATCGGGCTGGCGCGCGCCTTGTACGGCGACCCTTCCCTGATTGTCCTGGATGAACCCAACTCCAATCTCGATGACGTGGGCGAAAAGGCGCTGTTGGCGGCGGTGACCGACTTGCGCCAGCGCGGAAAAACCATCGTGATGATCACGCACCGGCCCAATGCGATTGGCGTGACCAACAAGCTGTTGCTGTTGAGCCATGGCGGGGCGCAGCTGTTTGGCCCCACTGTCGAGGTGCTGGGCGAGCTTGAGAAGATGAACCAGCAGCACATTGCGCAATCACAGAAATCCATGGTGCCGGCCAACGAGAAGAATATTCACGCCGTACGCGATCCGGCGAAGCGTGTGGTCAACGCATCAGCGCGAAGCAAGGGGGCATGATGAGTACCGCAATCAACAGCACGGCAGCGACTGATGTTCTTTTCCACGAGACCGACGCCGTGGAGGTCAAGACCGACACCCGCTGGCACGCGCGTCTGGGCTGGTGGATCGTCCTGGGGGGCTTCGGCAGTTTCTTTGTCTGGGCCTCGCTGGCGCCGCTGGACAAAGGGGTTCCACTGGGCGGCACGGTCACCGTTGAGAGCAGCAAGAAAGCCATTCAGCACGCCACCGGCGGTACGGTGGAGGCCATCCTGGTGAAGGAAGGTGATGTCGTCAAGGCCGGTGATGTCCTCCTGAAGATGAACCATGTGCAGGCCACCGCAGATGCTGAAATGTCGCGTGTACAGTATTTTGTTGCGCGCGCGGCGGAAGCGCGCCTGATGGCCGAGGGCGCAGGAAAGAAGACCATTGACTTTCCGAAGGAGTTGAAAACGGTCAAGGACGATCCGCGGGTTGCCAGCAGCATTGCCCTGCAGCAGCAGTTGTTTAACTCGCGTCAGGCAGCAAAACAAAGTGAATGGTCCTCGATCAATGAAAACATCGCCGGCCTTGTTGCGCAGAACAAAGGGCTGGAAGAGTCCAAAAATGCAAAGCAGAAACAGCTGCAATTCATCAAGGAACAGCTTGACAGTTTGCGGGATCTGGCCAAGGGTGGATTTGTCGCCCGCACCCGCTTGCTGGACGTGGAGCAGACCCATGCACAGGTCAGTGCGGCCATCGCTGAGGATGTCGGCAACATAGGTCGGGGAAAAAGACAGATTTCCGAGTTGACGATGAAGCGGCAGCAATCCGTTCAGGAATACCAGAAAGAAGTCAGAACCCAATTGGCGGAGGTGCAGAAAGAAGCCGGTTCATTGGCCAATCGTCTTTCGGGGCTTGACTACAACCTGGACAATATCCTGGTGAAGGCCCCCGTGGGCGGAACGGTCATTGGACTGAATGTATTCACCAAAGGTGCGGTCATTGCATCCGGGTTCAAGATCATGGATATTGTTCCAACGGATGACCCTCTGGTTGTGGAGGGTCGTCTGCCAGTGCATCTGGTTGACAAGTTGCATGGCGGTCTCGATATCGAATTGATTTTCTCCGCGTTCAACCAGAACAAGACGCCGCATATTCCCGGCGTTGTGACGCAGGTCTCGGCAGACCGGCTGGTCGATGAAAGAACCGGTGAACCTTATTACAAGCTGCTGGCGAAGGTCACGCCGGAGGGCATGAAGAAGATCGCCAATTTGAAGATTCGGGTCGGCATGCCAGTGGACCTGTTTGTCAAGACGGGCGAGCGAACCATGATGAACTACCTGCTCAAACCGATCATCGACCACTTCGACATGGCCATGACCGAGGAGTGAAGCGGCGCGAGTGGGTTGCCTGCCTGTCCAGGGAAGCTCGCCGTGTCACAAGCGTTTGGGATGATCGGGTGTGCCGACTGCCTGGGCGTTCCGGACCGTGTGTCAGATCACACCAAAGTGCCGAACGCACTATCCCCTTGCGCCGAGCCTTCCTTTTGACCCTGTACGTGGTAGCCGTCGAGGTGCAAGTGGGATGTGGGCCGTGCAATCAGGCCCAGCTCCATGGCCGCCAGCGTCAGTTCGGTGGCATTGTGCAAACCGAGCTTGCTCATCAGGCTGGCTCGGTATTTCTCGACGGTTTTCGGGCTGAGGTTGAGGTATTCGGCGGTGCTGCGATTGGTGCGCCCCTCGGCGACCAGCTGCAGGACGCTGCGTTCCCGGTTGTTGAGCCGTTCCAGCTTTGACGATCGCGCCTCGGTGCGCTCGGGGTGCAACAAACCCTCCACAAGAAAACACGAGACTTCGGGGCTCAGGTACATCTTGCCCGCTGCTACGCTGCGGATGGCCATCAACAGCTCGTCGAAGTTGGCATCTTTCAGCACGTAGCCATCGGCGCCAACACCCAGTGCGGCGCGCACATAGTCGCGGGTCCTGAGACCAGTCAACAGAATCACCCGGATCTGTGGTTGGCGCTGCTTGATCTGCGCCACGGTGTCGAGCCCGCAAACGCCTATCTGCAAGATGTCCATCATGATGATGTCGGGATCCATGCTCAGCGCGGCCTGGACGCCTCCCTTGCCGCCACGCACGTCACCGACAACCGACAGGTCTGGCTGCGACGAGAGCAGCGCGGCCACGCCTTTTCGGAACAGGAATTGGTCATCTACGAGAAGAATCCGGATGCTCATGGTCTGACTCCTTATGCAGGACCGACGGTGAAAGAAGTGTGACAGTGGCCCGCCGAGTCTGAAACTGAGCGCAGTTTGAGGGTTGCTCTTTACGGGATGGCGAAAGCAGCCCCCCATTTCCGACTCCTGAGCGTCTGTTTTCCCGAGTGTAGTTCGGTGAAGTTTTATATTGTCCTAAATCGATATAGGGCGCAAATCTTTTTCCGGTATTTCGTGACTTTTTTGGATTCGGGACGACCTACACCCCTCCCGAAGGGTTCCCCTCGTGCGCAGACTCGTCAAAGAAGCTCGCTTTTTTTACACGATGGCGGCGGGCCGAGCTTGGGCGCATGCAGCGCGCGGCTTCTCGGCCCGCTGAATCCTCAGAAAGCGTACGACACCTGAACCACCCCCGACAGGAAGGTGGTCTTCTGGGTCAGAGGGCTGTCTTTGGCATCTCCCTGCAGCGCATTGCCGGAGAGCGCTCCGGTGACGACTGTCCGGGGGTTCAGGAAATAGGTCAGCGATGCGCTGGCCCGGACGTCGCGAAACCCGGCGCCAGGGCTGTAGGCCGCGTAGCCGCTGGTGAGCGACTGACCCGGGGTTACGCCGAAGTAGTCCTGCATGTAGGCGGCGTTGACATAGCTGGTCGAGACGCCAAGGCCGGTGCGCCACGAAGGGGCCAGCTGGGTGGAATACGCGGCGCCAACGTCAATCACCATGCCGTTGCTGGAGTTCCCCGAGCCATAGCGCAGCGACGAAGTCAGCGTGAACTCCCGGTTGATCGAATAGTTCAGGAATCCACCATAGGTCGGCTTGATATCGATATCGCCCATGCCGGTGAGGGCGCTGGAACGGTCCTCCTTGCGCCCCAGATCCACCGTGAGCCGCAGGCCGACATCCAGCGCCGGATCCTTGGAAAAGTTGTAGCCGATGCCGTTGCCCGTTCCGGCAAACCAGCCGTTGGCCCACTGGTACATAAGGGACGGCAGGATCATGTTGCGGCGATCACGGGAGCCTTGGTACTCGGCGGCGGAAACAAAGGTCAGGCCGACCGAACGCCCGTCTTCACCCGGTGCGGCGCCAAAAAGGCGAACCACGTCAAAGGCCTGGGCAAACGCCGACGGGGCCGCGACTGTCAGGCAGGCGAGCAGCGCGGCGGACTTGAATGAGCGGACGGCGGTGAGCTTGAGTTTCATCGGGGGGCCTGTTTGTGGGTGTGCGAGCCGGTCTGACCGGAATTGAGGAACGGGAAGGATCATAAGCGGGGCGGCATGCCCTGCGGTCAGGCCAGGGATCTTGCAGCCATGTTCGATGATTTATTTGCTCTCTTTCCCTCGTGGGATGGTCTTAATTCGCTATGAATACGGAAGCATCTGAGCTGCTGGAACGCGATCTTCCGGCGCTGGCGCGGCGCGCGTTGCGCGGGTCCGGTTGCGCGAGTGACAGGCAACCCGTCTCACAAACCGCACAATTCGCGACATCAACGGCCAGCAGGTGCCATTCGGCAGGCTGCGGCCCCACACATGCAGGAAACCCCATGATCAAACCCTTTGACCTCGTCGTCCACGGCGCCACCGGCTTCACCGGCCGCCTCGTCATCGAATATCTGTTGCAGCGCTACCCGGCGGGCAGCGGCCTGCGCTGGGCCATGGGCGGGCGCAGCGCCGAGAAGCTGGCGGCTGTGCGTGACGAGGTGGGCGCACCCATCGACACGCCGTTGGTCGTCACCGACAGTGCCGACCCAGCCAGCCTGCAGGCGCTGATGGCGCAGACCCGGCTGGTGCTGACCACCGTCGGCCCTTACCAGCTCTACGGCGACGAGCTGGTGGCCGCCTGTGCCACGTCCGGTGTGGACTATGTGGACCTGTGCGGCGAACCCGCCTGGATGCGCAAGATGATCGACGCACACGAGGCCCAGGCCAAGGCCAGCGGCGCGCGCATCGTGTTTTCCTGCGGCTTCGACTCGATACCGTTCGACCTCGGCGTGCTCATGCTGCAGACCGAGATGAAGGCCCGCTTTGGCAGCCCGGCGAACCGCGTGCGTGGCCGGGTGCGCAAGATGAAGGGCACCTTCTCCGGCGGCACCGCGGCCAGCCTGAAAGCCACGATGGCCGCCGCGATGAGCGACCCTGGCGTGCTCGACCTGTTGCGCAACCCGTTCTCGCTGACGCCCGGCTTCGAAGGGCCGCGCCAGCCCTCGGGTGCCAAGCCCATGCTGGACGAGGCGCTGGGCCTTTGGGTGGCGCCCTTCGTGATGGCGGCCATCAACACGCGCAACGTGCACCGCTCGAACTTCCTGCTGAACCAGGCCTATGGCGCAGATTTTGTCTATGACGAGATGATGATCACCGGTGCTGGCGAAAAAGGCGAGGCGATCGCGAATGCGGTGGCGGCCGACAAGTCGCTGGGTGCCGAGGGCGGTCCGAAACCGGGCGAAGGCCCCTCGCGCGAGGAACGCGAGGCCGGCTTCTACGATGTGTTGTTCCTCGGCGAAAGCGCCGCCGGCGACCGGCTGCGCGTGGGCGTCAAGGGCGACCGGGACCCGGGCTACGGCTCCACCTCCAAGATGATCACCGAGGCGGCGGTGTGCCTGCTGCAGGAATGCCCCGACACCGCCGGCGGCATCTGGACCTCGGCCTCCGCCATGGGCATGCGCCTGACGCGGCGGCTGCAGGCCAACGCCGGCCTGAGCTTTGCGGTCGAGCCGGCCTGAAGGCGGCAAACTGGCCGGTATTCGGAAGCGGTTGCCTAAGGGGTCAGGAACTCGGCACCGAGGTGCCCGACCTTGACATAGATGAGCGCGCCCTGGGCGCCAGTGAAGGGGGTGTGGCGGCTCCAGCGCGGGCTGCGCAGCCAGGTGCCGGCCGGGTAGTCGCCGGCCTCGTCCTGGAACAGGCCTTCAAGCACAAGGATTTCCTCGCCACCGGGATGGGCGTGCGTGTTGAATCGCGTCTGCGGTGCCCAGCGCACAAGGGCCGTGCTGACGCCGTCGAATTCGTGCAGGGGCATCACGGCGAGCCCCGGAACCAGGCCGGCGCGCCAGGGCTCAGCGCGGGTATCGATGCGAACCGTCTCCGTGTCACCTGGGGCGAACTGCCAGAGCTTGACCAGCAGCACGCAACCTTCGCGGGAGAACGGTGCGTGGGCCGAGCCAGGCGGGTTGCGCAGATAGGTGCCGGCAGGATAGTCGCCGGACTCGTCCGAAAACACGCCTTCCAGCACCAGGATTTCCTCGCCGCCGCCGTGAAAGTGCCGCTCGAAGTGCGAGTTCGGCGCATAGCGCACCACGCTCGTGGCGCGCGCCACTTCGCCGCCAACCCGGTCCAGCATGCGCCTTGCGACGCCGGGCTGGGGCGAGGGCGCCCATGCGGCGTCGGTGGCGGGTGCGACCACCCGCCGGGAGAAATCGTCATTCAGGTTCAAGGGGGTTACCATTTGCATCGAGGCATCCTACAGCCCGCGCGTGGGTTCCGTGGGTTTCCGGCGAAAGCCCCTGAATGACCGCCCATTTTTCTTGAAGAACTTCATCCAATGCCCACTCCCCTGATCACCGACGAACTCGACGTTCTGCAGTCCCTGGCCGATCCGGCGCAGCACCCGCGCATCATCGAACTGGGCTGCGGCGCTGCGGCGCTGTCGCGCTCGCTGCTCAAGCGCTATCCAGCCTGTGAGGTCACCGCCCTGGAGGTGGACGAGCGCCAGCACGCCAAGAACATCGCCCAGCCGCAACAAAGGCTGACCTTTGTCAAGGCTGGCGCGCAGGCGATTCCGTTCGATAACGGGGGCTTCGATCTGGCGCTGATGCTGAAATCGCTGCACCACGTGCCGCTGGACCTGCTGGACGCCGCGCTGGCCGAGGTGCACCGCGTGCTGCGCCCCGGCGGGCTGCTGTATGTGTCGGAGCCGGTGTTCGCGGGTGCGCTGAACGAAGTGATCCGCGTGTTCAATGACGAAGAGGTGGTGCGGGCTGCTGCCCTGCGCGCGGTCCAGGCCGCCGAGGCGTCCGGCGCCTGGGCGTCGGTGACCGAGCTGCATTTCGAGACGCCGGTGCACTACCGCGACTTCGCCGAGTTCGAGCAGCGCATGATCGGCGTGACCTTTGCCGATCACCGGCTCGACGCCGCCACGCTGGCCAGGGTGCGCGAGCGCTTCGAGCCGCACATGACCCCCGACGGCGCCCACTTTGTGCGGCCGATGCGGGTCAACCTGCTGAAAAAGACAGCTTGAAGTCGTTTTTTATGCTTGAAACAGCCATTAGCCATTGCAGGATGGTCACTATTTGCTATCTTAAGAGTAGCGTCATTGTCGCCAGCCGACCTCCGGTTCAGCGGCACACCCGGCGCCGCCTGTCGTGCCGGGGACAGGCCGTGGCTTGCAGCGCGGCGAGCAGCGCCCCATCTGATCGGGCATGAAAAATTCATCCATGCCATCCCAGTCCGTGCTTGCCCAGGCGCTGACCTTGCCCAACGGCGCGGTCATCAAGAACCGGTTGTTCAAGTCCGCCATGTCCGAGACGCTGGGGACTCCCGAGGGCGCGGCCACGCCTGAACTGGCGCGCCTGTACCAGGCCTGGGCCGACGGGGGCATTGGCCTGTGCGTCACCGGCAATGTCATGATCGACCGGGGCGCGCGGGGCGAACCCGGCAACGTGGTGATCGAAGACCCGCAGCATCTGGCGGCGCTCAAGGCCTGGGCGCGGGCGGCCACACGCAATGGCACCCATTGCTGGGTGCAGCTCAACCACCCGGGCAGGCAAGCCCCCAGAGGCCTGAACCGGGAGACGGTGGCGCCGTCCGCCGTGCCGTTTCGCGACGAGATGCAGGCCTTTTTTGCGACGGCGCGCGAGCTGACCCGCGCCGAGGTGCGCGCGCTGATCAACCGCTTCGGCAAGGCGGCCCGCATCGTCAAGAAGGCCGGGTTCTCGGGAGTGCAGATCCATGGTGCCCACGGCTATCTGGTCAGCCAGTTTCTCTCGCCACGGAGCAACCAGCGGACCGACGACTGGGGAGGCACGCCCGAGAAGCGCCGCCGCTTCGTGCTGGCGGTCTACCAGGCCATGCGCAAGGCGGTGGGCCCCGACTTTCCGATCGGCGTCAAGCTCAACTCGGCCGACTTCCAGCGCGGCGGGTTCACCGAAGAGGAATCGCTGGACACCCTTCGCGCGCTGGCCGCGGCTGGCATCGATCTGATCGAGATTTCCGGCGGCACCTATGAGGCTCCCGCCATGACCGGCGTAAAAACGAGCCAGGCGCCGGTCAAAGCCAGTACCCGGGCGCGCGAGGCCTACTTTCTGGCGTTTGCCGAAAAGGCGCGTGCGGCGGTTGACACGCCCCTGGTGGTCACCGGCGGGTTTCGCACGGCCCGAGCCATGGCGCAGGCCATTGAATCCGGCGCTGTGGACATGGTGGGGCTGGCGCGCATCCTGGCCATCGAGCCCGACGCGCCCCTGCGCCTGCTGGCGGGCCAGCCGACCGCGCACCAGGTCAAGCCCATCACCACCGGCCTGCGGGTGATCGACAAGCTGGGCTTGCTGGAGATCAGCTGGTATACCGGCCAGCTCAGGCGAATCGGCCGGGGCGAAGCGCCCAGGCCGAACGAATCCGGCCTGTGGGTGTTTGCCAGGCAAGCATGGCACATGGCAACGGCCGGCAAGAACATCGGCCTGCCCTCCAGGCTGCGCGCGACCTGAGGGAACGGGGCCCCACGCGGGCGGGAGCCGGCCCTCGTGCCGTCTCAGCGCCGTCTCTCAGGGCCGGGTCAACCGCAACACCTCGCCCACGCGGGCTTTTTCGACGTCTTCCGGGTGGAAGGGCAGCACCGGCCACTGCTTGCGCGAGAACAGCCAGAGCTGGTCAGTGGCATGCGGCGAGGCCGGGTTGGTGGATTGGCCGTAGGTCAGCAGTCCCTGCGCCACCGGGCCGCGCGCGTCGAAGGTCACGGTCTGCACATAGCTGGTGCCGTAATCGATCAGCAGGCCCTTTGAGTTGATGCCCGGCGCGAACTGGTTGCCCAGGTTGTTCAGCACGCCTTCGAACTCGTCGCCGCCATGCAGCGGGATCGGCTCGCTGGTGATCAGCGGGCGCTGCATGCTGCCCAGGGGGGCGTCCAGCGCGAAGCCGGCGGTGCGCACGGCCTTCACGGCACCGGTGAGTGATTCCATGACCTTGCCCGCGACGGCCGGGTCGTCCATCTTCAGGCCGGCCGGGGTGGCCACGGGCTGCGCCGGATCGAAGGGCACGCGGTACACGCCGGGGATCAGCCGCGCGGTGCGCCAGAACTCGCGGAACAGGTGGGCGCCGCGGGCGTCAAGGTTGTTCGTGCGGTCCCAGCCGCGCAGAGCGGCGCAGCCGTCCTTGACCTCGGCGCTGGGTGCCGCCAGGCCGGCGCAGGCGGCCAGCAGGTCGGGCAGCACCACGCCAGCCATGAAGTTGCGGTTGCCGAAGAGCTGCTTCTGCACCGCCTCGGGCGTGACCTTGCCCTGTGCCAGCAGCGCCGGGATCTCGCTCAGGTCGGCGCGGGTGCGCGGGCGTGTGATGCTGACGTCACCCACCAGCGGGGAGATGGCGCCCCACTTCTGCGCCGGGTTGGTATAGAGAAAGCTGTCGTTGCTGTTGTGCACCCAGTCGGTCCGGATCGCGGTGGGCATGCGGCCGATAGGGATAAGCCCGGGCACGGGCGAGGTGGGGTCGCGCTGCCAGTCGCAGGCGCTCTTCGAGCCGTCCAGCACCACCAGACCGGCGGCCGGCAGCAGCGCGGCGGCGGGTTTGCTCGGTGCGCAGCGTTGCAGCTGTGCCGCATCGACGTCGGGCACGACCGAGACATCGGCATACAGCGCGTTGCCATTGCGGTCCACCGCCAGGGTGTTCACCCAGGGCGTGCCGATGTTCTTCATTGCCTCGCGCACCTCCTGGACGTTGCGCGCGCGCCCGAAGCCCATTGAGGCGTCGGCGGCGCGCACGTTGCCCAGGTTGGCGTCCTTTAGCGCATAGGCAGTCTTGGCGGTCCAGTTCAGGCCGGCGCGCGGGATCATTACCACGGGGCCCCAGCGGGTGGACCACAGCGTGGCGGCCTTGGTCTGCTGGCTGCCGTCGGCGCCGCGCACCGGCGCACTGACGGTACGCGAGGTCATCTTCTCGGGCTTGCCGTCGATCAGGTAGGCGGTGGGGTCGCCATCGGCGAGCGTCAGCTCGTGAAGCGTGAAGCGCTTGCCAGTGGAGACCGTGTGCGACCAGGCGACGTCCTTGTTGAAGCCGATGGTCACGCCCGGAAAGCTGCCGATGCCCACGCCCATCACGTCGAGGTTGCCGGGGATCGTGAGGTGCACCTGCCAGAAGCGGTTGACGCCGGCCCACGGAAAGTGCGGGTTGCCCAGCAGCAGGCCGCTGCCGTTGGCGGTGGTGTCCTTGCCGAAGGCCCAGGCGTTGGAGCCCAGTGGCGAGTCGAGCAGGCCGGCCTCGCGCATCGCGTCGGCGGCATCGGCCAGGTTCACGGGCGCGTCCGGCGCTGCGGACGATTTGGCTACGGCTGGCGGCTTGGCGCCCAGCACCGCGTCGGCCAGCGCGGCGGTGGCAGCCTGTACCGCGGTCAGTTCGCCCTGGCGGCGGAACTCGGCCATTGACATCGGCTTGACCCAGGGCTGGCCGTTGCAGGCAGTCGGCAGCTTGCCGGCCTGGTCGGCCAGGTAGCGGTTGTAGCCCGCCACCGCGCCGCGCGCCATCGCCTGGGATTCGGCGCTGGCGCCGGCCCAGGCGCGCTCCAGCGCGGCGTCGTCCATGTGCGCGGCGATGAACAGGTCGATCTGCTCGTTCGGGAACATGCGCCGCGCCAGCAGGCCTGGCGTGGCGCCGCCGAAGTATCGGGCGCGCTCGCCGCGCACGGTGACCAGCTGGTCGGCCGTCATGCAGACGTTGTCCTGCGCATAGGCATACGCCATGGCGTAGGCCAGGGTTTCGGCATCGGGGGCACTGATGTGCGGCACGCCGTTGGCGGTGCGCTGGATGGTGGCGGTGCGGGCGTCGGGGCCAAGAGGGCCGGTGGCGCAGGCGGCGAGCAGGGCGGCAGCCGCCAAAGGGGTCAGGGCGGCGATCAGAGTTCTCACGAGTGTCTCCTGTTGTGGCAATTCCAATCCAGCAATGTAACGCGAGGGGAGGACGAAATTTCTTTTCCGACTGTTGGAAATGACCGACACCACGATGGTTTTTCCGGTGCTAACTTCGCCCACCTCACAAGAAATACGCCCAGATCACCATGCCCAAAACCCTCATCGAACCCTTCCGCATCAAGAGCATCGAGCCTATCCGCATGACCAGTCGCGACGAGCGCACGCAGCTGCTCGAGGCCGCCCATCTCAACGTCTTCAAGCTGCGCGCCGAGGATGTGCTGATCGACTGGCTGACCGACTCCGGCACGGGTGCCATGTCCAGCCGACAATGGGGCGCGATCATGGAGGGCGACGAAAGCTACGCCGGCGCGCGCAGTTTCTATCGGCTGGAGGCCGTGATCCAGAAGATCACCGGCATGAAGTTCTTCGTGCCCACCCACCAGGGGCGCGCGGCCGAGAAGGTGCTGTTCACCGCGGTCTGCAAGAAGGGTGACGTGGTGCCCAACAACTGCCACTTCGACACCACGCGCGCCAACCTGGAATACATCGGCGTCGACGCCCGCGACCTGGTGATCGCCGAGGGCCTGCAGCCGGCGCTGATCCATCCCTTCAAGGGCAACATCGATCTGGAGCGGGTCGAGGCGCTGCTGAAGGAACAGGGGGACCGCATCCCGTTCGGCATGATCACCGTGACCAACAACACCGGCGGAGGCCAGCCCGTGTCGATGGCCAACATCCGTGCCTACGCCGCGCTGCTCAAGGCCCACGGTAAGCCCTTCATCATGGATGTCTGCCGCTTCTCGGAAAACGCCATGTTCATCAAGAAACGCGAGCCGGGCTACGAGAACACGCCCATCCGCGACATCGTCAAGGAGATGTTCAGCTACGCCGACGGCGCCACCATGAGCGCCAAGAAGGACGGCATGGTCAACATCGGCGGCTTCATCGTGCTGAAGAGCGAAGAGTGGATGGACGCGGTGCGCAACGTGCTGATCCTGACCGAGGGCTTTCCCACCTACGGGGGACTGGCCGGGCGCGACCTGGAGGCGCTGGCCGTGGGGCTGGAGGAGGGCATGGACGAAGACTACCTGCGCTACCGTCTGCGCACCGCCGAATACCTGGGCGAGCGGCTGGAGGCGGCGGGCGTGGGCTTCGTGCGGCCCACCGGCGGCCATGCGGTGTACATCGATGCGAAGACCGTGCTGCCCGACATGCCGGTGGCGCATTACCCGGCCTGGGCCCTATGCAATGCGCTGTATCTGGAGGGCGGCATCCGCGGTGTCGAGATTGGCTCGGTCATGTTCGGCAAGCGCCTGAACGACGGCACCGAGACCTACCACAGCATGGAGCTGGTGCGCCTGGCGTTCCCGCGGCGCATGTACACCCAGTCGCACTTCGACTATGCAGCCGAGGTGATCGACGAGGTCAAGCAGAAAGCATCCAGCATCCGCGGCGTGCGCATCACCAAGCAGCCACCCTTCCTGCGGCACTTCACCTGCGAGTGTGCTTGGTTGGAGGGCTGAGGCCGTTGCGGCCTACTTGGGCGCGTTCAGGCGCTTCACCCCGGCCACGAAGCGCGCCAGCGTCTGCGACAGCACGCCGCTGGGAATGGTGATGTCGATCAGTTGGAAGCGCCCGCGCGTGGCCACGGCGTGGTCCAGCGCGGCCTTCAGTTCGGCGCGCGTGTTGACGCGCACGCCGTCGCCGCCCATGCCGGAGGCCATTTCGGCAAATCCCCAGTGGCTCAGGTCGTTGAAGCCCGACTCGGGCTGGAAGGTGCGCAGCATCTCCCAGCTGGCGTTGTTGAACACCAGCACGATCGGGTCCCAACCGTAACGCTGGCAGTTGCCCAGCTCCCAGCCGGTCATCTGGAAGGCGCCGTCGCCCACCAGGATCAGCGGGCGCTCGGCCGTGGCGGCCTGCAGGCCCAGGCCGGCCGGCACGCCGAAGCCCATGGTCGCGTAGTAGCCGGGCGCCACCAGCGCGGTGTGCTGGATCTCCATCGCGGTGAACAGGCAGTCGCCCATGTCGCTGGCCATCGGCATCTTGCCGTGCGTGGCCATCAGGTCATTGACGGCGGTGGCGATGTCGGTCGGCGTGATGCTGGCGCCATCGGCCACCAGGTCGTGCGGGAAGACCGGCGGCGTGACGGCCAGCGGCTTGTCGCCCACGCTGACGCAGGCCAGCATGCGCTCCACCACGGCCGCCAACGGCAGGTTCGAATAGGTGTGGTAGCCGATGGTGACGCGGCCGTCCAGCGCCTGGATCGTCTTGCGCATGTCGATTTTGGTCTCGGACACCGCGAAGTTGGTGTCACAGATGATTTCGCCCAGCAGGAACAGCCCGTCGGAGCCCTCGACCAGCTGCGTCACCTCGGGGAAACCGGCCACGCCCATGTAGGTGCCCAGCAGCGGCACATCCTGGTCGGCCAGCAGGCCGCGGCCCATGAAGCCGGTCACCACCGGCATGCCGAGACGGCGCGCCAGTTGCGCCACCTTGGCCTCCAGCCCGTAGCGGCGCACCTCCACGCCGGCCATCAGCACCGGCGAGCGGGCGCTGGCCAGCCGCGCCAGGATCTCGTCCACACAGGCGGCCAGCGCATCCGGGTCCACCGGCTGCGGGGCCTCGGGCACCACCGGTGCGCAGGGCAGGGCGACCATGTCGCGCGGAATCTCGATGTACACCGGCTCGGAGCGCCGCAGGCAGCTCGCCAGCACCCGGGCAATGTCGGCCGGCGCGCGCGCGGCGTCGTCCAGGCGCACCTGGTCGCAGGTGATCTCCTTGAAGATCTGGAACTGTGAATCCAGCGTCTTGGCCTGGTGGTGCAGCAGCAGCCCGGAGCGCGACTCGCCCTTGCCCGGCCCGCCCGACAGCACCACCAGCGGCGACTTCTCGGCAAAGGCCGCCGCCACCGAATTGATCATGTTCAGCGCCCCGGCCCCGTAGGTGACGGCCGCCACGCCCAGGCTGCCGTTGATGCGCGCGGCCGCGTCCGCCGCGAAGCCCACGCCGGGCTCGTGCGACAGCGTGTACAGCGGCAGGATCTTCGACTCCTCGATGATCCGGAAGTAGGGCAGGGCGAAGTCGCCGGGGATGCCAAAGATCTGGCGTGCGCCATGGTCCTTGAGTGCGTGCAGCAGGGATTCGGTGAGGTTCATCGGGGGTGGCTCCGGTGTCGGGGGGATGGCGACATTGTGGTTCGAACGCGCCGCAGGAAGGCCCCATGTTGCCGCCGGTTTTGTGCGGCTGGCGCAGGAATCCTGCGCGATGGTCGACTCAGCCTTCCGTCGCCTTGACGAACGGAAAGAACTCCCGGTCCGCGCCCAGCATGTGTCGCGCGACAACGTCGTGGCTTTGCGCGCCGGGAAAGCCCGTGGCGTTGATGATGGCTTCCTCGTCCTCGAAATGCCGGACCACATGGGTGATCAGGGCTTCGATCAGCGTGGCCAATTCATCGGCGGGCCGTCCTGAGAGGATGGTGGCGAGCAGACCGTTGGCATCGCCGAACAGGGCCTTGTGCTGATCGTCGATCACGGCGTTGCCGCATTCGTAGGCCGCATGCCAGGAGAGCTGCACGAAACTCGCCGCGACGCTTTCGCCGACGCCGGCCCGCCGGGGCGCCTCGGGCGCCCGCTGGACCTGGTTGCGCCCGCTGACGCGTGCGTGAAACAGCGCGGTGTCGGCGCGCTTGAACCACTCGTCCCAGGTTTCGCCGGTACTGCACTCGGCCACGCCGATGCTCACTGTCGCAGCGTTCACCGGGGTGAAAGGGGTACCGGCAAACTATTCACGCAGGCGTTCGAGCGATTGCAGCATGCCTTCGACCGCTTCCTGGCCCGCCACGTTGACCAGCACGGTGCCGATCATCAGCAGCGTGCCGTCAGGGCCGGCCACGGGAAACTTGAGGCACTGGCAGTGCACCGGATTGCCGTTGACCGTGAAGTCCAGTTCGCTGCTGGCGCTGGCGGCGCCGGTGGCGATGTCCTGATCGCCCTGGTGGAGCAGTGCGGCCACGTCGGGCGCGGAGAGTTCGGAGTCGGTCTTGCCCGTCAGGGCGCCGGCGTCTTGGGTCTGTCAAGCCCCCACCGCGGCCTTGGCGAAGGCCCGCCACTACACTGGATTGCCATTCAGGTTGCCATTTCTGGAGCACCGCCGTGATTGAACAAACCCTGACCTTGCCCTGCGGCCACACCGTCGCCAATCGCCTGTGCAAGTCCGCCATGACGGAAGGGCTGGCCGACGCAAACGATCAGGCCACAGCGGCGCACCAGCGCCTGTACTCGACCTGGGCGCGCGGCGGGGCGGCGATCCAGATCAGCGGCAACATCATGATCGACCGGCGCTACCTGGAGCGGTCAGGCAACGTCGTGGTGGAAGACGATTCGGGCCTGCCGCAGCTGCGCGCCTGGGCAAAGACGGTGCATGAGGGCGGCAGCCAGCTCTGGGCGCAGATCAGCCACCCGGGGCGGCAGTGCCCGCGCCTGGTCAACCTGACGCCGCTGGCGCCCTCCGAGGTCCAGTTGGCCATGGGGGGCAATTTCGGCAGGCCGCGCGCAGCGACCGAGGCCGATATCCAGGACATCATCGGGCGCTTCGCCCACACCGCTGCGCTGGTCAAGGAAGCGGGCTTCGACGGCGTCCAGGTCCATTCGGCGCACGGCTATCTGCTGTCGCAGTTTTTGTCGCCACGCACGAATCTGCGGCAGGACCGCTGGGGCGGTTCGCTGAATAGCCGGGCCAGCCTGCTGCTGGCCGTCATCGCTGCCGTGCGGGCGAGGGTCGGACCGGCGTACCCGATTTCCGTCAAGCTGAACTCTTCCGACTTCGTCAAGGGCGGCTTCACCCTGGACGAAAGCATCCAGGTCGTGCAATGGCTGAACGACGCGGGTGTCGATCTGCTGGAAGTCTCCGGCGGCACCTACGAGCAGCTCGAGTTCTTCAAGCCGCAGGCCGCGGCGGAGATTCGCGACAGCACGCGCGAGCGCGAGGCGATGTTTCTGGATTATGCGAAGTCCATCAAGGCCGTGGCGCGCATGCCGATCATGGTCACCGGTGGGTTTCGCACCCTCGCCGGCATGGAGGCCGCGCTGGCGGGTGGCCACACCGACATGATCGGCCTGGCGCGTCCGTTCTGTCTGGACCCCGACTTCCCGGCGCGGATGTTGGCCGGTCAGATGACGCGCCTGCCGGTGCCGGAAGACCGCCTGGTGCTGGGCCAGGGCTTCTGGGGCCCCAACAGCGCCTCAAACCTCATGCGCGCCCTGAACAACCAGGCCCAGGCGGGCTGGTACTACCACCAGATCGAGCGCCTGGGCGCGGGCCTGGCGCCCGAGCCTGAAGTGAGCCCGCTGCGCGCCATGGTCGCGCATTTCGTGAAGGACTTCGGTCGCGCCCTGCGCCGCAAGCTCGCCTGAGTCGCCTGAGCGCCGGCGGTTCGACGCGGTCGCGGCGCGGCGGGCGCCCCGCGCTCAGTAGTGCGGCGGCAACTCGTCGCGCAGGCTGCGAAAAGCAAGCGTGCCGCCTTCGGGCGCCCGCTGATGCAGGTCACTGACCTCGCGCATCAAGGCGTCGATCTGCTGTTGCTGCTTGACGATGATCTGGTTCAGCTGGTCCAGCAGATCCTCGGTGAAGCTGGCCTTGATCTCGAGGTCGGTCAGGCGCCGGCCGGTGTCGTCGACGCTCGCCATCGCTTCAAGGACCTTCCTGGGCCGGGCGGGACGTTGTGCCATCGCCCACCCAGGAATCGAGCAGGGTGTAGACCACGGCCAGCATGACCGGCCCGACAAAGATGCCGACCAGGCCGAAGGCCAGCAGGCCGCCGATCACACCGGCGAAGATCAGCAGGATCGGCAGATCGGCGCCGCGCTTGATCAGCGCCGGCCGCAGGAAGTTGTCCATCGTGACGACCACGATCGAGCAGACCAGCAGGAAGGTGCCCCAACCGGTCTGGTCGGTCCAGTACAGCCAGGCCACGGCCGGAAACATCACCAGGCCGGGGCCAAGCTGGGCGATGCACAGCAGCAGCATCACCGCCGCCAGCAGACCCGCGAACGGCACGCCCGCAATGGCCAGCGCGATCCCGCCCAGACCTGACTGCACCAGCGCGGTGACGCCCACACCCAGGGCCACGGCCCGGATCGCCTGTCCGGCCAAAGTGACCACGTTGTCGCCGGCAACACCCGCCAGGCGCCGCCCGAAACGATGCACCGCAAGTGCCGCCGATTCGCCGCCGGCGTACATCAGCGCCGAAACGATGACCGTGAGCAGGAACTGCAGGAAGATGGAGCCGAGGCTGCCGGCCTGGGACACGAACCATTTGGCGATGTCGTCGGCATAGGGCGTGAGGCGGGCGACCATTTCCGAAGGGCCGCCAGAGATGGCCTGCTCCCATACCTGCGCGATTTTTTCGCCGACGAGGGGCACGCCGCTCACCCACTGCGGTGGATGGGGAATCTGCTCGGCGGTAAACGACTTGGCACGGGATATGATTTCATCAGAGTGGCCGACGACGGTGACGATGGCCACCATCAGCGGCACCATGAACAGCATCAGCATCAGCAGCGTCATGACCAGCACGGCCAGGCTGCGCCGGCCCCACAGGCGCGCCTCGAACCACTTCATGACCGGCCAGGTGGCGACGACCAGCATGGTGGCCCAGATCGTCGCCCCGATGAAGGGACGCAGGATCCAGAACGCTGCGGCGATCAGGGCGCCGATGAACAGCACGCCCAGCGTCGTTCGGACAAGGTCGGGTGATGGGTTTTGCATGCTGGCGGGCTCCGTGACGGTCTTGAATGGAAACCTATCAAGTGTAGGACGTCCGCAGGCTGCGCCGCGAGGCCCCGGATGCCGCAAAATAGTGCGTCAGACCTATTCCAGGAGTTTCCCGATGTCCCGCATGAAAAAGCTCAAGGCCTCGATGGTCCAGTTTCCCGATATCGCTGCGCCGTCGATATGGCTGCTGGCCTTCGAGCAGCGCGCGTTCTGGGAGTTCTGGGCCGGCGTCTACAGCTTCAAGGTGCTGCAGCAAATAGTGCCCAGGGGCGACGGTCATCCGGTGCTGGTGATCCCGGGCCTGGGCGCCTCCGATGTCTCCACCATCCTGCTGCGCCGCTTTCTGGACGGCCTGGGCTACGTCACCTATCCCTGGGGTCTGGGTCGCAACAAGGGGCTCAAGGACGAGGATCTGGCGCTGATGCACCAGCGCATGAAGGCGGTCTTTGACGATCACGGCCAGAAGGTCAGCGTGATCGGGCAGAGCCTGGGCGGGGTGTTTGCCCGCGAGATCGCCCGCCATGATCCGGCGATGGTGCGCCAGGTCATCACGCTGGGTTCGCCTTTCACCGGGCATCCGCTGGCTTCCACCGGCACGCACCTGTACGAGTGGCTGTCGGGTGACCGGTTTGAGGACCTGGATTTCAACCGGCACCTGGAAATGCGCATCAAGCCACCGGTGCCGACAACGTCGATCTTCAGCAAGCTCGACGGCGTGGTGGCCTGGCCGTGCTCGATCGAGGAGGGTCGTCCGGACGGCGAAAGCATCAACCTGCGCGGTGGCAGCCATATCGGGATGTTCAGCAGCCCGAACGCGTTGTACCTGATTGCCGAGCGGCTGGCGCAGGCCGAAAACGGATGGAAACCCTTCGAGCCCAAAGGCATCCAGCGCCTCCTGTACGGCACAGGCGACCATCTGCCTGCGCTGCCGAAAAAGGCGCGGACCGGCCGCGGCTGGCCGTTCGACGCGCTGCGCTCCGCGCGCCAGGACGGCGCCAAGATCTGAGCGCCTAGCTCGCGCGCTGGCTCCGGCTGGCGGCGCGCTTGCGCGGCGCGGCGGCCGTGTCGGCCACCAGCTTGAGTTTTCGTTCGGTCTTGCCCCGGCCGCGCGTGACGCTTGCCGCCGGCGGTGATGATTCGAGCCTCGCGGGGGCGGGCGCCGCGACGTTCCCGTTTTCCTGTAGATGGGCCTGCGCTCGCGCCATGAGGCCCTGATGTTCGGCCAGCAGGTAGTCGCCCAGGTCGTTGACGTCAGGCACGGCACGGCGGCAGGCGATGAGGCCGTAGTCGAGGCGGCCGTTGTAGCTCTGCACCGTGACGTTCAGCGCCATGCTGTGCGCCGGGATCGACACCGGGTAATAGCAGGCCACGCTGGCACCGGCGTAGTACAGCGGCACGGGAATGCCGGCCACGTTGGAGATGATCAGGTTGGCAAAGGGCGGCACCACATTGGCCACGCGCGAGCGCCCCACCAGCGAGGCGATGCCCGAAACCAACCAGGGCGAGCCGAGCATCGGGAAGTCGCTCGGGATGACTGTCTTGACACGGCTCATCATCGCCTTGCCGGCATCCGAAGACTCATGGATGACCTTCAACCGCTCCACCGGATCGGCCACATCGGTGCCCAGCGTCATGCGCAGCATGCTGACCTGGTTGTTGGCCGACTCGTCGCCCGAGGCGCGCAGGCTTACGGGGACCGCGGCGACCAGCGGCTTCTCGGGCAGGTTGTCGTATTCGCGCAGGTAGCGGCGCAGCGCGCCCGCCGTCGTGCCCATCACCACATCGTTGAGCGAGACCCCAAAAGTCTTGGCGATGTATTTGGTCTCGGCCAGCGGGATCGTGCGCCCGGCAAAGGAGCGCTGGTTGGTGATGGCCACGTTGAGCATCGTCCTGGGCGCGAACAGCTTGACGCTGGGCAGGCTCCAGTGGCGCTTGCCGTTCTCGTCCTTTTCGGGCACCACCACGTCACGCACCGCGCGCAGCATGGAGGGCGCCATCTTGACCAGTTTCACATACTGCTGCACGGCATTGCGCGCGGCTGCGCCCGCCAGTTCCGCGATGCCCAGCTGGTAGCGGTTGTGGCGGGCCCGGGCGCGCGGCGGCTTGATGACCCGGCCGGTGGGCGCCAGGTCGAAGATGGCCTTGGCCACGGCCACGCCGGCCTGGCCGTCGATGCCGGCGTGATGCACCTTGGTGTACAGCCCCACCTGGCCGCTCTTGAGGCCGTCGATGATGAACACTTCCCACAGCGGCCGACTGCGGTCGAGCAGGGAAGAGTGCAGTCGGGCCACGTACTGCTGCAGCTGCCGGTTCGTGCCGGGCTTGGGCAGGGTGATGTGGCGCATGTGGTAGTCGATGTCGATGTCCTCGTCCTCCACCCAGACCGGATCGGACAGGTCGAAGGGCATCAGTTCCAGCTTGCGCGTGAACACCGCGGCCAGATGCAGTCGCTCGGTCATCATCTTCTTGGCGTCTTCATAGAAATCGCCGGTGTAGCCGGGCGGCAGATCGAGCACGTTGAGCGAGCCGATGTGCATCGGCATCTCGGGCGACTCGATATGCAGGAACATGGCGTCCATGCCGCTGAGGTGGTTCATTGTCAGATTCCTTTGGATCGTGGAGTGGCGGGCAACCCGGTAGTTTCAGCCCGGCCGGCATGTCGGCATGGCAAGCGTGCGACAGGCAGTGCTTCAGGTGACACAGGGCAAACCCTCGGGAAGAAGCACCTGGGATGGGCGTTAAATGGCGACTTTATGATTGTTTCGGCGCTTCCCCAGCGTCGTATCGTCTCTTTGTGCTATCAATACAGGATCAAGTTGCG
This sequence comes from Hydrogenophaga sp., assembly GCA_011391595.1. GTDB lineage: Bacteria > Pseudomonadota > Gammaproteobacteria > Burkholderiales > Burkholderiaceae_C > JAABQG01. The sequence goes on from JAABQG010000038.1 coordinate 25,799, forward strand.
GTGCGCAAGGAGGGCCTGGCTGGACCGGCGGCGCAGGTCACAAGCGAGCTTTGCACTGACGCGAGGTTTGAGCAACACTGATGCAATGAAAAAAAATTGCCTGTTACACGGTCGCAATGGCGACCGCCGGGCCGCCCGCTGCGCGCTGGTGGTGCTCGCGCTGTGGGCGCCCCTGGGGATGGCCTTTGATCTGCAGGGCCATCGCGGCGCCCGCGGCCTGGCGCCGGAGAACACGCTGGCGGCGTTCGAGCGGGCGCTCGAAATCGGGGTCACCACGCTGGAACTGGACATCGCCATCACCGCCGATGGCATCCCGGTGATCTCGCACGAGCCGGCGCTGTTCGAGGCCATCACCCGCGATGCGCAAGGCCAGTGGCTCAAGCAGCGCGGGCCGCTGATCAAGTCGCTGACACTGGCGCAGGTGCAGGCGTTCGACGTGGGGCGCAGCAACCCCGAAAGCCCCTACGGCAAGCAGTTCCCGGACCAGGTGCCGCGCGACGGCCAGCGCATTCCGACGCTGGCATCCCTGTTCAAGCTGGTCAACGAATACGGGGCCACGGGCGTCCACTTCAACATCGAGACCAAGATCTTCCCCGGCAAGCCCGACGACACGGTGTCGCCCGAGGTCTTCGTCAACGCCCTGCTGGCGACGATCCGCGAGGCTGGCATGACGCGGCGGGTCACTTTGCAGAGTTTCGACTGGCGCACCCTGCAGATCGTCCAGAAGCTTGAACCCGGCCTGCGCACCGTCTACCTGAGCACGCAGGGCCCCAACAACACCCTGGCGGACGGGAGCTGGACGGCCGGCATGCTGCTGTCGCAATACCCGTCGGTGGCGCACATGGTCAAGGCCTCCGGCGGGGCGGTCTGGTCACCCAATTTCAATGACATCACTTCCGATGCCGTCAAGGGCGCGCAGGCGCTGGGCCTCTTGGTCATCCCCTGGACCGTGAACAACCCGGCCGACATGGAACGGCTGATCGACTGGAGCGTGGACGGCATCATCAGCGACTACCCGGACCGCCTGCGCGAGGTCATGCGCCGGCGCGGCATGGCTTTGCCGAAAGGGCTGAAGAACTGAGCGCGTAGGATGTTGACCGATGGTGGAGGAAGTGGTTTCAATTCAAACAAGGAGACTCCCATGAAAGACAGCGAAGATGTCATTCCCCACGGTGCAAGACTGCTTTGCGACCCCCTGCACAACAAGGGCACGGCCTTCAGCGAGGTCGAGCGCGACGCGCTGGGCCTGCGTGGCCTGTTGCCGCCGCACATCCACACCCAGGACGAGCAGATGGCGCGCTTCCTGGAGAACCTGCGCAACCTGCCCGACGCGCTGGAGAAGTTTGTGGCGCTCAGCGCGCTGCACGACCGCAACGAGGCGCTGTTTTTCCGCGTGGTCTGCGACAACGTCGACGAGATCATGCCGCTGATCTACACGCCGACGGTGGGCCTCGCCTGCCAGCGCTTTGGCCACATCTTCCAGCGACCGCGCGGCATGTTCATCAGCATCAATGACCGGGGCCGCATTGCCGAGGTGCTGCGCAACTGGCCACGCAAGGCGGGCATCATCGTCGTCACCGACGGCGAGCGCATCCTCGGGCTCGGCGACCAGGGCGCCAACGGCATGGGCATCCCGGTCGGCAAGCTGTCGCTCTACACCGCCTGCGCCGGCATCGACCCGGCCATCTGCCTGCCGGTGACGCTGGACATGGGCACCAACAACGAAACCCTGCTGAACGATCCGTACTACGTCGGCCTGCGCCGGCGCCGGGTCACTGGTGCGGCCTATGACGAGCTGATCGACGAGTTCATCAGCGCGGCGCGCGAGGTGTTTCCCGACGTCATCATCCAGTTCGAGGACTTCGCCAACCACAATGCGTTCCGGCTGCTGGAGCGCTACCGCGACCGCATCTGCACCTTCAACGACGACATCCAGGGCACGGCGTCGGTCGCGCTCGCCGGCGTGCTCTCTGCGCTGCGGGTGAAAGGGACTTCGCTGGCCGACGAAACCTTCCTGTTTCTGGGCGCCGGGGAGGCCGCCACCGGCATCGCCGACCTGATCGTGGCGGCCATGGTGGCCCAGGGCATAGCGCCTGAGGCGGCGCGCCAGCGCTGCTGGCTGGTGGACTCCAAGGGGCTGGTGGTCAAGTCGCGCGACGGGCTGGCCGCACAGAAGCTGCCTTACGCGCATGAGCACGCCCCAGTGACGGACTTCCTGTCGGCGCTGAAGGCCTTGAAGCCGACCGCCATCGTTGGCGTGGCCGCTGTGGGGGGCACGTTCACGCCGGAAGTGCTTCGCGCCATGGCCGACTTCAACGAGCGACCGATCGTGTTTGCGCTGTCGAATCCGACCTCCAAGGCGGAATGCACGGCAGAGCAGGCCTACCAGGGGACGGATGGACGCGCGCTGTTTGCGTGCGGCAGCCCGTTCGCGCCCGTCGAGTTTGGCGGGCAGACGCTGGTGCCGCGCCAGGGCAACAACTCCTACATCTTCCCCGGTGTCGGCCTGGGTGCCATTGCCTGTGGCGCCACCCGCATCACCGACGAGATGTTCCTCGCCGCCGCCCACACGCTGGCGTCGCAGGTGACGCCGGCCGATCTGGACCAGGGCAGCCTGTTCCCGCCCTTGGCCAATACCCGCGAGGTGTCGGCACGCATCGCCGTGGCGGTGGCCGAGGTGGCCTACGAGCGCGGGCTGGCGGGCCGCTCGCGCCCGGAAGACCTGCGCGAGCTGGTGCAGTCGCATGTCTACGACCCGCACTACCGCCGCTACGCGTAGGCGCGTCAGCGGGGCGGCAACAGCGCCGCCAGCCCGCCTTCGGGCTCGAAGCGGCGGTTGCGATAGACCAGGCGGGTGGGCCCGGGCCAGGCAGGCTCGCGCAGGGTGTGGCGCGGGTCGCCGGGGTAACAGATGACGCGCTGGCCGTCCTCATCGAAAGGCTCAGGCGCGATCAGCGGCGGCGCGCGGCGGCGCGCCGCCGCCATCAGTGCGGCCACGCTGTCAAAGCGGGCCAGCTGGCTCAGGCTCATGATCTGCGGCGGCGCCAGGTCGATCTGACCTTCCCAGTACTGCTGCAATCCGGCGCGCGGGTGCAGCCAGACCGTTTCGGTGGCCTCGTGGTTGTCATGGCGCGCATCCTGCCCGGGCGGCGCTTCGGCCACGAAGAAGCGGGTGTCGAAGCGGCTGCGCGTCACGGACGGCACACGCGGCGTGATCCAGCGCGACCACGGCGCGAGGCGGGCCGTCTCCAGCGTCAAACCCAGGGTCAATACCGTCGATACGAAATCCTGGCCAGCCCGGATCCGTTCGCGCGCCGCCTCCAGCGCACCGGGATCCGGCGCGTGGGCCAGCAGCAGGCCGCACTCCTCAAAGGTCTCGCGCAAGGCCGCGACGTGCAGGCCAGCCGCCGTGGCCGTGTCGAGTTCAGGCTGGCCCAGCGATTGATGCAGCTTGTGCAGCGGCTGGTCGAGCAGTGCGACATCTACCCGGAGGTCCTGCTCGTCGAGCTTGCCACCGGGGAACACATGCGCGCCGCCCAGTACGCTGGAATTGCCGTGCCGGCGCATCATCAGCACCTCGGGACCGGCGGGGCTGTCGCGAAGCACCATCACCGTGGCCGAGGCCAGCGGCGCGCTGTGAACTTCGTCGGAATTGATTTCAATGGCCATGCACTGAATTCTCGGTGCCAGCCATGAACCGGGCTGTCACCTGCGGGGCGGGTGGGGCCTCAGATGTAGCCCAGCAGCTTCCACCAGACGCCGCCCACCAGCACCAGCACCAGCAGGTTGACCACGCTCATCACCGCGCCAGCCGCCCACCATTCGTTCAATGTGGTGTAGCCCGAGCCGAAGATGATGGGTGCGGTGCCGGTGCCGTAGTGCGTCAGCGACATCATCAGTGACGACGAGAACGCCAGCAGCAGCGCCAGCAGCATCGGCGGCGCGCCCAGCGCCACGCCCGCCGCGAAAAAGGCGCCGAACATCGCGGTGATGTGCGCCGTGGTGCTGGCAAACACGTAGTGGGAATAGAAATAGATCAGCACCAGGATCACCGTGGCGCCCATCCAGCCCAGGCCCAGGCCGGTGATGCCAGTCTGGATCGACTGCGAAAACCAGGTGATCAGCCCCAGCTTGCCGAGGAAGGTGGCCATCATCACCAGCGCCGCAAACCAGATCAGGGTGTCCCACGCGCTCTTGGCCTTGAGGATGTCCTCCCACTCCAGCACGCCGGTCAGCAGCAGCAGCGAAAGACCGATCATCGCCGTGGTCGTGGCGTTCAAGTCATAGGCCGGGCCCAGCAGCAGGGCAGGCACGCCGGCCCACATCAGCAGCATCAGCGCCAGCACCCCGAGCGTGACGTACTCGGCGGCCTTCATGGGCCCCAGCTTCTGGAGCGCGTCCAGTGCCATGCCCTTGGCATCCGGCGTGTTCTTGATTTCGGGCGGGAAGAAGAGGTACAGCACCAGCGGCATCAGCAGCAGCATGCACAGCCCCGGCAGGAGCGCCGCCAGCGCCCACTGGCCCCAGGTAATCTTGATGGCGGAATTGGTGGCCTTGGCGATCAGGTCCACGATCAACGGGTTGGGCGCCGTGGCCGTGATGAACATGGCCGAGGTGATGGGGTTGGTGTTGTAGTTGACCAGTGCCAGGTAGCGGCCGATCTTCTTTTGCGTGCCCAAATCCGGACTGGAGCCGAAGCCGTCTGCGATGGACCGCATGATCGGGTGAATGATGGCGCCACCGCGCGCGGTGTTGCTCGGCGTGACTGGCGCAATCACCAGCTCGGACAGCACCAGCCCGTAGGCCACGCCCACGGTCTTCTTGCCGAACAGCGATATGAAAAGGTAGCCAATGCGCGTGCCCAGCCCGGTCTTGGTCAGCGCCACGGCAATCATCACCGCGATGGCAATCAGCCAGATCAGCGGGTTGGCGAAGCCGCTCAGCGCATCGGCAATTGCGCCCTCGGGTTTGCCCGGGCGGGTGACTTCGGTGATGGCGACCAGGGCAATCGCGATGACCGACACCGCGCCGATCGGCAGCGCCTTGCCGATGATGGCGGCGATGGTGCCGGTGAACAGCGCCAGCAGATGCCAGGCCTCCGGCGTGACCTTTTCCGGGACGGGAATCACGAACCATATCAGCAGGGTGATGCCGACAGAAATGGCGGTGGGAAGAGGCTTGGGAAGGGTGAGCTTGTCCATGATTTTTCCAGTTGAAAACGGAATAGGGTTTGAACCGACGATGTTCGGCCTTTACTTGAAGGGCAACAGCAGAAACAGCTTGATGACCACGGCGTTGGCGATGTCGATGAAAAAGGCGCCGACCATCGGTACCACCAGGAACGCCAGCGCTGAATTGCCAAACTTGTCTGTCACGGCCTGCATGTTGGCGATGGCGGTCGGCGTGGCGCCCAGGCCAAAACCGCAGTGGCCGGCGGCGATCACGGCGGCGTCGTAGTTGCGGCCCATGACCGGGAAGGTGACGAAAATGGCGTAGGCCGCCATCAGCGCCGTCTGCCCGACCAGCAGGCCCAGCATCGGCAGTGCCAGGCTGGACAGCTCCCACAGCCGCATCGACATCAGCGCAATCGCCAGGAACAAGGCCAGCGAGACATTGCCCAGCACCGACACGGCGCGCTCGAACACCGTGTATTGCCCGGCCGCGGCCAGCCCGTTGCGCAGCAGCACCCCGACGAACAACACGCAGACGAACGCGGGCAACTCCAGGAAGGTGCCGGCCAGCGCCCGGGCGATGTACTGGCCCGCCAGCAGGCACACGGAGATCAGCGCCAGCGTCTCGATCATGGCCGGCGCGGTGATCAGCCGCACCCCGCCGGGGTGCTCGAAGACGGTGGAGGCTTCGGCCGGCGCGGCGCCCGGCCTGCCTGCCGGCACCTTCGTCAGCAGATGCCGCGCCACCGGCCCGCCGATCACGCCGCCCAGCACCAGGCCGAAGGTTGCGGCGGCGATGGCAATTTCTTTGGCGCTGGCCAGGCCATAACGCTCCGCAAAAACCGCGCCCCAGGCCGCGCCGGTGCCATGCCCGCCGGACAGCGAGATCGAGCCGGCCAGCAGGCCCACCAAGGGGGACTGCCCCAGCGCATAGGCCAGCCCCATGCCGGTGATGTTTTGCAGGATCAGGAAGCCAAGCACCACGCCCAGGAACAGCACCAGCGGCCGCCCGCCGCGCAGCAGGCTGGGCAGGTCGGCGTTGAGGCCGATGCAGGCAAAGAAGGCCAGCATCAGCGGCGGCCCCAGGGTGCTGTCAAAGCGGATCTGGACGTCGGCCGCGGCGTGGGCCAGCCAGAACAGAAGGGCCACGGCCAGGCCACCGACCACCGGCTCCGGAATGCTGTAGGTGTTGAGCACCCGCCAGCTCGCCACCAACTTGCGCCCCGCCAGCAGCACCAGTGACGCCGCTGTCAAGGTGCCAAAGACATCGAGTTCGATCAGCATGACTTCAGGGCCTTCCGGAGGATGGTGGAAATATACGCTGCATTGGGCGAAGCACGGCCTTTCGTGAGCGGCAGATTCCGTGTTCCTCTCACCAAGAAGTGCTTGGTTGATTTGCGTCAATGGGCGAGGATGCCTTCACAAGACCTCGTGAACCTCGTAGACCGGACCGCTGGCCTCGCGCCGCCCGGTGGCGACAAAGATCGCTCGGTTGAGCCAGCTGTATTTTTCTGAAGACGTCTCGAACACCGGCACGGAGCGGAAGTAGTAAAGCGCCGGGTCCACTGGCTCGCCCTTGTTCAGGCGGTCGATCACGTCCTTTGGGCCATGGCGCAGGCCCCGGTAGCTCATGTAGATCGAGGCGCCATCGTCGGTCTGCAGCGTCAGGCGCACATCGAGGCACAGCACGCCGTCGCTGCGCAAAAGCAGCCAGTCGCCACTCGGCGACGCCTTGACGGTGCCGCTCAGGCGTTCACCGGCAAAGCTGCCGCCGGCCACCGTCGCGATCTTGCGGATGCCGCTCGGTGTTTCGCCGAGGTCCTCGATGGCGGGAACGCTGAGGGTGAGGTCGAACAGGGGGCGGGTATGGATCATGGAAACTCCTGGTTTTGGAAGGGCGCGACTATCGTTTTATCGAGGTGGATGCATTATTTCATGCCTTCCTGGCCCCGATTCCGGCGTCGAATGGACTCGGAGTGCTATCGAAGCAGTAGTTCCCGGGGCTTCGGCCCGCGCTGCTAAGCTCCTTCGTTGACGAAAGTCCCGCTGCTCAGCCTGTTGATACAGTGGACTTCGAGGTATTTGTGGAGGTACTGACAGAATGGACCATAGGACGACCATGAGACTTCTTGCATGGGTGACGCTTTGCGCGGTGGCGGCAAGTGCCCAGGCGCAGACACCCACCACCGGACACCAGGGCGCCCTGTCGGCAGCAGGCGGCCGGTACGTTTTCGGCCAGATTTCAGAGTCCCGGCGCGACCAATACATGCTCGATACCCAGACCGGACGGCTGTGGGTCCAGACATGCATCGCATCCAGCAAGGAAGATCCGAAGCAATGCGCGCAGACAGGACTCGTGCCGGTCAATTTCACGGACGGCAAGGGTGACTTGGCCGGGTTTGCGCCATCAACTGCGCCTGCCCGATAGTTCATCCGGCGATCCCAGAACCGGTTTCCTTGCGACAGCGTGCGGGGCGGCGCAGCGCTGTCGAGGCCGCGGCCAGGGACGCCCCAGCGCTGCTGAGCAGCCACCTATGCCCGGCGAACCCCTGTCCAGCCTTTGGGCCCACCGCCAGTTCGTGCGCTTCTGGCTGGCGCGCATGGGCGGCATCACCGCCGGCCAGATGCTGATGGTGGCCGTGGCCTGGCAGATCTACGACATCAGCTCCAGCTCCAGCGCCTGGGACCTGGGCCTGGTCGGGCTGTTTCAGTTCGTGCCCGCGCTGGTGATGACCTTGCCCGCTGGCCACGTGGCTGACCGGCTGCGCCGGGGCCGCATCTTCGCCGCCTGCATGGCGGCGCAGGCCGCGGTGGCATTCTTGCTGGTGGCGGCCACGCAGGGCGGTCTTGCCTCGCGCGAGCTGATCTTTCGCGTGTCCGTGATGCTGGGCGTGGCGCGGCAGTCAACTTGATCTTCATTGGCGCGTCCAACCAGCTGGGCGAATTCGAGTCCGGCGCCAACGCCGCGCCGTTCGGCCCGGTCGGATCGGTGGTGATGGGCTGCGTCGGCACGATGCTGATCGCAGCTCTGTGGCTGCGGCTGTTCCCGGCGCTGGCGCGTAGCGACCGGATGACGTGATACGCGATGCGCGGCTTTACCCGGTAGCCGGGCCTTTGGGGGCGAATGCGTCCTTCAGACTGGGTGCGGGCAGTCGGATTGCTCCGAAGCAGTCGTAACGTTTGACATGAGCGGCTCGCCGAACGAGAGTCCGCTCGATGGAAGGGGCAGAACTTAGCGAACCTCTACTTGCCCGTCCGCAATAGTTCGACAAAACCAGCCTGAGTGCGGCTGGACTGCTCTTTGACTGCATACCCTTCTTCATTGACTACAAGAACGCCGTTCTTGAATTTGAGAACCTCATAGTCAACGAAGCCCTCCTTTCCATCCGTATCTTCAGTCTCAGCAACTAAC
>JAABQG010000039.1 GCA_011391595.1 Hydrogenophaga sp.
ACCTGCGACATCAGCACCTGGGGAATCTCGACGACCGACCCACTGAGCACGATCACATCGAAGGGCCCGTCGCCCTTGACACCGGCCGCGCCATCGATCTCGAGCACCTCGGCGTTGTGGATGTCCGCCTTCTGCAGGTTGGCGCGCGCCATGCGGGCCAGCTCGGGTTCGATCTCCAGGGACACCACGCGCTGGGCACGGTGCGCCAGCAGGGCGGCCATGTAGCCCGAGCCGGCGCCGATCTCCAGCACTTTCTCATGCTTCTGCACGTTGGCATCCTGCAGCAGGCGTGCCTCCACGCGGGGGGCGAGCATCACCTGGCCGCGGGCGCCGCCCTCGCGCAACGGAATCTCCATGTCCACGAACGCCAGCGCCTTGTGGGCCAGAGGCACGAAGTCTTCGCGCTTGACCACTTCCAGCAGCTCCAGCACATGGGCGTCCATGACGTTCCAAGGGCGGATTTGTTGCTCAATCATGTTGAAGCGGGCGAGTTCCATGTCCATCTTTAATACTCCTAGGGGTATATTAGCCGATTCTGCTCGATTTTACCGGGCCGGGGTCATTGCGGCGGTGTTTTTGGCCCTGGCGTGAAAACCCGGCGCATCCATTGCGCCAGATCGTCCATGTAGCAGTACACCACGGGCACCACGACCAGCGTCAGCAGCGAGGACGTGATCACCCCCCCGATGACCGCCTGGCCCATGGGGGCGCGCTGCTCCGAGCCCTCGGTCATGGCAAAGGCCAGGGGGATCATGCCGAAAATCATGGCCAGTGTGGTCATGAGGATGGGGCGCAACCGGACCCGTGCCGCCATCAGCAGGGCCTGGGTGCGCGCCATGCCCGCGACGGGCTGACCATCGGCATCGATCGTGTCTTCCCGGGCGCGAATGGCAAAGTCAACGAGCAAAATGGCGTTCTTCGTGACCAGGCCCATCAGCATCACGACGCCGATGATCGAAAACATCGACAGCGACGAGCCGAACATCATGAGTGCCAGCACCACGCCGATCAGCGTCAGTGGCAGCGAGGTCATGAGCGCCAGCGGCTGCAGGAAACTCTTGAACTGGCTGGCCAGGATCATGTAGATGAAAACAATGGCCAGAATCAACGCCGACACGGCATAGCCGAACGACTCCGCCATGTTCTTGGTCGAACCGCCAAACTGGTAGCGGTAGCCCGGCGGAAAGCTGATGGACTCCAGCGCGGCCTTGATGTCGCCGGACACCTCGCCGGTCGAGCGATTGAACACGTTGCCGTTGATGGCCACTTCACGCGTCATGTCGCGCCGGTTGATCTGGTTCGGCCCGGTGCCTTCGCGCAGCGTGGCCACCTGGTTCAGGCGCACGATGCGCGGGCTGCCATCGGCGTTGGCGCCAACGGTGAAGGGCAGGCGCTCCAGATCCTCCAGACTGTTGCGGGCATCAGGCGCCAGGCGAATGTTCACGTCATAGGTCTGGTCGTCGCTGGCGCGCCAGTTTCCGACAGTCTGGCCGGCGATCAGGATGCGCAGCGGACCGGCGATCTGGCTCACGCCCAGGCCCAGTTCGGACGCCGCGTCGCGGCGGATGTCCACTTCGATGGTCGGCTTGTCGGCCTTGATGCTGGAATCGAGGTCCACGAGACCCGCGATCGGGCGCACCTTGTCCATCACCAGGCGGGTCAGGCGGTCGAGTTCGCGCAGGTCGGGACCCTGCAGAGAGAACTCGATCTGCTTCTGGCCACCGACCGGGTCGAGCAGGCCGACATGGGTGACGGTGACGCCCGGCACCTGGCGCAGGCGCTCGCGCAGCACGCCGGCCATTTCGTCCACGCTGCGCTTGCGCTGGTTCCGGTCAAACAGGCGAACGTAGATGCTGGCGTTGTTCTTGCCCAGCGCATTCGCGGTGTTCAGGGTCGCCAGCGTGTAATTCACCTCGGGGAATTCGCGGATGATGGCTTCCACCTGGCGCGCTTTGGCCTCGGTGACTTCGAGGGAGGAGCCGACCGGGGTAGAAAAGTTGACCGTGGTCTCCGAGAAGTCCGACTTCGGAACGAACTCGGTCCCCAGGAGCGGCACCATGAACAGGCTGGTGACAAAGATCACTGTGGCCAGCCCGACCGTGGCGAGCCGATGCCGCAGCGCCCACTGCAGGATGCCTTGGTACGCATCGCCCAGCCAGTCCGTGGCATGGTCAAAAAAACCGGTCACGCGCCCGATGGTCTTGTCATAGAAGGTGACGGGCGCGTGCCGCTTGCCATGGGGCTCGATGCTGGGGTCGTGCCAGACACTGGAGAGCATGGGGTCCAGCGTGAAACTCACGAACATCGAGATCATCACCGCCGCCACGATGGTGATGCCAAACTCATGGAAGAATTTTCCGATGATGCCGCCCATGAAGCCGATCGGCAGGAACACCGCCACGATGGACAGGGTGGTGGCCAGCACCGCCAGGCCGATCTCCTGGGTGCCGTCCATGGCCGCATCAAACGGCTTCTTGCCCATCTGCACGTGGCGAACGATGTTCTCCCGCACCACGATGGCGTCATCGATCAGCAGTCCCACGCACAGCGAGAGCGCCATCAGCGTGATCATGTTGATGGTGAAGCCGAACAGGTTCATGAACAGGAAGGTGCCGATGACCGAGATCGGCAAGGTCAACCCGGTGATGACGGTCGAGCGCCAGGAATTCAGGAACAGGAACACGATGAGCACGGTCAGCAGAGCGCCCTCGAAGAGGGTTCGGCGCACATTGTCCACCGCCACGCGGATGGCCCGCGAGCCATCGGCGATCGGCACCAGGCGCACACCGGGCGGCAACTGCGGCTGGAGGTCGGCAATGGCCTTTGCCAGCCCGTCAACCACCTGGATGGTGTTTTCATCCTGTGCCTTTTGCACGGTGAGCAGCAGCGTCCGCTGGCCGTTGTAGAGCGCCAGGGTGTCGGTTTCCTGCGCGCCGTCGTTGACTGACGCAACCTGGTCCAGCCGGATCAGGGCGCCATTCTTGCGCCCGACGATGATGCGTCCAAAGTCTTCAGGGCGCTTCATGCGGGCGTCGATCTGCACCATTCGCTCCTGCGTCAGTGAGCGTGCCGTCCCCATGGGCAGGTCCTGGTTCTCGCCGCGCACCGCATTGACCACCTGGTCAGGCGTGATGCCCAGGGCCTCCAGCGCAAGGGGCTTGAGGTAGAGGTTGATTTCCCGCTTGGTACCGCCCACCAGCGTGACCGAGCCCACGCCGCGCACGTTCTCCAGACGCTTTTTCAACGTCTGATCGGCCCAGTTGGTCAATTCCACGGCGCTCAGCGCCTTGCCTTTCGAGTCGTCCGGCAAAACAGCCAGGGACCAGATCGCCTTGGCCGACGGATCGAAGCGCAGCACGCGCGGCTCTTTCACTTCGGTGCGGAAGCTCGGTCGGATGGCGGCGACTTTCTCGCGCACGTCCTCGGCTGCCTTGCGGCCATCGATGTGCAGCTGGAACTCGATGATGACGACGGCCTGGCCTTCATAGCTGCGCGAGGTCAGCGCATTGATGCCGGCGATCGAGTTGACGCCTTCCTCGATTTTCTTGGTCACCTCGCTCTCGACGATTTCCGGTGACGCGCCGGGATACTCTGCGGTGACCACCACCACGGGGAAATCGATATTCGGAAACTGGTCGACTTGCAGGCGCTGGTACGAATACAGGCCGAGCACCACCAGCGCCAGCATCATCATGGTGGCGAACACCGGATTCTTCAGGCTGACCTTGGTGAACCACATGGTGTCAGCGTGCCGCGGTCGGGGCCGAAACGGCAGGAGTGGGTGCCGGTGTTGCCGGGGACGGGCCCGACGCCGGCGTGGCCGCGGGCTTCAAGGGCGTGAATTTCACCGAAGTGCCTTCGCGCAGTGTGCCCGTGGCGCCGGTGACCACCACCGTGTTCTCCTCGATGCCGGTGACGGCGACCATGGTTTCGCCATCGGCTTGGCCGCGCGCTCCGGTGGTCACGGCCCTGTGCGCGATCCGCTCGTTTTCGACCACCTGAACGTAGGGCTGCGGCTTGTCTGTGCGCACTGCGCCCAGCGGCACGGCCAGTGCACGCACCCGCTCGGTACCCAGCATCCCCTCCGCGAACAGGCCCTGACGCAGCACGGCGGTGGGCTCGACGGCCAGGTACACCATCACGCTGCGACTGCCCGCCTGGGTGCTCGGGTTGATGCGGGCCACACGGGCCTTGACGGGCTCCGCACTGCCTTCAATGCGCAACACCGCGCTCTGGCCCACCCTGACCTGGGTTGCGTCGCCGGCACTGACTGCAGCCTCCAGTTCCACGCGGCTCAGGTCCACGATTTCGACGATGCGGGCATCCACGGGCACACGTTCGCCGGGTTGGGCCAGGCGCTGGGAGATGATCCCGGAAATCGGCGCCACCAATACCGTGTCCGTGAGCGTCTTGCGGGCGATGTCGGCCGCGGCCAGTGCGGCCTGGTGCGTGGAACGTGCGGTATTCAGGCTCGCCGCCGAGGTGTCCAGCGCGGTCTTCGAGATGAAACCCTGGTCCACCAGCGCCTTGTTGTTGTCGAACTGGCGCTGCGCGATATCAACCTGTGACCGGGCGGCGTCGGCCTGGTCCTGGGTCTGGCGCAGCCGCGACTGGAATTCGGTGGATTCGATGCGCGCGATCACCTGACCGGCCTTGACCGTGTCGCCCTCGCGCACACTCAAGCCCTGCAGCTCGCCGGCCACCCGGGCCTTGACAAAGGCCGAATTCACCGCCTTCAGGGCGCCGGTCACAGGCAGGCCCTGTGCGATCTCGCGGGTCTGGGCCCGCGTCACGTCGCTGGCGGCGAGTTCCACGACCGCAACGGATTTCGCCGCGCCGGCCGCCGCAAGCGCCTGCTGCTGCGCCTTGCGCGTTGACAACGCCCGTCCGGCAACGGCCGCAATGACCAGCAGGATCAATACGGCAACGATCCATTTCCACCAGCGCTTCATGCTTCTTTTTCCTTGAGGAGCCCGCGCACCATCAGGTCGGCATGCTGAGCGATGAATTTTTCCGGATCAATCGTATTGGCGGCGCCGCAGCACGGTGCCAGCGAATGCTTCCACATCACCAGGAAGATCAGCGGGGCCATGACGGCGTGGACCGTGTGGTGCATGTCCACGTCACGGAATTCGCCCCTGTCGATGCCGCGCTGCAGCACCCGGCGCACCAGATCCGTGCCCGGCGTAACGACTTCGTCCTGGTAAAAGCGCGCAAGTTCCGGGAAGTTGCTGGCTTCACTGATGATCAGCTTGGAAATGCCGGACGCCTTGGTGGCGCCGTAGCGTGCCCACCATTGCTGCATCAGGTGGGTGAGCAGGTCGCCGGTGGGACCGTCGAAGCCTTCGAGCGCCGAGGCGCCCTCGCTGACGGTGCGGGCCAGGTTTTCGCGCACCACCGCCTTGAAAAGCTCTTCCTTGCTCGGGAAATACAGAAACAGCGTGCCCTTGGACACGCCGGCGCGCACCGCGACCTCTTCCGCACGGGTCGCGGCATAGCCTTTTTCAACGAACAGGTCGAGGGCTGCCTCCAGCAGTTCGCCGGGACGGGCTTCCTTGCGACGCTCGCGTTTGTGCGGTTCGCTGGCGGGTACGACAGACAGGGGATGGCTCACCGGGCGTATTTAATGACTGACTGGTTAGTAATGTAAGCGTTCGACAGCGGGGCGTCAAGTCGCAAGGGTAAGGGCGCAGCATGCGTGTTACGGTGGCAGGCTGGCAAATCTGTGTAAAGCTGGAACCCGGATGGCCAAGAAAAAAGAGGACCGCAAACGGTCCTCTTTCAGGCTCATCAGACGACCGCTCCGCGCTGGGGAGGGGCCATCAAGTTCAATAAAACGCCTGCAAGCCGGTCTGCGCGCGGCCCAGGATCAGCGCGTGCACGTCGTGCGTGCCCTCGTAGGTGTTGACGGTCTCCAGGTTGATCATGTGGCGGATCACGTGGTACTCGTCATGGATGCCGTTGCCGCCATGCATGTCGCGCGCCAGGCGGGCGATGTCCAGCGCCTTGCCGCAGCTGTTGCGCTTGATCAGGCTGACCATCTCGGGCACGGCCCGGCCCTCGTCCATCAGGCGGCCGACGCGCAGGCAGCCCTGCAGGCCCAGTGCGATCTCGGTCTGCATGTCGGCCAGTTTCTTCTGGATCAACTGGTTTTGCGCCAGCGGGCGGCCGAACTGCACGCGGTCCATGGTGTACTGGCGGGCACGGTGCCAGCAGTCTTCCGCCGCACCCAGCGCGCCCCAGGCGATGCCGTAGCGGGCCTTGTTCAGGCAGCCAAACGGGCCCTTGAGGCCGCTCACGTTGGGCAGCAGGTTGGCCTCGGGCACGAACACGTCGTCCATGACGATCTCGCCGGTGATGCTGGCGCGCAGGCTCATCTTGCCTTCGATCTTCGGCGCGCTCAGGCCCTTCATGCCTTTTTCCAGCACGAAGCCGCGGATGCTTTCCTGCCCGCCTACCTTGCCGTCCGGATCTTCCATCTTGGCCCAGACCACGAACACGTCGGCGATCGGCGCATTGGTGATCCACATCTTGGCGCCCTTGAGGATGAAGCCTCCGTCCACCGGCTTGGCGCGCGTCAGCATGCTGGCCGGGTCGGAGCCGTGGTTGGGCTCGGTCAGGCCGAAGCAGCCGACCCATTCGCCGGTGGCCAGCTTGGGCAGGTATTTCTGGCGCTGCGCGTCATGGCCGTACTCGTTGATCGGATGCATCACCAGCGAGCTCTGTACGCTGACCGCGCTGCGGTAGCCGCTGTCCACACGCTCGACTTCGCGGGCGATCAGGCCGTAGGCGACGTAGCTCAGGCCCGCGCAGCCATAGCCTTCGATGGTGGAGCCCAGGAAACCCATGGCCCCGGCCTCGTTCATGATTTCGCGGTCGAACGTCTCGTTGCGCGCGGCCATCAGTACGCGGGTCTGCAGTTTTTCCTGGCAAAAAGTGTGCGCCGCCTCGACGATGGCGCGCTCGTCCTCGCTGAGCTGCTCGGACAGCAGGAACGGGTCTTCCCAGTTGAACTTGGCTTTCATGGCGGATCTCCGGAAAAGGGGCGAACAGGTTGCGAGCTTGGATTCTGAAGGGGGATTGTCAGGCGGCCATGGATACTTGTCTAATATCAATTAGGTATTCGTCAATACAAAATTAATATTTATGGAATTCCGCCATCTCCGATATTTCCTGGCGCTCGCGGAAGAGCTGCACTTCGGCCGGGCCGCACAACGTCTGGCGATCTCGCAGCCACCGCTGTCGCTGAACATCCAGCAACTTGAGGCGTCCGTGGGTGCGCGGCTGTTCACACGCAACAGCCGCGGCGTGCAGCTCACGGCAGCGGGCCTGGCCTTTGTGCCGGCCGCGCGCGGGCTGCTGGAGAGCGCGCAGGCCGCGGCGCGTCAGGCCCGCGACGTGGATCAGGGCCTGGCGGGCACCTTGCGCATCGGCTTTGCAGGCACCATGCTGTACCGCGGCCTGCCGCAGATCCTGTCCGCCTTTCATGCCGGCGAGCGGCGCCTGCGCGTCGTGCTTCGCGAGATGAGTTCCAGCGACCAGCTGGTCGAGCTCACCCGGGGGCGGCTCGATTTAGGCTTTGTCCACACCACCCGGGTGCCGCCCGAGGTTTCGCAGATCAGGGTGTCGCGGCAACCTTTCGTGGCCTGCCTGTGCGCCACGCACCCGCTCGCGTCGCGCAGCCGGCTGGGCCTGGACGAACTGGCCGGCGAACCGCTGGCCCTGGTCTCGCGGCAGGTCTCCCCGGACTATCACGAGCAGATCCTGGCCGCCTGCGCGGCGGCCGGGTTTGTGCCGGATACCGTGCACGAGTTGCAGCACTGGCTCAGCGTGGTCAGTCTGGTGGCACAGGGCCTGGGTGTGGCCCTGGTGCCGCAGGCGCTGCACCAGTCGGCCATCGCAGGGGCGGTCTTTGTGCCGATCGACGGCGAAGTGCCCTTCTACGACACGCATTGCCTGTGGAAGGCGGATGCCGGTCGCCCCGCCCTGGAGGCTTTCTCCCAGGCTGTGCGCCGGGTGGCGCGAGGACAGGACTGAATGCCGCATGCTGGCTCGCTGCTTTGCGCCAGCACCCTTGACGCCGCCGGGGGATCGGGCATGGACGTAAGATGGAAAATGGCCCGTTGAATCATGTTTTGCCATTGGAGAATGCTTGTGACTACATCCCCCCAGACCCTGGTGCTCGGCGGCGGCTGCTTCTGGTGCACCGAGGCGGTCTACGTGCGCGTCAAGGGCATCACCGACGTTGAATCCGGCTACAGCAACGGCCAGGCGGCCCGGCCGAGTTACGAAGACGTCTGCACCGGACGCACCGGCTGCAACGAGGTCGTCAAGCTCACCTACGACCCGGCGCAGGTCAGCACCCGCGAGATCCTTGAGATCTTCTTCGTGATCCACGACCCCACCACGCTGAACCGCCAGGGCAACGACAGCGGCACGCAGTACCGTAGCGGCATCTACTTCACCACGCCCGAGCAGAAGACCGTGGCCGACGACCTGGTCCGCGAGATGAGCCAGGACAAGCTCTTCGGGGCGCCCATCGTCACCGAAGTGCTGCCGCTGGCGAACTACTGGCCGGCCGAGGACTACCACCAGGATTTCTTCGAGAAGAACCCCGGACAGGGCTACTGCATGGCCGTGGCCGCGCCCAAGGTGGCCAAGTTCCGCAAGACTTTCGCGCGGCTGGCGAAGGACTGACTATTTCGCCGCTCGGCACGTCGCTAAGTCGTCCGCATGATCGAAACCCATGGCCTTGCCTACCGCTACCCCGGCGGGGCAGAACTGCGTTTTCCGGATGTACAGGTCGATCAGAGCAGCGTGCTGCTGCTGCGCGGCCCCTCGGGCAGCGGCAAATCGACCTGGCTGGCGCTGGCGGCCGGTCTGCTGACCGCCACCGAGGGCGAGATGACCGTGGCAGGCCAGCCGCTTCGCGCGCTCGGTGGGCGCGCCCGTGACGCGTGGCGCGCCGGGGCGATCGGGTTGTTGCCGCAAAAGCTGTACCTGAGCGATGCGCTGAGCGTGGCCGGAAACCTGGCGCTGGTCTATTACGCGGCCGGGCTGGCGGTGGACCATTCGGCCATCAGCCGCACTCTGGACGCGCTGGACGTGGGCGACCTCGCCCAGCGCAAACCCGACCAGCTCTCGGGCGGGCAGGCGCAGCGCGTGGCACTGGCGCGTGCCGTGCTGCGCGCGCCGCGCGTGATCCTGGCCGACGAGCCCACGGCCAGCCTGGACGATGTCGCGTGTGCATCGGCGCTGGCCCTGCTGCGCCAAAGTGCGCAGGCCTGTTGCGCAACACTGGTGATCGCCACGCACGACCGGCGGGTGGCCGAGGCGCTGCCGCAGGCCGCTGAACTGCTGTTTTCAAGCAAGAATGGCATCAACCCAGCGTCAATGGGTCATCGTCCGCTATGAATACATTAGCGCTTTCATGGCGTTACCTATGGTCCCGGCCGCTCGCGGCCGGGCTGAACCTGCTGTTGATGACGCTGGGGCTGGGCTCCATGACTTTCGTGCTGCTGGCCAGCCACCAGCTCGACCGCGCCTTCGAGCGCGACCTGGCCGGCATCGACGTGGTGGTGGGCGCCAAGGGCAGCCCGATGCAGCTGATCCTGTCCGGGGTGTTCCACATCGACGTGCCGCCGGGCAACATCCCCCTGGCCGATGTTCAGGCGCTGGCAAAGCACCCGCAGGTGGCGCAACTCATCCCCCTGAGCCTGGGCGACAGCTTCCGTGGCTTTCGCATCGTCGGCACCAAGCCGGCGTACATTGCCCACTACCAGGCGCAGCTGGCGCAGGGCGCGATCTGGGCTGCGCCGATGCAGGCGGTGGTCGGCTCGCAGGTGGCGGCCGTCACCGGGCTGAAGACCGGTGACCGCTTCGCGGGCTCGCACGGTCTGGGCGGGGGGGGCGATGAGCACGGACACACGCCCTACACGGTCACGGGCGTGCTCGCGCCCTGCGGCTGCGTGCTTGACCGGCTGATCCTCACGGCCACCGAGTCGGTCTGGAAGGTGCACGAGGACATGCACAGCGGCGAAACACCGCTGGACAAGGAAGATCAGGAAGCGCTGGAGGCTGAACGGGAGGTGACCCTGGCGCTGATCCGCTACACCACGCCGCTGGCGGCGGTGACCTTTCCGCGTTACGTGAACAGCAGCACCGGCATGCAGTCGGCCGCGCCCGCAGTCGAGATCACGCGGTTGCTCGGCATGGTCGGCGTCGGCACGCGGGTGCTGCAGGGTTTTGGCGCGGTGCTGCTGCTCACCGCAGCATTGGGTGTCTTCATCGCGCTGTGGAGCGCCGTACGCGAGCGCCGGTCGGACCTGGCGATGCTGCGCATGCTCGGGGCGCCACCCTGGAAGGTCGGCGCGCTGCTGCTGTGCGAGGCGCTCTGGCTGGCGCTGCTGGCCTCGGCGCTGGGGCTGCTGGCGGGCCATGGCTTGACAACGGTGGCAAGCTGGTTGCTGCAGACCGACAAATCGTTGGTGGTCGATGGCTGGCAATGGGTGCCAGCCGAGGCCTGGGTGCCGGTGGCGGCGGTGGGCGTGGCTGTGCTGGCCGCGCTCCTGCCTGCCGTCAGCGCCTACCGGGTCGATGTGGCCCGATTGTTGAATTCAAGGTGAAAAAATGATCAACTTCATGAAAAAATGGCTTCTTCCCAGCGTCCTTGGGTCATTGTTTGCTATGAGTGCGATAGCGCAGCACAGCGACAAGGAGGTCAAGGAAGACGTGGCCCGGCATCGGGCGATGGCGGCCGCGCACGAGGCCGCCGCCAAATGCCTGGAGTCCGGCAAGAAGGCGGATGCCTGTTACAAGGAACTTCAGGCCAGTTGCAAGGGTCTGGCCATTGGCAAATACTGCGGCATGAAACACGAGCACTGACCATGAACCCTCGACGAATCGTCCCTTTTCTGACTGCCGGCGTGTTGCTGGCGGGCGGTTTTGCCCACGCGCAACTCAGTTCGCCCATGCCGGGGGTCAAGCCCTCGCCGAAGACCGCTGCCCCAGCGCCGGCGGCTGCTGCGGGCCCTGCCGGTGCGGGGGCCTTGGGCGTTCCGGCCGGCACCGGCCCCGGCGTGCACAGCCCGGACAGCCCGTTCGCGCCACTGGCACCGCGAGCCGACGTGGTGCCCTGGTCGGTGCTGAACAGCGTGAAGACCAAGACCGAAAAGAACCGCATCCTGCCCGCCTTCGAGCCCGCGCAGCTGATGTTGAACCAGAAGTCCCAGCGCATCCAGGGCTTCATGCTGCCGCTGGACCCGGGTGAGAAGCAGACCCACTTCCTGCTGAGCTCGGTGCCGCTGAGCTGTGGCTTCTGCGTGCCCGGCGGGCCGGAGAGCATGGTCGAGGTCAAGACCCGGACCCCCGTCAAGGCCACCCTGGAGCCCGTGGTGGTGGAAGGGCGCTTTCTGGTGCTGGCGGACGACCCCTACGGCCTGTATTACCGGATGACCGATGCGGTGAGCATCAAGTAAATCTGGGTATTGATGTAAATCAAGCCTGATCGGCGGACATGCATCAAAATATACTGATCTGTCCGTTGTCCAGCGGGGCCGGTCGGATCACTTCAACTTTTTTCATCACCTCCAGGAAAATCTCATGAGCAATCGTCGCGAATTCATCGTTCAACTCAGCTTGGGCACGGGTGCCCTGGTTGCCGGTCAGGCCATGGCGCAAGGCGCCCCCCTGGCGGAAACCGACGCGCAGGCCGTGGCGCTGGGCTACAAGGCCGACACCACCAAGGTCGACGCCAAGAAATTCCCCAAGCATGCCGCTACGCAGAATTGCGCCAATTGCGCGCTGTTCCAGGGCAAGGCGGGCGACAAGACCGGCGGCTGCCCGCTGTTCGCCGGCAAGTCCGTCACGGCCAACGGCTGGTGCAGCGCCTGGGCCAAGAAGGCCTGATCCACGGCCCTGATCGCTCCAGTGCAGCAGGGCGCCACGTTATCGTGGCACGTTGCG
Organism: Hydrogenophaga sp.; assembly: GCA_011391595.1. Classification (GTDB taxonomy): domain Bacteria; phylum Pseudomonadota; class Gammaproteobacteria; order Burkholderiales; family Burkholderiaceae_C; genus JAABQG01. Next base: position 11,965 of record JAABQG010000039.1, read on the forward strand.
GGCACTGTGAAGGCCAATTGACCTGAGCACCGCCGCGAGGCGGCCTCGGGTCATTTTTTTGCTGCCGATTCCGTCGCCCTCGCGTACGCGCCATGGCGCCGTTTGTGCTTCCATGCCCTTGCGCGCACCAAGCTGCGCCACAGTGCGGTACAACACCGTCATGAAAGACAACACCTTGCTTCCTTCCCGCTCTGACCGCCTTCGGACCCTCGGGTCGGCGATGCTGCTGGCCGCCTTGATGGTCCTCAGCGCCTGTTCCACCGCGCCGCCTGACGGCATCACCGCGGTGACGCCGTTCGACGTGAACCGTTACGCCGGCAAGTGGTACGAGATTGCCCGCATGGACCATTCCTTCGAGCGTGGCTTGAGCGAGGTCAGCGCCACCTACCGGCTACAGCCCGACGGCAGCGTGCAGGTCATCAACCGCGGCTTCGACAGCGAGCGAAAGGACTGGAAGGAGGCCGTGGGCCGGGCCTTGTTCACCGGCGACACCAACCGGGGTGCCCTGAAGGTCTCGTTCTTCGGCCCGTTCTATGGCGGCTACAACGTGGCGGCGATGGATCCTTCATACCGCTGGTCCCTGGTGGTGGGGCCTGATCGCGGCTACGTCTGGATCCTGTCGCGCGACAGGCAACTCACGCCCGAGGTTCGCGAGCAGGTGCTGGCGCAGGCGCGAAAGCTCGGCATCGACGTGGACCGTCTGATCTGGGTCCCTCAGACGCGCCCGGACGCGTAGGATTTTTTTGACGCTCGACCACCCCGTCCTCTCCTCGCTGCTGCCGGTGGTGTTGCTGATCTTCATCGGCTTCATTGCCGGCAAGGCGAAGCTGATCCGCGGCGAGGCGGTGCGCGACCTGTCCAATCTGGTGTTCCTGGTGCTGACGCAGGCGCTGCTGTTTCGCACCATGAGCACGGTGCACATCGAACAACTCGATTTCCGTTCCGTCGCGCTGTATTACGTCGTGGCGGGCGCACTGTTCATCGCGCTGCTGCTGATCCAGGGGCTGAACAGCCGATCGGCGGTGCTGGCGCTGGCGGCGATCTTCAGCAACACGCTGATGATCGGCGTGCCGTTGATCGGGCTGGCCTACGGTGAGGCCGGCCTGGTGCAATTGTTCACGCTGATCTCCATGCACGCACTGGTGCTGCTGACCCTCGCGACCGTGGTGCTGGAACTGCTGGTGGCGCAAGAAAACGCGCGCTCGGGCAAGGCGGCGCCGCGTCACATGCTGGCCACCGTGGGGCAGGCGGTGAAGAACGCCATCATTCATCCGGTGCCCCTGCCCATCATCGCCGGCCTGCTTTATGCGCAGACCGGATGGGGCCTGCATCCGGTGGTGGAGCGACCCCTCAAGCTGTTGGGCGATGCCTTCGGCCCGGTGGCGCTGGTGCTGGTGGGTGTGACGCTGGCGCAGGCGGCGATCGGCGCGCAGCTCAAGGGCGCGCTGGGGATCTCGCTGATCAAGACGGTGCTGCACCCGGTACTGATGGGCGCGGCCGGCTGGCTGTTCGGCCTGCGTGGCATGCCGCTGGCGGTGATGGTGGTGGCCGCGTCGCTGCCGGTGGGCGCCAACGTGTTCCTGTTCTCGCAGCGCTACCGCAAGGCCGAGGACCTGGTCACGGCCAGTGTGGCCGTCTCGACCGCGCTGGCGCTGGTCAGCGTGAGCCTGGTGATGGCGGTATTGCCGAAACTGCCCGGCTGATCAGGGCGCCAGCCGCTCGCGCGTCCAGCTTCCGTCCTTCTCCAGCCGGTAACGCAGCCGGTCGTGCAGGCGGCTCTTGCGACCCTGCCAGAACTGCCAGGTGTCGGGCCGGAGGCGGTAGCCGCCCCAGTGCGGCGGGCGCGGCGGGTGCAGCAGGAATCTTGCGCCGTATTTCGCCGCCGCCGTGACCAGCACCGTGCGGTCGGGTATGACCTGGCTCTGCGGGCTGGCCCAGGCGCCGATGCGGGAATCGAGCGGGCGGGTGGCGAAGTAGGCGTCGCTCTCTTCGTCGCTGACTTTTTCCACCAGGCCCTCGATGCGCACCACGCGCTCTAGCTCCACCCAGTGAAACTGCAGCGCCGCATAGGGGTTGCCAGCCAGCTCCAGGCCCTTCTGGCTCTCGTAATTGGTGTACCAGACGATGCCGCGCGCGTCATAGCCCTTGATCAGCACCACGCGGGTACTCGGGCGCAGGTTGCTGGCCACGGTGGCCACGGTCATTGCGTTGGGCTCGGGCACCTCGGAGGCGATGGCTTCGGTCAGCCATTGGTCGAACTGCTGCAGGGGGTCGGCGTGCGAGGCGTGCTCGTTGAGCTCGGCCTTTTCGTAGCTCTTGCGGATGTCGGCGATGTTCATGGCGCCAGTATAGGCAGGGCCCTTCGGGGCGTGTGGCACAGGGATGTCAATCGCCAGCCAGGTCCAGCATGCGGCCCAGGGCGCGGTCGTCAATGCCGTGCTGGCGCAGCGCCTCGTGCGTCTGGCGCGCATAGTCCAGCGTGCTGCCATAGCGTCCGCGGGCGTGGCGGAATATCTCGCGCAACTGCTGTGGGTGAAGGTCTCCAGTGAAACTCGGGCTGCGTCGCGACAAGGTGAAGGCCAGCGCCCTCACCGTGCCGTGCGGCGTGGCGCAGGGCAGCCAGCGCGGGTCATAGACGCCTGTAGGCATCTCGCGCGCCCACAGCGCCGCCAGCGCTGCCTCCGAGTGTCGATGCGGCACGCGGAACACCAGCCCCGAGCAACTGCCGCCGGGTAGCAAGGCGAAGACCAGGCCCGGCCGCTCGGGCGTGCCGCGGTTGATGCGGCTCCACATCTTCAGCGCACGGTGCCAGCCATGCACGCGCGTGGCATGGCGCTCGGTGGATTCAAAGTCGGGGCGCCAGATCAGCGACGCATAGCCGAAGATCCAGAGGTCGGCGTGACTGCCGCCATGGGCTGGCTGGCGGGCCCACTGTGCGCGCACCCGTTCCAGCAGGGGCGCCGGATCGCGCAGGATCGGCACGGGCGCGCTGTCAGGCTGTGTCATGTGCGCACTTTACAATCGCTTCTACTATTTTTGGAGCTTGCGCAATGTTTTCTTCCGACGACGACAACCAGGGACTGGTTTTGGGGGTTCTTTTTGGCGTGATCGCGCTGGTGATCTCGCTGGTGATCGGGATCAGCATTTACACACGCAACCTGGTGCCCGCTGCCAAGGCGCCCGCCCCGGCCGCGCCGACCGTTGGCGTGGTGGTGCTGCAGCAAGTGGCCACGGTCAAGGTTGACAACGGTGTGGTGAAGTTCTACTTCGTCATCGGCAAGGCCGATGTGGCGCCCGAAGCGGCGCAGGCGCTGGTGGAGGTGGTCAAGGCCGTCGCCGCCGGCAAGATCGCTGTGATCAGCGGTTTCCACGACGCCTCTGGCGACCCCGCCCAAAATGCCGAACTGGCCAAGCAGCGCGCACTGGCGGTTCGCGGCGTGCTGCTGACCCAGGGTGTGCCGCAGGACAAGGTCGAGCTCAGGAAGCCCGAGCAGACGCTGGCCAGCGGCCCGGCAGAGGAAGCCCGCCGAGTGGAAGTGACGCTGAAATAAGCCGTCGCAGGCCCCTCCCGCAAGAAAAAAGCCCGGTCTTCCGGGCTTTTTTGTGGTCAAAATGGCCTCAAGCCAGCGTTAAAAGGTCAGTGCATGCTGCAAAAAGAGGAGTTTTCGTGAGCGGCAGGAACTGATCTTCAGGCCGCCGCCGCCGGGCGCCGCGCCAGCCGCATCGCAGCCACAAAGCTCAGGGCGATGACGGCCACCAGCGCAGCGCCAAACTGCAGTTCCCGCCCCTCGCTCCAGACATCCACGTCCGGCACCAGCAGCTTGGCCGCGCCAAAGCCCGCCACCAGCAAGCTGACCCCCGCGACGACCAGTCCCATGACGCGGGACGCGATCCGCGCGGTCTGGTCGGCGCGGCGGATCAGGCGGGCAATCCACAGGCCGTTGACGCCATCGGTGAGCAACATGCCCAGCATGAAAAGCAGGGCCAGCACCAGCGCATGTTGCCAGCCGCCGAACTGCGTGGCCGTCAACGCAAAGAACGCCGCTTGCGACAAGGTATCGAAAGACAGCGCGAACAGTGCGCCGACCAGCGCCACCGCCAGCGGGTTCGAGACATGCCGCAGGCTGCCCAGCAGGCGGCCCTTGACGCCAACCGGTTGCACCACCTGATCCGGGCCGGTGCGCAGGACCGCAGCCAGATTCAGCACGCCCAGCGCGGCCAGAAAACCGATCGAGATCAGCGCGCCCAAAATGCCGAACCATTCGGGCACCGCCCAGTGGCCGGCGGCCGCCGAGACGCCGAGCGCAATCGCCAGCACCACCGCTCCGTGGCCCAGCGAGAACAACATGCCGCAATAGCGGGCCAGGGCAGGGCGCACGCGCGTGTTGTGACGGGTCAGGCCGTCGATGGTGGCCAGATGGTCGGCGTCGAAGCCGTGCTTCATGCCGAGCACGAAGGTCAGTAGCAGCAACGAGAGCCAGTCGGCGGGCAGGGCTTGCATGGCGATGTATGAGTGATTTGAAAATCATCATACACATGTTCGCTCACCAGGCGGACGAGGCGCCGTGGGTTGGGAAGAGGCCTGCCCTCAGCGCGCCGGGCGATAGTGCACGTGCGGCGCGCCGCCGGCGTCGTGCGCGTGGTGCTGCTCGGCCTCCAGGGCGACGATGTTCAACTGCCCATGGCGCACGCCACTCTCGGCCATCAGCGCGTCGGCGAACTGCCGCACCTGCGCGGTCGGGCCCTTGAGGATGACCGACTCCAGGCAGTTTTCGTGATCCAGGTGGCTGTGCAGGGCCGCCACCGTCAGGTCGTGGTGCTCGTGCTGCAGGCCGGTCAGGCGCTCGGCCAGGTCGCGCTGGTGGTGGTTGAACACATACGACAGGTTGGCCACGCAATGGCCGGTGGGCGCCTCGCGCTGGCGGTCGCCTTCGATGGCGCCGCGAATCAGGTCGCGCACCGCTTCCGAGCGGTTGCTGTAGCCGCGGGCGGCGATCAGTTCGTCAAACTGCTGTGCCAGCGCCTCGTCCAGCGAGATCGTGAAACGCTCCACGGCGACTCCTCAGCGCAGCCCGCCGCCGGCTGCTTCGCTGGCGCGCTGGATCAGCTCGATCTTGTAGCCGTCGGGGTCGGTGACGAAGGCAATCACCGTGGTGCCGCCCTTGACCGGGCCCGGCTCCCGCGTCACGTTGCCGCCCGCCGCCTTGATCTTCTCGACCGATGCGTACACGTCGGGCACGCCCAGCGCGATGTGGCCGTAGGCCGTGCCGATCTCGTAGCTCTCCACGCCCCAGTTGTAGGTCAGCTCGATCTCGGCCTGGCCGGGGTTGCCGCCGTCGAAGCCGAGGAAAGCCAGCGAATACTTGTACTCGGGGTTTTCGGACTGGCGCAGCAGCGTCATGCCGAGCACCTTCGTGTAGAAGTCGATAGAACGCTGCAGGTTGCCCACCCGCAGCATGGTGTGGAGGAAACGCATGGACTGGCCTTTCAGTTGATGGGCCTGAAGTCTATTCGGTCGCGCCACCCGGCGGCTTGTGGTGCACGTCAAACACCAGGCAGGTGGTGGTGGCATGGGCATAGAGCGTGCCGTCCGGCCCGACCAGGCGCGCATCGGCGGTGGCGAGCTGGCGGCCGCAGTGGATCACCCGGCCCTCGGCGCGCACGCGCGGCACCTTGAGCGTGAGCGCGCGCACGATGTTCACGCTGAGCTCGGCGGTGGTGTAGCCGCGTCCTGACGGCATCAGGGTGTGCACGGCGCAGCCTACTGCCGTGTCGAGCAGGGTGGCGAACCAGCCCCCATGCACCGTGCCCATCGGGTTGAAGTGCTGCCGCCCCGGCGTGCCCTGCACTACAGCATGTCCCTTGTCCACGGAAACAATCATGTAATCCAGTGTCTTCGCGATGGGCGCATACGGTAGTTCACCGTGCAGGATGGCCTGCATCACCTCCAGGCCGGTCTTGCCAGCGATCTGTTCGGGCGTGGCAACCCCGGGGCCGGGCCCGGCTTCCATTCGTTTCGTCACTGCGGCTTCATCATGCAGCCATTGATCAAGATGGTTGTGGGGTTGGTGGGACATGGGGACTCCGAAAATTCATGAACGGACAAGAGCTTACCGCTGCAGATTCATGAGGCTGTCATCACCGCGACGCCCGCTTCACGCGGCGGGAGCCTGCGCGGCGCCGGCCTCGCGGGCCAGCATGGCTTGCACCACGCCTTCGATCTCCCCCCGCAACCACCGGTGCGCCGCATCCACCTGGTGCCGCGCATGCCAGACCATGTACATCGGCATCGGCGGGCAGGGCACGGGCGGCGCCACGCTGGCCAGGTCGCGCAGCAGATGCGATTGCAGGCGGCCCGGCACCGTGGCCAGCAGGTCGCTGCCGCGAATGAAGGTCGGCAGGCCGGCGAAGCCCGGCACCATCACCACGAAGCGCCGCTGGATGCCGTTGGCCGCCAGGTATTGGTCCAGGTCCAGCGCGCGGCGCGGCTCGTAGACCACGGTGGCGTGGGCGGCGGCCAGGTACTCGGCCCGGCTGTGCGGGGGCTCGCGCACGGCGGGGTCGTAGAACACGCGGTAACGGTCTTCGAACAGGCGCTTTTGCAATACGTCGGCGCCGTCCGGCGGGCGCGGGCTGATGACGAGCTGGCAATGCTCACTGCGCAGCATCTCCAGGCTCGGCACCTCGGACGGAATCACGCGCAGCGCCAGGCCCGGAGCGGCGCCACGCAGGCGCGCCATCAGGGCCGGCAGCAGCAGGTCGCGCTGGAAATCATTGGCGGCGATGGTGATGGTGGCGTTCCACTGGGCCGGATCGAATTCGCCCGAGCGCGCAAAGCGCTCCAGTTCGCCGAGCAGCTCGCGCGCCGGGCCGGCCAGCGCTTCCGCCCTTGAGGTGGCGACGATGCCGCGCCCGGACTTGACAAACAGCGGGTCGCCGGTGATGGCGCGCAGCTTGTCCAGCAAATGACTCACCGCCGATTGCGTGACGCCCAGGCGCTGCGCTGCGCCGGTGATGCTGCCGGCCTCCACCACCGTCACCAGCAGTTGCAGCAGGCGGGCATCCAAGTCCGACCAATCGAATTTGCTCATGGATCGAATCATGATTGATGTGTTTATCTTTGGCAATGCAAGCGGGACACTGCAGGCCTGACAAACATCAACCATCAGGAGACCCCGTGAGCCCGACCCCCCGCGCCATTCCCGGCACCACCCCGTTCGACGGCACCATGGCCCGCAAGGGCTATGCGCTGAACAAGATGTGCTTCTCCTTCAACGACAAGGCCAACCGCGACGCCTTCCTGGCCGATACCGAAGGCTACATGCGCCAGTACGCGCTCACGCCCGAACAGGCGGACGCGGTGCGCTCCGGCCAGGTGCTGCAGATGCTGGCCGCCGGCGGCAACGCCTACTACCTGGCCAAGCTCGCCGGCATCTTCGGGCTGGACATGCAGGACATCGGCGCGCAGCAGACCGGTGTGACCAAAGATGAATTCAAGGCGAAATTGGTCGCCGCGAACGAGCAGTAGTCCGACCGCCGAAGCACAGGAGCATTCAAATGGCACAACTCATCGGCGGCCTCGCCACCTCGCACATTCCCGCCATCGGCGGCGCCATCCACAAGGGCAAGCAGCAGGACCCGTACTGGAAGCCCTTCTTCGACGGCTTTCCGCCCATCAGCAACTGGCTGGCCAAGGTCAGGCCCGACACCGTGGTGGTGTTCTACAACGACCACGGGCTGAACTTCTTCCTCGACAAGATGCCCACCTTTGCCGTGGGCGCCGCGCCCGAGTACCGCAACGCCGACGAAGGCTGGGGCATTCCCACCACCGCGCCGCTGCCCGGCAACCTGGACCTGTCCTGGCACCTCATCAACCACCTGATCGACAAGGAGTTCGACATCGTCACCTGCCAGGAGATGCTGATCGACCACGCCTGCACGCTGCCGTTCAAGCTGTTCTGGCCCGGCCACGAGGTGGCGCCGGTGAAGATCGTGCCGATCAACATCAACACCGTGCAGTTCCCGCTGCCGACCGCGCGGCGCGTCTACAAGCTTGGCCAGGCCGTGGGCGAGGCCATCCGGTCGTGGGACAGCGCCGAGCGCGTGGTGGTGCTGGGCACCGGCGGCCTGTCGCACCAGCTGGAGGGCGAGCGCGCCGGCTTCATCAACAAGCGTTTCGACCTGCAGTTTCTGGACAGCATGGAAAGCAACCCCGAGTGGGCCACGCAGTTCAGCGACCTGGAACTGGTGGAGAAAGCCGGCACCCAGGGCGTGGAACTGCTCAACTGGCTGGCCATGCGCGGCGCGGTCTCGGCCGGCGGTGCGAGCGTGAAGAAAGTGCACGGCAATTACCACATCCCGATCTCCAACACCGCCACCGGGCTGCTGGCGCTGGAAACGATCTGAAGTGAATTTTTGACACTATCGAAAAGATAGCTCACTTCGAAACTTCCACAATGGGTTGGTCGTGTTTTAGTCCGATCTGATCGCCTGTCCAGCGCTGACGGGTTTTGTCGACCGTGTACGTGGCAATGTCGCAGCCAGCACCCCAACCGCCGACCCAGCGGCTTACGAAGCATCAGCAGAAGGAACCCTTGCTTCAACCGTCGTGCCGACGCCGGGCGCGCTGTCGACATGCAGCGTTCCATTGACCGCGCTGACGCGCTCCTTCATCCCCAGCAGGCCGAACGATTGCAGCTTGTTCAGGTCGACCGGACTCATTCCGAGACCATCGTCATGGACGGACAACACGATCCTGCCGTCTGGCGCGCGCGAAAGCCCGATCTGTACCGAGCCTGCATGCGCGTGTTTGACGGCATTGTTGAGGGCTTCCTGGGCCACGCGGTACAAGCAGGTGGCGACCGCCGGGGACACCCACTCCCTTTCCACCTTTTCTCCATAGGCTGCCATGGCGCACAGGATGCCCGTGCTCTGCTGAAACTGCTCAGCCAGTACCTCCAACGCGGGCACCAGGCCGAGGTGCTCCAGGATCTGTGGTCGCAGATCATTGATGATGCGACGCAGCGAGGTGTTGGCGGCATCGGCAAGCTCGCCGATCGTCGCAACCGATTTCGGTATTTGCGTCGTCCGGGTATTCCAGTCGTCGGCAATCCCCTTGGCGTAGACCTTGATCGTTGCCAATATTTGCTGCAGATCGTCATGCAGCCCGCGCGCAATGCGGCGGCGCTCGTTTTCCTGAATGCTGTCCATGGCGGAGATCAGGCGGTGCAGTGCGATCTGCGAGGACTCCAGGTCGGCTTGTGTCTGCTTGATCGCGGTGACATCGCGGGCCGAGACCACTGCGCCAACGATAGCGCCGTCCTTTGCGCGGATCGGCGCGAAACTGTAACTCCCGACCCAGGTGTCTCCACTGTCCTTTCGGTGCAGCCTGTATTCAACCGCACTGGCGGACTCGCCGCGCAGCGCCCTGCGGATCGTCCGCTGCTCGAGTGGCGCCGGTTCTCCATTGGCAAAGAAAACGTCGATCAAGGCCGGGTATTCAGCAAGTGCTCTCTCGCATTCCTCCCGGCTCCTGAACCGGTGGAAGGTCGCATACGCGTCATTGAAGCGGGTCAATCGACCCGTGGCGTCGGCCATGAAGACGGCGTCGCTCATGCTGGAGAGCGCGGCATCCAGCATCGCGTTGCTGGCGCGCAGCGCCTCCTCGATCACCCGGCGCTCGGTGATGTCGCGCACGATCACGGTAATCAGGCTCTGACCCCCGAGGCTCAGGTGCGATACGGCTGCACTGGCAGGGAATTCCTCGCCGTCGGCACGCAAGCCCAGGACATCCAGGCTGAGGTCGTTGTCGTCCTCGCTGGCCCCGTGGTTGCCAAATTTCAGCAGGCCCTGCGGGTGCCCCGCGCGATCACGCAGGGGGACCAGCCGCTCCAGCGGCGCGCCGATCAATTGGTCGACAGTGCAGCGGAACATCTTCGCCGCGGCGGGGTTGGCCATCACGATGTTTTTTGCTTCGTTCACGGTCAGGATCGCATCGGCTGCAGAGTCAAAGATGCCGCGCAAGCGGGCTTCGCTCCAGTTCAATGCCCGCGACGCCTCCTCCAGGGTGTCCGTTCGCTGCTTGAGGTTTCGCGCAGTGGCGGCGCCGTGGCGACTTGTCCGGCCTCACGGAAGTAAACCCCTGGCGTCCGTACTGTCTCACCGGACTCCATGGCAATTGCCGGCCCCGAGAGTGCCTTCACGGAGCGGGCGATCCTGCCACCCACGAACCACGCCAGCGCGATGCCGGTGCTGAACAAAATCCCTATTCCCACGGCCAACAGTGAAGCAGTTCGAGGCCAGTCCTTATCGAGGCGCTTGCGAGGAATGGCGATGGCCACGCTCCAATTCGTCAGGGGCGAGCGGCTGAAGACCATGAAGATCGGGATGCCTTCGCTTGAGACACCGTCAACGGATCCTTCCGAGGTCTCGCGCATGCGCTGGAGCAGTTCAGGAACTCCCGCCTGGCCGACGAACTCGTCGCCCGCGTGGGTTCATGCTGTAATGCTGCCCACGCTGTCAAAAGCCGCGGCAGCCCATTTCTCCGGCAATTTCTGATCGACCAGAATCTGGTTGATCGGCTGAGGGATGATGCCGACTCCCAGGGCGTACACGACCTTGCCGCCTGAGCGCACGGGCACATAGAGGGCAACGGTGGGTTTGTTCGTGACCTTGCTGATCACCAGGTCGGAAACAAAAGGCTGTCCGCTGGCGACAAGCTGGACGATTTGTGCGTGAACGGGACTCATCGGCAACGCCGCACCAAAGGGCAGCCGAGTGTTGACGATCTGCTGCCCGGTCGGGTCACTCAGAACCACATGGGTGCCGATGTTTGCGCCTCGCATCAGCGCACCGGCACGACGATGAAAGCCGGCGAAGTCCCCGGACTGCAGTTCGCTGGAGGTCGCCAGGGTCTCGGCGACCGCCTGCAATTTGAGCAATTGGCCATCCACCGCCTGGACCAGTGCACGGGTGGTCTGCAGTGTGCCTTTCTCGAACTCCGCGCGATGGGCCCCGTAATGGTCCGCAAACAGGACCATGGTGCCGATCACGCCCGGCAGCAGCGTGGCCAGGACCAGCCAGGCGAGCAAAGCCCTGACAGACCAGCGCGATGCGGCCCGAGAGATTGGTTTCATTGGATCATCGACCATGGGACCCCGTGGATCTTTGATGCTGCGCGACCCTTGCCAGATGCCGTCGCATACCGCAAGACTTCATAGTCTATTCCTGCCACGCAACATTGCCCATGGAAGACAGCTCTTGATCCTTGCAGCGATTGGCCTAGAAGACTGGGGCAAACCTTAAGCCACAAGTTTGCCGGGCCAATCGCACTGAGTGCGCCAGCCCACAGACGATTCGCAATTGATGGAGGAAAATGATTCAATGGTCTCGGAAAGTTAGCGACAGGTGACAAGCATGAAAGTCTTTTCGCTGGGAACATCCGGTCTCCGATAGTCCAACTGAAAGGTGGAAAATGCGCTACATCCCTCTTGTTTTCTGTGTGCTTCTTGGGTCGGTCACTGCGACCACGGCTCAGGTGAGCGTCGGTATCGGTATCGGGCTTCCCGGCGTGAGCATCGGGATCAATTTGCCGGCGTACCCGCAATTGGTGCAGGTGCCAGGCTACCCGGTCTACTACGCACCGCAACTGAACTCGAACTTCTTCTTCTACGATGGCATGTACTGGGTCTACCAGCGCGACAGCTGGTACGCGAGTTCCTGGTACAACGGGCCTTGGGGCATGGTGAGCCCTGAGGTTGTCCCCCTGTACGTCCTGCGGGTCCCGGTGCGCTACTACCGGACGCCTCCGGCGTACTTCCAGGGTTGGCGCCCGGATGCGCCGCCTCGCTGGGGTGAGCACTGGGGGCGTGGCTGGGAGCAGCAGCGAGGCGGATGGGACAAATGGAACCGCAGTTCCGCGCCCGCGCCCGCGCCACTGCCTGTTTACCAGCGGCAGTACTCTGGGGATCGCTATCCCCAAGGGCAGCAACAGCAACAGATTCACAACCAGAATTACCGTTATCAGCCACGTGACGCCGTAGTGCGGCAGCAGTATCAGGAGCAGGAACGGCAAAGGGCCCCCGCGCCTTCTCAGCGGGGCCAGCAGGGCTACCAGGGCCAGCAAGGCGGTCCAGTCGTCCCACGCACTCAGCCGCCGCAAAGAGGGGTCGAAGAGGTGCAGAGGCCAGTCCCAACGCAAGCCCCATCTCAGACCAGAGGGCAGACCGTACAGGATCAGAGGGAAAAACAGCAGCCGCAGCCGCCGCAGCAACAGGGTGCGGGCCAGCGTGAGCAACAGACACCGAGGTCAGGCCAGGACAATGCGCCGGCAGGCAAGGGCGCGTCCCAGGAGCCAAGGCAAGGGCAACAAGGGAAAGGGCAGGGCCAGGGACGTGGGAAAGATGACGAACGAGGCCAGGGCCGGTAGAGAATGGTTTGCCCTCCGGGGTTTTGCATAGCCGCCTGCTTTGCAGGTGGCATTTCGGCGGCTCAACGCCTGACGACGTGGGGGGGCGCTGGCCGAGGAAGTCAAAGAAATTCCTTTGCCGCATGCTGGCCGCGTCCAGTGATGGGGTGGCGCGTGGTCGGTTCTTGCCGATCTCTCTGATTTACTGACCCAGGGCAGCAGCCGGTTTTCGCTTCAAACACGCTTGTCAAGGTAAACCAGGCAAGGCCGGCTTGCCAGGGAGTCTGGCCGTAGCCGGTGATCGGTGGCGCCGCGTACCGTACTGAACTCCGGGAGAATCGCGTAATGGACACGATTCAAGCTGCCAACACCCCGCATCCCCGCTCCCCTTCGTCGTCTCCGCAAGGCGCGACCCTGCCGTTGTCCGGCTTGCGTGTCGTCGAATTCACCCACATGGTCATGGGCCCCACCTGCGGCATGGTGCTGGCCGACATGGGCGCCGAGGTCATCAAGGTCGAGCCGATCGAGGGCGACCGCACGCGCCACCTGCTGGGCGCGGGCGCGGGCTTTTTCCCGATGTTCAACCGCAACAAGAAGAGCATCGCGATCGACCTGCACAAGCCGGCCGGTGCCGAGGTGGGCCGCAAGCTGGCGGCCAGCGCCGATGTGGTGGCCGAGAACTTCAAGCCCGGCACCATGGGCAAGTACGGGCTGGACTACGCCGCGCTGTCGGCCGGCAACCCGCGCCTCATCTACGTCAGCCACAAGGGCTTTCTGCCCGGCCCGTACGAGCACCGCGTGGCGCTGGACGAGGTGGTGCAGATGATGGGCGGGCTGGCCTACATGACCGGGCGCTCTGGCGACCCGCTGCGCGCAGGTACCAGCGTCAACGACATCATGGGCGGCATGTTCGGCGCCATCGGCGCGCTGGGGGCGCTGATCCAGCGCGGCATCACCGGCCGCGGGCAGGAAGTGCAGAGCGCGCTGTTCGAGAACAACGTGTTCCTGGTCGGCCAGCACATGATGCAGTACGCCATCACCGGCCAGCCTGCGGCGCCGATGCCGGAGCGCATCTCCGCCTGGGCGGTGTACGACGTGTTCACGGTGAAAGACGGCGAGCAGATCTTTCTCGCGGCGGTCAGCGACGCGCAATGGGCCACCTTCTGCGATGCGCTGGGCTTTGCCGACCTCAAGGCCGATGCGCGCTACGCCACCAACAACGCGCGCGTCACACTGCGCCCGACGCTCATGCCCATCCTGCGCGAGCGCCTGGCCCGCCACAGCGCCGCCGAGCTGGCCGCTCTGTTCGAGCGCGTGGGCCTGCCGTTTGCGCCGATCCGCAAGCCCGAGGAACTGTTCGACGACGAGCACCTCAACGCCACCGGCGGCATGGCCGAGATCATCCTACCCGATGGCGCGCGCGCCGGAGAAACCGCGCGCACCACGCTGTTTCCGTTCACGATGGACGGCCAGCGCCTGGGCGTGCGCCTGCAGCCCCCGCCATTGGGCCAGCACACCGCCGAATTGCTGCGTGGCCTGGGCTACGACGCTGCTGCTGTCGAGGCCTTGCGCGTGGCCCACGCGGTGGCCTGAGGCGCCGTCACCAAGGCATGGCAAAATGCCAGAAGACATGCACAATAATTCACGACCGATCGGTCGGTTAATTCGATAACGGCACTTTGGGCCATCATCAGAGAAATCCCTGCAATGACCACTCTTCTCCAAAGCTTCATCGGTGGCCGCTGGATCGGACAGCAGCCGGCCCAGGCCCTGCGCAGCGCCATCAACGGCCAGACGGTGGCCCACACCCATGCTGAAGCGCTCGACTTTGGCGAGGCCGTGGACTACGCCCGCCGCGTGGGCCTGCCGGGCCTGCTGGCGCTGGACTTCCAGCAGCGCGCCGCACGCCTGAAGGCGCTGGCCAAGTACCTGGGCGAGCGCAAGGAAGAGCTCTACGCCATCTCGGCCCACACCGGCGCCACGCGTGTGGACGGCTGGATCGACATCGAAGGGGGCAGCGGCACGTTGTTTTCCTATGCCAACGTCGGCGCGGGCGAGCTGCCCAGCGGCAACCTGATCCACGAAGGCCCGGCGCTGAACCTGGGCAAGAAGGGTACCTTTGGCGGTACACACATCCTGGTGCCGCGCGGCGGCTTGGCGGTGCACATCAACGCCTTCAACTTCCCCATCTGGGGCCTGCTGGAGAAGTTTGCGCCCAGCTTCCTCGCCGGCATGCCCTGCATCGGCAAGCCCGCCACCGCCACCAGCTACCTGACCGAGGCCATGGTGCGCATCGTCAACGAATCGGGCATCCTGCCAGCCGGCGCGCTGCAGCTGGTGATCGGCTCCACCGGCGACCTGCTGGACCGGCTGGACGGGCGGGACGTGGTCACCTTCACCGGCTCGGCAGATACCGCGGCCAAGCTGCGCGTGCACCCGAACGTGGTGCGCCACAGCATCCCGTTCAACGCCGAGGCCGACTCGCTGAACGCCGCCATCCTGGCGCCGGAAGTGACGCCCGACGACGAAGAGTTCGACCTGTTCGTCAAGGAAGTGGTGCGCGAGATGACGGTCAAGGCCGGCCAGAAATGCACTGCGATCCGCCGCGCCATCGTGCCGCGCCAGCACCTGGACGCGGTGGCCGAGCGCATCGCCGCGCGGCTGGCCAAGGTGGTGGTGGGTGACCCGTCGGTGGAGGGCGTGAAGATGGGCGCGCTGGCCTCGCACGCGCAGCAGGCCGACGTTGGCGAGCGCGTGGCGCTGCTGCGCCAGGGCGCGGAAGTGGTCTATGGCGGCGGCGCGGGCTTTGCCCCGGTGGGCGAGGGCACGGCGGGCGGCGCGTTCTTCCCGCCCACGCTGCTGCTGGCGCGCAAGCCGCTGGCCAACAGCGCGGTGCACGACGTGGAAGCTTTCGGCCCCGTCAGCACGCTGATGCCGTATGACGGCGTCGAGGAAGCGCTGCAACTGGCCGCGCGCGGGCAGGGCAGCCTGGTCTGCTCGCTGGTCACCAAGAGCCCCGAAACAGCGGCGATCATGGTGCCGGCGCTGGCCGCGCTGCATGGCCGCGTGCATGTGCTGGACCGTGAATCCGCGCCCGAGTCCACCGGCCACGGCTCGCCGCTGCCGGTGCTCAAGCACGGCGGCCCGGGCCGCGCGGGCGGCGGCGAGGAACTGGGCGGCCTGCGTGCCGTCACCCACCTGCTGCAGCGCGCGGCAGTGCAGGGCTCGCCCACCATGCTGACCGCCGTGACGCGCGAATACGTGCGCGGCGGCGCGGTGCTGGAAACCGGCGTGCACCCGTTCCGCCGCCACTTTGAAGAAATCCAGATCGGCGAATCGCTGCTCACGCCCGCCCGTGTGATCCGCGACGAAGACGTGCACGCCTTCGGCCGCCTCACCGGCGACATGTTCTACATGCACTTCGACGACGAAGCCGCCAAGGCCTCGCCCTTCGGCCAGCGCATCGCGCACGGCTACCTGGTGCTGTCGGACGCGGCCGGCCTGTTCGTGGTGGCCGAGCCCGGCCCGGTGCTGGCCAACTACGGGCTGGACACGCTGCGCTTCGTCAAGCCAGTGGCGATCGGCGACAGCATCCAGGTGCGCCTGACCTGCAAGCGCAAGATCGACCGCAATAAGAAGGACGCCAACGGCAACGGCCAGGGCGTGGTGGCCTGGGACGTGGAAGTGAAGAACCAGCACGGCGAACTGGTCGCCAGCTATGACATCCTGACGCTGGTGTCGAAGAAGGGCTGAAGCCCTGGCTCGCCCGGAAACGCCCTGGCCGGCAGGGTGTATAGCTATATAAAATATAGCTAACTATGACCATTACACGCTGGAATAAGGCCAAAGAAGCTTAAGACTTTCCGCTGACCAGGCTGCGCGGGGGACGCGCGGCGCGTGGGTATGGCGGCCGCGCTGCACATGCAACGCTTCATGGCAGAGGCGCCCGCCAGCGAGCCCTGCGACATTGAATCGCTGCTGAGCGAGGGGCGCGACTGATGCGCTTTGTGCTCGAAAACTGCGTCAAAATGGCATCTTCCCAGCGTCAAATATCCATCAGCTGCTATGATATTAATACCGAATCGAGACGGCTTTCGGGCTGACGGGCTGCGGCCTGTGCAGATCCAGACTTCGAATCCCCGCTGCGGTCTTGCGCCATTGCCAACCGCAGTCAGTGAGAAAATCGCGGTTGATTTGATGCCCCGGACCGCATTTCAAAATGAGTGACCAGAACGCCTGTTCCTGCAGCAGCGCTTGTGAAGCCACGCCCACCCCATCAGGGTCGCCTTCTGTCGGCGAGGTGCGCGGCGATCAACCGTGGTTCCGTTCTCGTTTTCGCATTCCCGGCATGGACTGCCCGTCCGAGGAGCAGATGATCCGCCTGCAACTCGCCGATGTGCCGACGCGCTTCATGGTGTTCGACATTCCGGGCCGAACCCTGGTCGTCGGCCACGCGGGGGACGTCCGCCAGATCATCGAGCGACTGGTTCCGCTGGGCTACGGTGCGCAACTGCAGGCGTCTGAGCCCCTGCAAGCCGACAGCGTGATTCCGGTCACTGACGACGCGGCCGAAGCCCGGGTGCTGTGGCTGTTGCTGGGGATCAACGCGATGATGTTTGTCGTCGAGATGATCGCGGGCTGGTGGGCGGACTCCGCGGGACTGATCGCCGACGCGGCGGACATGCTGGCCGACGCCGCCGTGTACGGTGTGGCGCTCTACGCGGTCGGGCGAGCCCCGGGGCACAAACTGCGGGCTGCACGCGTTTCCGGGCTGCTGCAGCTGCTTCTGGCTGTCGGCGCATTGTCCGAAACGGGGCGACGGGTCATGGCGGGCAGTTCCCCGCACGAAACCGCCATGATCGGAATCTCCCTGCTGGCGCTGGCGGCCAATGTGGGGTGCCTGACCCTGATCTCGGGCCATCGCGACAAGGGCGTCCACATGCGCGCGAGCTACATCTTTTCAGCGAACGATGTCCTGGCCAACCTGGGGGTGATTCTGGCCGGCGGGCTGGTTCTCTGGAGCGGCAGTCCGCTGCCGGACTGGATCATCGGATTCGTGATCGGCATGGTGGTTCTCGTCGGCGCCCTCCGCATCTTGAGATTGCGCTGACGGCCCCTGACCGATTGATGTCCGGTGTGCTGAGGGTCGAACCGGTTTTCCAGACCGCCCAATCCCTGTCGAAACCGTAAATGCCACCAATTTCAAGCTTTTTTGGCACCATACCAGCGTCAAGCGGTCTTTATTTGCTATAGAAACAGGACTTCCTGCTCCGCCCGCCCTGCCTCGCCAGCGGTTCAGTCCGCCAACCCGTGGCTGATGTTCGGCCTTGACTGAAGCGGCCGCTCACCCAGCGCCGCGCCGGATGTGGGGCGCATAGCGCGTGCCGTGGGCTTTGTCGATGGCCGCATCTCCAGATTATTTGAGATATTCGTTACTATATATGTGATGTATATTTCAAATCATGCTGGCCATCCTCTTTTTGACCCTGCCGACCCAACCCAACGCGGTGCGGGTGCGGGTCTGGCGTGCGCTCAAGACGCTGGGCTGCGGCGCTTTGCGCGACGGTGCGTACCTGCTGCCTTCGGAACACGCGGCGCTGTTTGAGCCGCTTGCCGCCGAGGTGCGCGAGCATGGCGGCTCGGCCATGGTGCTGTCGCTGTCGCCGCGGGACGACGCCCAGCGCGATGCATTGCTGGCGCTGTTCGACCGCACCGAGGCCTATGCGTTGTGGCGGCACACCGTCACGGCCCTGCAGTCGGATCTGCCCAGCCTCGGCGAGACCGAGGCGCGTCGGCGTGGCAGGTCTGTGGCCGAGGCGCTGCACGCGCTTCGCCGCATCGACTACTACCCCAGCGCTGCCGCCGACCAGGCGCAGGCCGCGATGGACACGCTGCGGCTGGCGCTGGAGGCCCGGTTCTCCCGGGGCGAGCCCCAACCGCAGCTGGATCACGGCATCGAACGGCTCGACGCGCGCAAGTTCCAGGGCAAGCACTGGGCCACGCGCGCCCGTCCCTGGGTGGACCGGCTGGCCTGCGCCTGGCTGATCCGCCGCTTCATCGATCCTCAGGCCCGGTTCCTCTGGCTGCCCGACGCCGCCGGAACACCGTCCGCGCCGCGCGGCGCGCTGGGCTTCGACTTCGACGGCGCACGCTTCACCCATGTGGGCTCGCGCGTCACGTTCGAGGTGTTGATCGCGGCGTTTGACCTGGACCGCGACGCCCGCTTGCAGCGCATCGCCGGCGCCGTGCACGTCCTGGACGCAGGCGGCATTCCCGTGCCGGAGGCGGCGGGTCTGGAAAGCGTGCTGGGCGGGTTGCGCGAGTTGCACGCCGACGACGACGCGCTGGCGGCCGCCGCTGCGAACGTGTTCGATGCCTTGTATGCCTCGCCCGCCCCTTCGACCGGAACCGGACCATGACCACGACCCCATCCACCGCGCCCATCAAAGACCCGGCGGCACCCGCTGCGGTGAGCTTTGCCGAGGCCTTTCGCTTCTGGCTCAAGCTCGGCTTCATCAGCTTTGGCGGACCCGCCGGGCAGATCGCCATCATGCACACCGAGCTGGTGGAACGCCGCCGCTGGATCAGCGAGAAGCGCTTCCTGCACGCGTTGAACTACTGCATGGTGCTGCCCGGGCCGGAGGCGCAGCAACTGGCCACCTACATCGGCTGGCTGATGCACCGCACCTGGGGCGGGATCGTGGCCGGTGCGCTGTTCGTGCTGCCCTCGCTGTTCATCCTGATCGCGCTGTCGTGGGTCTACCTGCGCTTTGGCGATGTGCCCCTGGTGGCCGGGATCTTCTTCGGGCTCAAGCCGGCCGTGACCGCCCTGGTGCTGCACGCCGCGCACCGCATCGGATCGCGGGCCTTGAAGAACCGCTGGATGTGGGGCATCGCCGCCGCGTCCTTTGTGGCGATTTTCGCCTTCGATGCGCCGTTTCCCGCCATCGTGCTGGCGGCGGCGCTGATCGGACATTTCGGCGCGCAACGCTGGCCTGCGGTGTTTGCCCTGGGCGGCGGGCATGGTGGCGCGAAACAGGGCTATGGCCCGGCGCTGATCGACGATCACACGCCGACGCCGGCCCACGCCCGTTTCTCGCGCAGCCACCTGGTCAAGGTGCTGGCTTTGGGTCTGGGGCTGTGGCTGCTGGCGATGGGTGCGCTGGTGGCCGTCAACGGACTGCAGGGCACGCTCACGCAGATGGGATGGTTCTTCACCAAGGCAGCGCTGCTCACCTTCGGCGGCGCCTATGCCGTGCTGCCCTACGTGTACCAGGGTGCGGTCGAGACCCACCAGTGGCTCAGCGGTCCACAGATGATCGACGGCCTGGCGCTGGGCGAGACCACGCCCGGCCCGCTGATCATGGTGGTGGCCTTCGTGGGCTTCGTGGGCGGCTGGCTCAAGCAGGTGCTGGGGCCGGACGCGCTGTTCCTCGGCGGCGCCGTGGCGGCCGGCGTGGTCACCTTCTTCACTTTCCTGCCCTCGTTCATCTTCATCCTGGCCGGCGGACCGATGGTCGAGGCCACGCACGGCAAGCTGGGCTTCACCGCGCCGCTGTCGGCCATCACCGCCGCAGTGGTCGGCGTGATCCTCAACCTGGCGATGTTCTTTGCTTACCACGTGTTGTGGCCGCAGGTTTTCGGCGGGCGCTTCGACGCCGTGTCGGCCGCCATCACTTTGGCCGCCGCCGTGGCGCTGTTCCGTTTCAAGGTCGGCGTGATGCCGCTGCTCGGCGCCTGCGCGGCCGTCGGGCTGGTGGCCAGCCGGTTTCTCGCTTGATGCGCCAAAGGATCCCACTTGCAAGACGGAATCGATGGCTGGAAGGCCATATGAGCCGCCCGACCCCACCCCAAGGAGCAGCACCATGAAATGGATCACCCGCGAACGCCCGAAGATCGACCGCATCGCCTGCCCCTGGCTGATCAGCCGCTTCATCGACCCCGACGCCGAATTCCTGTACGTGCCGGCATCGGATGTGCTGAGGATCGCCGCCGAGACGGGCGCCACGCCCTATGACATCCCGGGCGTCGAAATGACGCACGTGGGCGAGCAGTGCAGCTTCGATGCCTTCATTGCCAGGCACGCGCTGCATGAGCCTGCGCTGCAACAGCTCGCCACCATCGTGCGGGGCGCCGACACCTCGCGCCTGGACCTGGCGCCCCAATCGGCCGGGTTGTATGCGGTGTCGCTGGGCCTGTCACACGTCTTCAAGGACGACCATGAAATGCTGCGCCACGGGATGGTGATGTACGACGCGCTGTACGCCTGGTGCAAGGCCTGCCAGGCCGAGACGCACAACTGGCCCCCGAACATGGGATGACCGCGGTGCCCACGGCTGTGGGCTCCACTTCGGAGCCGTTTGATCCGTCGGGAAGCGCTTGAACCCCATGCAACGAAACCGGTTTGTTGTCGCTGTTGTGCTGTCCGTGGCCTTGCACGCCCTGGGCATTGTGGCGCTGGTCCATGGCGGTCTTGACGGCAAGCGCCGAGTCGAAGCGGCGCGACCCGCGGAACGCGTGATCCGCCTGGAAGTGATATCGGCACCGCCGAAGGCTTCCGCGGAGACCCCGCCGCCAGATCGCCCCCATCAAATCCGGGCCCCGGCACCCGACCCGAGACCGGCCGCAGCCCTTCAGTCCGCGCGGGAGACGGTGGCGACGCCCCCGCCCGCCGGACGCCCACAGGCTGTCATGGACGCGCCGCCCGCCCCGACGGCGCACGAGTGGGCACAGGCGGGCACGTACACGCTGAAAAACAGCAAACGCTACCGCTACAACTGGGGGCAGCAGGTTCGCAGCATGATGGGCACCGCCATCGAGGGGCCGGACCAGGGCGTGGTCCGGTTTCGCGTCGAAATCGCCCCCGACGGAAAACTGGCGCGACTGGAGACCTTGTGGACCACCTCAACGCTTGCCGAGCAGCTGGCCCGCAAAGCCGTTGAAAACATGCCGGCGCTGCCGCCGACGCCGACCGGCAGGCCCCTGATCTTCGAGACCACGATTTCGTTTCAACCCTTTGATGCGGGCGGGCCGCCTATCTACAAGTACGACTGCCAGCCCGATCCGCCGGCCTACGGCAACCCGTTTGTGTGGGACGGCAAGTCGCCCCAGGTGCGTGCCCCGCAGCCGCCGATGGAAAAGCCGGATCCCCAGGCCTTGGCGGAGTGCCTCAGACAGCTGCCTGAAGACACCATC